>CAZNVL010000035.1:0-21674 GCA_964576565.1 uncultured Flavobacteriaceae bacterium | reverse complement strand
AATCAGAAGCATAAGTTAGAAGGAATGAGTATTTTGGATGCAGCGGTTGAAGGAGCAAGGATTCGTTTCCGTCCTATTGTGATGACTTCATTTGCATTTATCGCCGGATTAATTCCTTTAGCATTGGCCAAAGGAGCGGGCGCTATTGGGAATAAGACCATAGGTTTTGCATCCTTAGGTGGTATGCTGTTTGGAACGATATTGGGAGTGATACTCATTCCGGGGATTTATTACATTTTCGGAAAATGGGCAGAAGGTAAGCAATTGATTAAAAAAGAAGAAGAGACCGCACTTTCAGAAGCATTCGTGCATAGTGTGGATACTTTCCCTGTAGATGAGGATAATAATGACAATTCAAATTCTTCCACTCAAAATTAAAATTCATTTCTATGATTCAACGTGCTTTGTTTTTATATGTGAGTTTGGTGGTAATAATGATCTTTCAAAGATGTATTGTGCCGCCTTATACACAACGAGGTGAAAATCGGAAAACACCTGAGCAATATACTCATTCTACATCCAACGATACAATCAATTCAGCAGATATAAAATGGCAGGAATTTTTTTCGGACACAACATTGATTCGGTTGATTGAAATGGCATTAGCCAACAATCAGGAATTAAATATTCTCACTCAGGAAATACGAATGGCTCAAAATGATGTGCGATTTAAGAAAGCACAATATCTGCCTTTTTTAGGATTAATAGCCGGCGCTTCTTTAGATAAGCCCGGCAGGTACACATTCAACGGTGCTGTGGAAGAAAATGTTTTACTAACAGAAGATAAAAAATTTCCTGATCCTTTTTCAAATCTGCTTTTGGGCGTTAATTTTTCTTGGGAAATAGACATCTGGAAAAAATTGCGTAACAGCAAAAAAGCCGCAATGTATAAATATCTGGCAACACAGGAGGGTCGTCATTTTATGCAAATGCGATTGGTTGCGGAAATTGCCGAGACATATTATGAATTATTGGCGCTGGATAACGAACTGGAAATCACTCAAAATTATATTGACATTTTAAATAATGCGTTGGAAATTGTCAAACAGGAAAAAGCCGCTGCCCGTACCACAGAATTGGCAGTCAAACGGTTTGAGGCAGAAGTGTTGAAAAACAAAAGTCGGATTTATTATCTGCGGCAGCAGATCGTTCAAAAAGAAAATCAATTAAACTTTTTGTTAGGACGCTTTCCACAAGCGATTCCAAGGAATTCAAAGATCTTTATGGATATTGTGCCGAAACAAGTACTCAATGGGATTCCTTCTCAGTTATTAAGAAATCGGCCGGATATTCGTATGGCCGAGATGGAATTAATGGCTACTCGTTTAGAAGTAAAATCTGCTCGTGCGGAATTTTATCCTTCGCTTAAGTTGGATGGAATAGGCGGATGGAATGCGTACAATGCTTCTTATTTGTTTCAGTCGCCGGCTTCTATTATCTGGGGTATTGCGGGCGAATTGATCAATCCGTTAGTTAACCGAAATGCTTTGAAAGCGAATTATTTTTCGGCGATTGCTCAGCAAAACAAAGCCGCGTATCATTTTGAACAAAAAGTCATTCAGGCCTATACAGAAGTGAGCAATCAATTGGCGAATGTGCAGAACTTGCAGAATGCTTTTGAATTAAAGAAACAACAAGTGGATGCGTTGAACCAAAGTATAGATATTTCAATAAATCTGTTTAAAAATGCACGGGCAGATTATATGGAAGTACTCTTAACACAAAGAGATGCGCTGGAAGCCAAATACGAATTGGTAGAGACAAAATTTCAACAAATGCAGGCGATGATTAATTTGTACAGAGCGTTGGGAGGAGGGTGGAAGTGAAAGTAATTACGATTATAAAACAGATCTTTACAACTTTTCGTATATTTGTCAAAAAATTGAGATATGAGAGTAGCCATTAATGGTTTTGGTAGAATAGGAAGGGGCTTTTTCAAAAATGCCATTCAAAATGAGGATATTGAAATTGTGGCTATTAATGATTTGACAGATACAAAAACATTAGCGCATTTATTAAAATACGATAGTGTACACCGAAAGTTGAATGCAGATATTTCGGCATCGGATAAAGAATTGATGATCAATGGTAAGAAGATTCCTGTATTGGCTATTAAAGAAATAGAAAAATTGCCTTGGAAAGAATTAAATGTAGATGTAGTGTTAGAAAGTACGGGGCTTTTTTTGGATAGAAATAGTGCAGAAAAACATTTGCGTGCCGGTGCTCAAAGAGTAGTGTTAAGTGCTCCGCCCAAAACGGAGGATATAAAAACTATAGTAATGGGTGTAAACGATCCTCTTCTTTCAAAAGAGGATGTCATTGTTTCAAATGCTTCTTGTACGACAAATTGTGCTGCGCCGATGATAAAGGTGGTTTTGTCGTATGGTATTGAAAGCGGATATGTAAGTACGGTACATGCGTATACAGCCGACCAACGTTTGCAAGATGCACCGCATAAGGATTTGAGGAGAGCAAGAGCCGCCGCAGTGAATATTGTTCCAACTTCTACAGGTGCTGCAAAAGCCGTTACTAAAATTTTTCCGGAGTTAAAAGGGAAATTAGGAGGATGTGGTATTCGTGTGCCTGTAATAGATGGCTCATTGACCGATATAACCTTATTTGTAAAGCATCCGCCCAAAGATGTTGCAGAAGTTAATAATTTGTTCAGAAATGCTGCACAACACGAGTTGAAAGGGATTTTAGAATATAGTGAAGAACCGCTTGTTTCATCCGATATTATTGGGAATCCACATAGTGTTATTTTGGATGCTGAATTTACCAGTGTGATAGGGAATATGATTAAATTGATAGGTTGGTATGATAATGAATGGGGGTATAGTAATCGTTTAGTAGATTTAGTCAAAAGAATGTATTCTTTGTAAGAATGATAGAACTTGTTTTAGCTTCGGCAAATTCTGGAAAAATTCTGGAAATAAGAGAAATTTTGGGAGAAAGATTTTTCTTGAAAGGGTTGAAAGATATTGGCATTTTTGAAGAAATACCTGAGACCGGTAAAACTTTTCACGAGAATGCATTTTTGAAATCAAAATATGTTTTTGATAAGACCGGATTAAATGTGTTTTCAGATGACAGTGGTTTGTGTATAAAAGCATTAAATGGAGCGCCGGGTGTGTATTCAGCGAGGTTTGCCGGTGAACCTAAAAGTGATGAAAAAAATATTCAACTGGTTTTAGAAAAGATGAATGATTTGGAAGATAGAAGTGCTTATTTTATCTGTGTAATAGCTTTAATATGGAAGGGTACTATTTATTATTTTGAAGGGCGAGTAGATGGCAGGATTGCAGAATATCCAAGAGGAAAGAATGGCTTTGGTTATGATCCAATTTTTATTCCAAATGGTTTTAATAATACATTGGCAGAATTATCAGCAGAAGTTAAAAATCAATTGTCGCATAGATATATAGCGTTGAAAAAGATGAAGGATTTTTTAATAAACAATGGATGAATTAGAAAAAGAAGTTTATCATTACTTCCTAACATTATGCATAAATTAATTAAGTATTTTGGAACAAAAATATAATGCATCTTTTTTATCTAATAGAAAGTTATTGGCACTTTTCTGAATAAAATAAATTGCTTATTTTAGCCACTCTTTTTTAGAACGGAATTATGAGATATACAGAATATAAACAGCTTAATTTACCTGAAATAAACCAAACTATTTTAAAGTATTGGAAAGAAAATCATTGTTTTGAAAAGTCAATAGAATGTCGTTCGGATGCACCGCAATGGGTCTTTTATGAAGGTCCCCCAAGTGCCAATGGTTTGCCGGGTATTCATCATGTAATGTCCAGAACTATCAAGGATATTTTTTGCCGATATAAAACCATGCAAGGATTTCAGGTGAAAAGAAAGGCCGGTTGGGATACACACGGCTTACCAGTAGAGTTAGGAGTGGAGAAGGAACTTGGTATAACGAAAGAAGATATTGGAAAAAAAATTTCTGTAGAAGAATACAATCAAAAATGTCGTGAAGCCGTGATGCAGTATACAGATAAATGGGAACAACTGACCGAACGAATGGGTTATTGGGTAGATATGAAGAATCCGTACGTAACCTATGATAATAATTATATTGAAAGTGTTTGGTGGCTGCTCAAACAAATTTACGACAAGGGGCTTTTGTATAAAGGATATACCATTCAGCCCTACTCGCCTGCTGCCGGCACGGGCTTATCTTCTCACGAATTAAACCAGCCGGGCTGTTACAAACCTGTAAAAGATAGGAGTGCTGTTGTAATGTTTCAATTAATTCCGCCGCTATTGGAAGAAAATTGTGGAGGAGTGTGTTATTCTAATGTTACTTCCATTTTTCAACATCATTTACCGGTCTATGCACTTGCCTGGACCACTACGCCGTGGACGCTTCCATCAAATACAGGATTAGCGGTTCATCCGGAAATCGAGTATGTGGCTGTAAAAACGTATGCACCTTATCCTAAAACAAAGAATGCTCTTGAAAAAATCATTGTTATTCTTGCTAAACCATTGTTACAAAAATATTTTCCATTAGAAAACAGCCGTTTGGGTTTTGAAGAGGTAGACATTTCTAAGAAAAAAATACCTTATGAGGTGATAGCCGAATTCAAAGGACAGGATTTATTGGATGTTCGGTATGAGCAATTACTTCCGTTCGTAAAACCAGAAGGCAAAGCATTTCGAATCGTTACAGGAAAATTTGTTACAACAGAGGATGGGACAGGAATTGTACATATAGCGCCAAGTTTTGGAGAAGATGATTTTAAGGTAGCCAAAGAACACCATTTGCCTTCACTGACTTTGGTGGATACCAAGGGAAGGTTTACAAAAGAAGTGAAAGACGATGTTTTTTTATATGGCGAAGAACCCGTAAAAGAGGCCTATTTGACAGAAGAAGAAAAACAATACTACTTGTCTATACAAAAAGAAAAATTAAGGTGCGTTATTTCTGATACATCAAAATTAGCGTATTTAAATGTGGATGAAAGAATTGTTTTGAAATTACAAACAGAAGGTAAACTTTTCAAAAAAGAATTGTACGAACATAATTATCCACATTGCTGGCGGACAGACAAGCCCGTGTTGTATTATCCTCTGGATGCATGGTTTATTAAAACCACGGCTGTTAAAGATCGGATGGTAGAACTTAATAAACAAATCAACTGGAAGCCCGAAAGCACAGGAACAGGAAGATTTGGTAATTGGCTTGAAAATCTCAACGACTGGAATTTATCCCGTTCTCGTTTTTGGGGGATTCCTTTACCAATCTGGCGGGATAAATCTCTTCAATATGAGTTAGTAGTTTCGTGTAGACAAGAATTAATAGAATGTAAAGCCATTCGTTTTTCTGATAAAAAAGAATTTATAGCACAAGGATATTATATTGAAAACAATTCCAGAAAAAAAATGACCAGTGAACGCATTCAAACACTTGATTTGCATAAACCATTTGTGGATAACATTGTATTTATACTTAAAGATGAAAACGATATTGAAGTGGAACTAAAAAGAGAAAGCGACTTAATAGATGTATGGTTTGACAGCGGTTCAATGCCTTATGCACAACATCATTATCCGTTTGAAACAAAAGATTTGAAAGGTCTTTTCCCGGCAGATTTTATAGCCGAAGGGGTAGATCAAACACGAGGATGGTTTTTTACACTTCACGCTATTGCCACAATGGTATTTGACAGTATTGCCTATAAAAATGTGGTAAGTAATGGGCTAGTGTTAGATAAGAATGGAAATAAAATGAGTAAGCGTTTGGGTAATGTGGTGGATCCTTTTGAAACACTGGAAAAATACGGTGCAGACGCTACTCGCTGGTACATGATAAGCAATGCTGCCCCATGGGATAATCTTAAGTTTGATTTGAATGGAATACTGGAATGTCAGAGAAACTTTTTTTCAACACTTTACAATACTTATCAGTTTTATGCCATGTATGCCAATGTAGATCAATTTACCCCTTCTGAAAAACTTACTATACCAAAAGAAAAAAGGCACGAATTAGATAACTGGATAATTTCAAAATTAAATAGTTTAATCAAAGAGGTGTCCGAGTATTATGAAAACTTTGAACCACATAGAGCCGCACGTGCTATTGAAGAGTTTGTAGATGAACATCTAAGCAACTGGTATGTAAGATTATCACGTCGCCGGTTCTGGAAAAATGAACACACAGAAGATAAAATTTCTGCTTATGAAGTATTGCACTTCAATTTATATGTATTGTCACATCTGATAGCACCCATTGCACCATTTTTTGGCGAATGGCTGTATTTAAATCTCAGAAATGCCGTCCTTGCTAATCATCCTCTTTATACAGCAATATCCGTGCATTTATCGGACTTTCCAAAGATTTTGGAGGCAGATATTGATAAAGAATTAGAAGAAAGAATGCATCTGGCTCAAACCATTTCTTCGCTTATTTTATCTATTCGTAAAAAGGAAAACATACGGGTAAGACAACCTCTGGCATTGGTACAAATTCCTGTTTTAAGTAAAGATATTAAGAAAAAAATAGAAAGTGTGAAAGATATTATTCTTAACGAGGTGAACGTGAAGCAATTGGAAGTGGTGGATGAAACGAAGATTAAAATTGTCAAGAATATAAAATTAAACTTCAAATCGGTTGGAAAAAAATATCCTAAACACACTAAATTTTTACAACACTATCTTATTAACAATGCAGAAAAATCCATTCAGGAAATTGAACAAAACGGTCAGTTCGTTGTTCAACACGAACAAGACGTTTTGACGCTCACACAGGAGGATGTTGAGATTATTCCGGTGGATGTCCCAGGATGGAAAGTAGCTACAAAAAATAATATTACAGTAGCATTGGATATAACCATCACAGATGCGTTATACAAAGAAGGACTGGCAAGAGAATTAATTAACCGAATTCAAAATCTGCGAAAAGAAAAACAATTAGACATTACCGATAGAATCAGTATTCAAATACAATCTAATTATCCAATAATTTCTGATGTTATCAATGAATATAATAAGTATATTTGCAATGAAACTTTATGCGAAAAATTAAACTTTGAACATTCTGACACTATATCTCAAATTGACGAATTAGCCGATAATATCTATGTAAACATACAACTTCAAAAAATATCTTCAACGAATGCTATGATAAAAACATAGTATTTTGAAAGAAGACATCATTCATCTTAAAAATCAATAGGTATGGCAAAGAAAAAAATAAAAAATGATAAGAAAAATGATAAGAAAAAAGCAGTAAAAAAAACTTCTGATAATAAAAAATCCCGTACTACTATGAATAAGAAATCCAGCAAAAAAACGGACACCGCCTCTAAAAAAGAAAAGAAAGAGCAAAAAGTAAAACAGCAAAAATCTTCTACAAGTAACACAAAAAAAGTAACTGTATCTAAAGACAAAAAACAAGCACAGAAAAAAGAAGAGAAAAAAAGAGTAAGTAAACAAACTAACAGTAAACCAAAAACTAAAAAAACATACAATGAAGACGATGAGTTGTTGGATGAAGAAGAATTTGAAAAAGACGATGCATTAGTAGAAGAAGATGAAGAAGTAGCTGAAGTGGAAGAAATTGATTTAAGCAATATTGAACCCATTATTGCAGACATAGATACTATTGAAGAGGAGGAAGAAGAATATACGCCCAAAACCAGAGGAAGAAAAAAGCAGGTACAACCAGAAACACAACATCCGTTGACAATGGAAGAACTTATCCGAAATCGTCCTTTACAGATTGACCCCACTAAAAAGGTTTATGTTACTAAAAAAGAGGACGAGCCAAAGCCGTATGTAACGTCAGGGAAGAATGCTAAAGCAAGATACTCAGATAGCGAACTACAAGAGTTTAAAGAAATTATTTTGCAACGATTAAAAGAAACTAAAGAAAATTACGATCAGTTGAAAAAGTATTTTACTAATCAAGACGACAATGGTATTGACGATACATCGCCTACTTTCAAAATGATAGAAGATGGTTCGGGCGTTATGACCAAAGAAGAAATAGAACAACAATTAGCACGACTGGAAAAATATATGGTTGATTTACAAAACGCACTTTTAAGAATAGAAAATAAAACTTATGGCATCTGCACAGTGACCGGAAAATTAATTCCTAAAGAACGTTTAAAAAGTGTGCCACATGCTACCAAAAGTATAGAAGCTAAAATCAGCAGAGATATTTAAATAAAAAGCAGATCAGAAAGACCGTAAAATAAACAGAGCCGTTTATATTTCTTTATTGATATTTTTCTTTTATAGTTCTTGTTGGAGAAAACTTTAAATCCGATGGGCAGCTAAATCAAGAGTTGCCCCCTTTTAAAATGGTAAAAAAAGTATTAGCACTTACTTAAATCCAGTTTTATTAAATCAGGGTTTGTTTTGTGTATCCAATATACGATGAGAATGGTCATCCCACCTCCAAAAATAATGGAAGCAGTTAATCCCATTATACTGGCGGCTAAGCCAGATTCAAAAGCACCTATTTCATTGCTTGAACCAATAAAGATACCATTAATGGCGGTTACGCGTCCTCTCAAATGATCAGGAGTATACAATTGAAGAATGCTGTGCCGAATGACCACGCTAACGCTATCAAAAACACCTGTAAAAAAGAGCATCCAGAAAGCCAACCAATAGTTTCTTGACAAACCAAATAATATCGTAAAAAAGCCGAAAAGAGCAACAGAATACAACAACACTCGGCCAGCAGATTTTGTTGGCAGATAGACGGTAAGTAGTAAAGACATTATCAAGGCCCCTAAGGCCGGTGAAGTTCTTAGTAAACCATAATATTCGGGGCCTAAGTGTAATAGTTTATCTGTAAATGCCGGAATGATAGCACTCACTCCTCCAAATAATACAGCAAATAAATCTAAAGTAATAGCACTAAAAAGCATTTTACTTTTTCGGACAAATGAGATGCCTTCTTGGATACTTCCCAGGATATTGTTTTGTTGCGACCATTCTATAGTTTTCTTCCCTTTATGTTTTATCATGAGCAAGCATATCCAGCTTAAAAGATATAAAATGCCCACTATAAAATAATTGATTAAAGCAGCATGGGGTGCCGACGAATAAACAATACCAGCCAAAACAGGTCCTAAAATAGCCCCTAAATGCCACGCCCCGCTGTTGATAGAAGAAGAGTAAGTGTACAATTCTCTTGGAATAAACTCCGTAAGAAAAGGTTGCATAGCCGCAGCCATAAATGCTCTGTTTACACCAAACATAATCACGACAGCATATAACACCCACAGAGGTTTACTTTCAAAAAGATAAAATGAAGTTTCTGTAAAAAGGATTAAAAATACAGCAGTGCTCCATAAAGTTATCGTGCCAACAAAAATGATCCATTTCCTATTGAAAGTGTCGGCTACATAACCAGAATAAAAAGACATGGCTATGAAGGGTATGGCCTCCGCCAGCCCGATGAGTCCTAACATGAGTTCTTCTTTTGTGTATTCATAATAAATTTGTAAACTGATAGTGCTCATTTGCATTTGTATTCCTAATGTCAGAAACAAGCGTAAGAATACAAAGTACACAAAATCTTTATTTTTTAATAATTGCTGTATTGGAGACATAAAGCCCTAAACATAATTTAAATGAAAAACAAAATACCACATTACAGGAAAAATAGTAAGTGCAAAAGTATCTGAAAAAACGATATTTTGAAAACAAGGAAAAATTACGTGCCGCCTACACTTTGAATAATGTCATACTTCGTAATGATATGATATTCGCCTAACATATCTCTTGTCAGCACAGCGGGATTATCTTTTGTGATGAGTTTGGCAATATCCTCTATGGTAGAATATAAATCTACAATCGGAAAGGGTTCTTGCATTATCTCTTTAACACGGGCATTTTTCAACTCCGGATTTTCTATTATTTTTTGATATACCAAATTGTCATTTAACGAGCCGACAAATGTATTTTTAGTTTTTACAGGAATTTGTGATATATCGTATTGTTGAAATAACAACAAAGCATCTTTAATGGATTGATTTTCATCTACCGTAATGAGTTTTTTCTGAATATGATGCTGAATAAGATCTATTGCTTTTGGTTTTGAAAAAGACAGAAAGCCCCTTTCACGCATCCAGTCGTCGTTAAACATTTTAGCTAAATATCTTGAACCATGGTCGTGAAAAATAATAACTACAAAACTATTTTTATCAAAAAATGTTTGCATCTGCAATACGCCTGCCATTGCCGCACCAGCACTATTTCCGGCAAAGATACCTTCTTCCCGTGCGATTCTTCTGGTCATAATAGCGGCGTCTTTATCTGTTACTTTTTCAAAATGATCAATGATGTTAAAATCTACATTTTTGGGTAAAAAATCTTCACCGATTCCTTCCGTGATGTATGGATAAATTTCATTTTTGTCAAATACGCCGGTTTCTTTGTACTTTTTAAATACAGAGCCGTAGGTATCAATTCCTAAAACTTTAATGTTAGAATTTTGTTCTTTCAGATATTTGCCTGTTCCGCTAATAGTGCCGCCAGTACCGACGCCCACTACTAAATGCGTGATTTTACCTTGTGTTTGTTCCCATATTTCAGGTCCTGTTTGTTCATAGTGTGCTTGAGTATTGCTTAAATTATCGTATTGATTGGGCTTCCAGGCGTTGGGTATTTCTTTGGCAAGTCGGGAGGAAACAGAATAATAGGATTTAGGATCTTCGGGTTCTACATCGGTGGGGCATACGATGACTTCGGCGCCAAATGCTCTTAAGGCATCTATTTTTTCTTTACTTTGTTTGTCGGTAGTAGTGAAGATGCATTTGTAACCTTTCAATACGGCAGCGATGGCCAATCCCATTCCTGTATTTCCGCTTGTTCCCTCTATTATAGTACCGCCGGGCTTTAATAAACCTTGTTTTTCAGCATCTTCAATCATCTTTAAGGCCATGCGGTCTTTTATCGAATTGCCGGGATTAACGGTTTCTAATTTAATATAGTATTCGCCTGGTAAATCCTTTGTAATTTTATTTACTTTTACTAAGGGCGTATTTCCAATAGTTTCTAATATGTTATTGTAAACACCAAATTTTTTGAGAGGATGTGTGGATCGATTAAATTTATCCATCATAGTTCTAATAATTTTAATATAAGACAGAACGTGCTTTAGCCATTATTTGATTGTCGGTAAGATGATTATTGGCGGGTTCTACAAAAATGGACTTGTCTGAAAATTTTTTATTTTCGGATAAGTGATTATTGAGTTTGTTTTTCAAGGTGCCGGGTCCGGTAATATAAATGATGTCGTATGGTTCAAGTTTGTTTTCTAAGGTCTTAATAAATTGTGCTTCTTCGTTTTGATGTTGATGGTTTTTTTTGTGTTCATTATTTGAAGCGTGTGTAGCAGAAAATTTGTAAGTATCTTTTCCTTCTCCCGGGATTTTATCGTCTTTGTGAGTGATAGGTGATTCAATGGTTTCAGAGTGTATTTCCCCATTGTCTTTGTAATAAAGTTTGGCTTCTTTACTTGTTACAAATACCATAATTCTTTTTAAAGTACTCATATTCTGGTTTTTTTGCAATTATACTGCATTTTTTAATTTAGATCAATGATTAAAATTATTTTTTATTTCCATGGGTGTTCATTGTTTTTTTATTTCAAACGAAGTTTATTACGAATTTTGGGATTAAAGATTGTGGTGGCTTGTGAGATGGGGATTGGATTTACAATTGAGGAGTATTCAATGTTTGTTTTAGATTAATAAAATTCTGTATCGGATTTTCGCTTTTCCATATATAGGAATATAAACAGACACCATAAAATTTAAACTCACGGGCTTTCTGTGCTGTTTGTAGATCAATTCCACCTCTGGCTACAATTTTTTTGTTTGTTTTAAGCATTTCTTCAATTCTTAATGGATGAAAGCCAATGTTAAAATCTTTTGTGATGGGATTAAAAACATTTTTGACAATATAATAGTCAAAAGGGTATTTTTCCGGATTAAATATATCGGATAACTTTCTGTAGGAACGAGTGTGAATAAATTTTTTATTGAATAATTTTTCTTTTTGAAAAAAGCACCAGTTTTTAAAGGTTCTTTTGAGATGGTGCTCAGTGAAATGAACGCCTTTTAAGGAAAATTTGAACGCTAAGTGATGGTGCGAGTGGATAATGATTCTATTATGAAAAACATTCGGAATATGAGAAATATACTCTCTCATTTTTTTGGTGCTCATTTCCGGTTTGTTAAGATGTAATGTGTTGAGCCCGTGTTCAAAAAGTTGTATAATAATGTCAATTTCTTTTTCTTTTGTTGTTTGGGGGGATAATAGCATTATTTCCATTGGAAGTAGTTTTTAATTTTAGTCAAAAATAATGGATTTTTTTCTAATGCATTACCAATAACCAGTGCGTCGGCGGGCGTTGTAGTGTATTGTTGGATATGTTGGATAGAATGAATACCGCCGCCTACAATTAAAGGAAGAGGTATTTTTGATTTGAGATGTTGGATAATTTTAGGATGAATTGTTTTTTTTGCTCCGCTGCCGGCTTCCAGATAAATGGCTTGCATTCCCAGCATAGCGGCGGCTAAAGAGGTTTGAAAAATTATAGTTTTATTTTGTGGTAAGGCTTTTGTTTGAGTTATTTTTTGGGTGGTAGAGGTGCTTTTCCCATCAATCAGTAAATAGGCCGTTGGTAAAAAGGGCAACTTGTATTTTTGAATGATGGGTGCGGCTGTAATTTGCTTTTCAATAAGATATTCCGGATTTCTGCCGGAAACAAGAGATAAAAATAAAATACCGTCTGCTAGCGGGCTAATCTGACTTTCATCGCCGGGAAAGATAATGACGGGTTTTTTAGAGTGTTGTTTTATAGTTTTGATAGTAGAATGTACACTGGTGCCGTTTAATTGACTTCCACCAACAAAAAAAAGATCAACAAACTTTAAATTGTTAGCCAAATGTAATACATCTCTATTGAATTTATCCGGGTCAATAAGAACAATGATTTTAGGTCGGTGTTTCTTTCTACTCAGCAGGTGTTTAATTTTTTTTGACCACATAAGTTAAATGCATTAAATATTCATTGAAAGAATGGGATTGTAAAAGATAATGTTCCTTAACACGATTGTGTATCAATACAGCGTGAATGATGTTATTATTTATTTCAAGTATTCTGATATTTTTTTTTAATGATATATTGATTGTTCCGTGAATTTTGAACAGTGCTTCTTTGGCTGTCCACAGAAGGCATAAGGTAGATAGAGTATGTTGCGCTAATTGTATTTCTTCGTTTGTCAAAAATTTATGTTGAATTTTTACCAAGGCGGGTCTTTGTGATTCAAGGTCTATACCTGCAATAGGCAAGCAGTGTAATTGTATTGCCAAATAATGTTGGGTGTGTGAGATAGAGATACTTTGATAGATTGGGTCATTAATAAAGGGTTTGTTATTATCGTTGTAATACAATTCACAGTTAGAATTATGGGTGATATGTGGAAGTTCTGTTTTTAAAAAATTTTTATAATACATACTTTTTTCTTTATTGCTTAATGTGGCGCCCAGATTATGAAATGCCCATGCTACAATCAAAAAATCCTGTGTTTGTAACTGATAAATAATTTCAGGCATGCTTAGAAGTATTGATAATATCTTCCCATTTTGCTACCGGCATGATGTCAAGTGAAGCAAATTCTTGTTTTAAATATTTATGATAACCAACGATTCCTACCATGGCGGCATTATCTGTACAATATTCTTTGGGCAAGATAAAAAGTTCGACATTATGTTTCTGGCTGAATAGAACTAGTTCCTCTCTCAGTTTAGAATTAGCGGATACACCGCCCGCAATGGCTACTTGACGAATGTTAGTTTGGTCAATAGCTTGCTTTAAGCCGTGAATAAGCATTTTGACTATGGCGGACTGATAGGAAGCGCAAAGATCGGCTAAATGGCTTGTAATAAAATCCGGGTTTAAATTTTGCTCTTTTTGAATTAAATATAAAAGGGCTGTTTTTATGCCACTGAAACTAAAATGCATTGGTTGGACAGTGGCAAGTGGAAATGGGAAAGCATTGGGATTGGCATTTTTTGCTATTTTGTCTATGGCGGGACCGCCTGGGAATCCAAGCCCTAATAGTTTGGCGCCTTTGTCTAAAGCTTCTCCTGCTGCGTCATCTAATGTTTCGCCTAATAACGTATAGTTTAAAAAATCATTTACAAGTAACAGCTGAGTATGTCCACCGCTTACAATAAATCCAATAAAAGGAAAATCAGGTTTTTTATGGGGATGTACATTTTTAATGAAATGTGCTAAAATATGGGCTTGTAAATGATTTACTTCAATGAGTGGGATATTGAGCGTTAAAGAAAGTGTTTTGGCAGTGGATACACCTACCAGCAAACTACCTATTAGTCCCGGTCCTTTTGTAACAGCAATTGCATTTAATTGGTTCAATTGTATATTTGCTTTGGTGAGTGCGCTATCCATAGTAGGTATTATGTTTTTCAGATGATCCCGACTTGCCAGTTCTGGTACAACACCGCCATATTGTTCGTGTACCAATTGATTACACGTTACATTACTGAGCACCTCGTCATTTTTCAATACAGCTACCGATGTATCGTCACAACTACTTTCTATGGCGAGAATATATACCGGCATAAGTTTTGCAAAATTATCCAAAATTTTTTGTCTGTCAAATTACTAATCCTTTGTTTTACTTATTTTTAGCACTCAATAATATGGAAAATAAAAAACACAATAAAGTTCCATTCTTTCTTTTTGTATTGTATTGGATAAAAAATAAATTGTTTAGCAAAGTAGCATTAAGGCGAATACTAGTGTTGATTTTCAATCTGATATTATTACTTTTTATTACGATAATGCTTTTAATGTACGCACCGGTTTTTCAAACTTTAATAGCCCAATTATTGACCCGTTATTTATCAAAAGAAGTAGGATTGGAAATTAAAATTGATAAAGTTTCCATTGACCTGTTTCACAATGTGCATTTGGTGAATCTTGCCATTAAAGACAACAAAAAAGACACGATGATTTATTTGAAAGATTTGGACGTGGATATTCAATATAGTTCTATTGTGCATCAAAAACTTATTGTAAGAAAAATTCTTTTGAATGAACCGGTCATTCATATTGTTCGTTATAAAAATCAAAAAACATTTAATTACGAAAAATTACTCGATTATTTTACTTCCGATGACACAATGCCCTCCAAGGATACCTCAGAATTTGAGTTTGAATTAAAATCTATTGAATTAAGAGATGCACAGTTTTCTTACAAAGATGAAAAATACAATACAAAAATTTCATCGCAAATAAATTTTGATCATATTAAACTAACGCGACTTAATTTATTAATAGATTATTTGAAGCAAAAAAAAGATACAGTGTATTTTCAGATAAAACATTTATCTGCAACAGAACAAAGTGGTTTTAATTTAAAGAAATGGCATTCGAATGTCCGGATTACAAAGGAAAACATTTTATTTAAAGATCTATTTTTTAATACTTCAAGAAGCACGTATACAGGGCATTTGATGCTGAGTTACCCATCTTTTGATAAGTTAATAGAAGATCCTATCAAAAATTTGTACATAGACGCCGATATACATTCTCCGACCAAAATACACTTTGCGGATTTGTATCATTTTGCAAAAGAACTGAAGGGATGGGATAATTTTGTTGAATTAAGCGGACACGTAAAAGGTAAAATACCGGATTTAAATATTTCACAGGCACATTTAAATTATGCCGGAACAATAATAGAAGGCGATATTGCATTAAAAGGATTACCGGATATTGACAGCACTTTTTTTGATATTCAAAGCCGGGCAATGATTACCAATGCTTCGTCTATACAACAGATTCCTTTATACCCTTTTGATAAAAAAGAATTTATTGAATTACCTAAACAATTTCATAATACGGGCTTAGTAACGTTTAAGGGGGCTATTCGGGGATATTACCATCAGATGAACATAAAAGGGATATTAGTAACAGAAATTGGAGATATAGTGCTTAATACGCTTTTGTCTATTGATAGTGTTACCAATGATTTAAACTACAATGGTAATTTTAAGTTTAATGAGTTTCATTTCGGAAAGTTCTTTAAACAAAAAAATGTAGGACGATTTACAGCCGAGGTGATATTAAACGGAGAAGGCACTATCTTTAAAACAATGAAAACAAATATACAGGCGAATATCAAAAAACTTGAGTTTAATAATTATGCTTACAAAAACATTATTGCTGATTTAAATCTTGATAAGAAAAAATTTACAGGAGATTTGTTATCATCGGATGAAAATGCTCAATTTTCATTTACAGGACAAATCAATTTTGATAACAAAATACCGGATATGAATTTTATTACTTCTATAGAAAAACTTAATCTTAATCAATTACATTTGATACAAGATACCAAAGATGGTTCTTTATCCGGCACAGCCGTCATTAAACTATCTGGTGAAACTATTGACGATGTGTCCGGAGAAATTGATTTAAATAATATTCAGTATGATACAAAAGATAAAATATATTATTTCTCAAATCCGAAAATAAAATTAAAACAAGACAACGAGCATCATAAAACTTTTTACTTACATTCTGATTTTATTGATCTGGACATAGAAGGTAGATTTGATTTAACCAAATCCGATTACTATATAAATCATTTTATGAATACATTTTATCCTTCTTTTGTGAAGGAAAAGCACAATTATAAAGAACTTAGCAAAGATACTTTTCAGTTGATTTTTAGAATTAAAAACTTTGAACCCATCAGCGATTTACTTACAAATAAAAAATTATTTATCAATGCTGGTTCTTATTTGACTATCAATTATCACCCTAAAGATCAGGAACTATTCTTAAACTTTAAATCCGATTTAATTGCTTATGAAAAAATACAATTTATTCATAATGATTTATTAGTTCATTCTGCTCATCAACAATTAAGTTCTGTATTTAAAATTAGTAAATTACATTTATCGGATAGTTTATCAATGCAGGATATTTCCATTTGCTCTCATTCCAGAGACAGGGCGGCACGCACCAATGTTGAATGGAAAACATTCAAAGATACGGTGAAGTATACGTATAATGGACAGTTAGGTTTTAGCACACTATTCTATCCACACGCTATTTATATTATTCCGGATGCTTTTGAAATACCGGTGGGTAAGGAGGTCTGGATAGCTAGTCAATTGAACCCTATTGTCATTGATACGGCACTCAATATAGATGTTTTCCCTATAGAACTGACACGGCAAAACCAAAAAATAGTGATAGATGGTTCTTTGCACAATAACGAACAAGATGTTTTAAAAATAGCGTTTGAAAATTTTGAATTACATCAATTAAACCCTTTATTGGCGGACTATGGAACACATCTGAAAGGCACACTGAATGGGACCGCTGTATGGCATCAAACATTAAAAAAATCTATTGTTTCTTCCAAGGTCAAAGTAAAAGATTTATATCTAAATAATTATTTTATAGGGAATATAAAAATCTACACGGCTTACCAACCCCTCAACAAATCTCTTTTTTTACAAGGGAATTTATCTTATGATTATTCCAATATACTTGGTGAAGAAAATGAAGCACAGCTCAAATATCTTTTATTTGAAGGAGTTTATTATACAGATAAAAAAGATAGTGCTTTGGATATTGAGATTGAAGCCAAACCATTTAACCTTGTTATGCTCAATCCAATACTTAAAGATATTATGACCATTGATTATGCCTTTTTATATGGTAAAGGGCAAATTAAAGGCACCCCCTCGCGCCCGCTTATTTCGGGAAAATTTAAATTAACGGACTCAAAAATTAAAACCGATTACCTGAACACGTATCATAAAATAATTGGTAACATTGACGTTATGCCCGATCAAATTCGTTTTGATGAATTGACATTGTATAATTATGGAAATAAAGAAGTGGCAGGTTATTTGAATGGAAATATCTTTCACAACAACTTTTCTAATATGCGACTGGATTTTGACATTACAGCTAAAAACCTGCTAGTGCTGAATACCAATCCACTTTTAAACAAGGAATATTATGGAAAAATTTATGCCGCCGGAACAATTGGAATTTATGGCTTTATTAATAATATGAATATTGAAGCCAATCTTACACCAAAGAAAAATTCCAGATTTACCTTATCGTTTAGTCACGCAGAAGAAGTGGGAGAAAATAGTTTTGTACGATTTATCAACCCCAATGATACGATGGTTAAGAAGAAAACAACCACTACAATAACAGGGCTTCAAATGAACTTTATCTTAAACACAACCCAGGATTTACAGGCAGAAGTGGTATTTAATGATAAAACCGGTGATGGAGTAAAGGTAAAAGGAGAAGGGGTCATAGAAATGAATATCAATTCATTTGGAAAATTTGAAATGAATGGTGAATATACTATTCGTTCCGGCACGTATTTATTTACATTAGAAAGCATTCTTAATAAAAAATTTGAAATACAAGAAGGAAGTACCATAAATTTTATTGGCAATCCTTACAATACGGTAATTGATGTCAATGCTAATTATGTACAAAAAGCATCTTTGGCACCTTTATTCCCGTATGATTCAACAAGTACTTATAAAAGACGGTACCCCGTTATTGCACAGCTTACTCTTCAAGGTAAAATGATTCAACCGGAGATTATTTTTAATATAGATGTGCCTCAGGTAGATGCAGCCACAAAGTCCAAAGTACAATTATTGCTTTCTGATGAAAATGAACTCAATCGTCAGTTTTTTTCACTATTGTTGCTTAAAAGTTTTGTAACTCCCTTGCAATACGCGAATACAGGCGGTGTTTCAGCAGGTTCTGCACTAGCTGCCAATAGTAGTGAAATGTTATCCAATCGTTTAAGCAGTGCCTTAAAAGGCATATCCGATTTTGTAGATATTGGAGTGAACTACAATCCGGGCTCTCAATCCAGCAGCCAGCAAATGGAACTTACAATGTCTAAACAAATGTTTAATAACCGATTATCTATTGATGGCAGTTTTGGTGTCAATAATAATCAGACACAAAACGCGTCTCAAATTATCGGAGATATTAATATTGAGTACAAATTAGATGAGTCGGGGCATTGGCTTATCAAAGGATTTAATCGTACCAATAATAATACACAAATGACTATCAGCGGTGGTCCTTACACTCAGGGGCTTGGAGTGGGTTATAAATATGAGTTCAATAGTTTATTTAACAGAAAAAGTAAGAAGAAGAAAAAATAAATTTTTATCTGATTTATTTTAATAGAGTAACGTGTCCGACGTGTTCTTCGTATCTTCTGCTTACCACATTTTTAAAACGAATTTTCCATATATAAACATCCTCTTTGCATAAGGTATTTTTGTAATAACCATCCCAGCCCTGTTTGGAATTTGGGGTTGAAAAAAGTTTTTCACCCCACCGGTCATATATTTCCAGCAAATAATCTTCTACTCCTATTACAATTGGTAAAAAAATATCGTTCAGATTATCATTATTAGGACTAAATGCATTCGGAACCCAAAATCGAAATTCCGGAAGAATACGGATAGTTTTAGAAATGGAATTTTTACATCCGTAGTTATTTGTTACGATTAACTGTGCGGTGTACTCGCCGTATTCTGCATAGCTATGAATGAACTGTAGGACATTATCCAAAGTATGTCCGTCGCCCAAATCCCAATGCCATTGAGTATTGTAAGCGGCTATATTTTCATAATTGCCCCCCCAGCTCATATCCATAAAAGTAATGTCCGGGTCAAAAATAGTAGTGAGTGTGGGTGAAAAAACAAAGTCAGCAAAAGGTATCGGGTAAACTGTTATACTATTGACGGCTGTTACATTGAGCGACGTATTACATACGGCATTGTTCTGAATATGTACGGAATAACTATAGACACCCGCATTTGAAAAAGAAACAACCGGTGTGCTATCGGTGCTTAGTAGCCCATTGCTGAAATACCATTGATAAGTGGGGTTTTCCAGATTTTCTCCGTTCACAAACAGAGTAATGTTTTGATGGACGCAGGTGGTCATTGAAATAGGGGTGGCGCCTATTTGTGGTGGTGCAATGATTTCAACATTTCCATACAAAACAGTATCACAGGGTTGTTGGGTGATAGTTACAGTAATGGGAAATATCCCGGAAGTTGTGAACTGTACATTATTTACAGGAGAAGTGGTAGCAGTAGTTGGAATGACGTTGTTTCCAAAATTCCATTGAAATTGTGTGTAGTTGGCATAGTTTCCTGTTATTTCAAATGTAAATGAATTATTGGTCAGGCATTGTTTGGGTGGAGGTATAAATTGCGGGTTAAATTTTGGATAAACATAAAATGTTTTTATGCTTGTATCGGCACAGGGCTTGTTGGGATTGGCTATCAGCGTTACCTGATACGTTCCGGTGTCTGGATAGGTATAAGAAGGATTGGGCAAATGGGAAGTATCTGCTAAACTTGTAGGGTCCCCAAAATCCCAGAAATAGCTAGTGGCTCCAATACTTTGATTGCTGAAGTTCACCGTAAGTCCATTGCATTTTTGTGTTTGATCCTGAATAGCACTGAGGACGGCTACCGAACACGTAACTACGTTAAACTGAAATTCTCTTTGATGAATACCGATGAGTTGACCGTTTCTATATTCGCTGACGCACACGCTCACTACCCATTGCCCATTTAGATTGGGCTTGCCGGTTAAAATGCCGGTGGTAGGATGAATGGCTAAAGCCGGATTAGCAGACATTGGGTATGTGCCATTATATGGGGATAAGTATGGTACACTGACATAGGGTGGGGGAGCATAATTGTTCGGACACGTAGGTGGCGGAGTATTACAGTAGTTGCCTTGTGATGGGCTAATTGGTGTAACAGTAACGACCGGACAGCAACCATCTAATCCGTTGTAGGCATTACATAAAGAATAAACCAATACATCTCCGTCCGGATCAATGGCGGAGTGATCAAAGTTTAGGTTTAAACCATTGCAAATAAATATAGGGGGAAAGTTTTTAAAGCGGGGAGAACTATTGGGAAATGCTTCTGGTCCAGGAATATGTTCCCAATAAGTGGCGCCTACTCCACCTGGTGATATTAAATTGAGAATGGTTTGATTGCGACAACATCTCTGATAGACAATATAGTACCCACCTGTGAGTGGTGGAAGTGTTTCGTAAAATTCATAAATACCTTCTTCCACACATACATTGTTGGGTGGAAGTATGCACGAATTATTGATACTCGGTGGAATTTGATTTATACTGAGAAGGTTTACATTTCTGGATATTACGATATTTCCGGAGGCATCAAAAATATCTATATGAGCAGGATTGTCTAATGGTGGAATACCATTGTAACAATCTCTATATACTTTTAATGTAATTTTATATTGGCCACCACCTAAATGATCATAAAAAATTTCTCCGCCCACAATATGGGTCGAAAATAGATTTTCAAATAGCGAAAAAAATAATATTAAAAAAAAGAGTATTCTCATTTTCTGCAAAAATAAACCAAAATTTTTAATTGTAAAAAAACGCTGTGATTTATCTTAAAAAGTTTATTCGGATGAATACTAAAATTTTTATAATAGTTCTGTATCAAAATACCTTTCGGAGTATTGGAATAAGTTTTTCCATCATTTCGTCTGTAATATCTCTGTGTGTGACCAT
>CAZNVL010000034.1:0-21819 GCA_964576565.1 uncultured Flavobacteriaceae bacterium | reverse complement strand
AAATATTTTTTTAATAGCATCTATTCTATCCTATAATAGGATAATACTTGATAAATCATTTGAAAAAATAGAGCTTACCGAAAGCCTTGAAATGGAGGAAGAATCAAGTGAAGAAAGTAAAAACGATGATATTAAAGAAAATGATTTTTTATATGAAGGTGTATTGGAATTACAATATAGTTGTTATTATTCAATGCTGTCTTTGAATTTAAATCTGGATAACACAAAAAATTATTTTCTTGAAGTATTGAGTAAGTTGTTTAAACCACCTACTTTTTAAGCATCATAGTGTGTCTTTTCATCTTTTTAAGAGTTTCTTTTTAATTTCTTAACTTAAAAAATTTTTGTATGAAAAATAGCATTTATACAGAAGACATAAGTGCTTCTATAGTTGTATTTTTAGTAGCACTGCCTTTGTGTTTAGGTATTGCTTTGGCGAGCGGTACACCTCCTATCACTGGAATAGTAGCCGGCGTTGTGGGTGGAATAGTAGTAGGGTTGATCAGTAATTCTGCATTAGGTGTGAGTGGACCGGCTGCGGGTTTAGTGGCTATTTGTCTTTCGGCATTAAACGATTTGGGAGGAATTGAAAAATTCTTCCTTGCTGTTAGTTTGGCAGGTGTTCTACAATTGATATTTGGGCTTATAAAAGGAGGAAAATTGTCGTATTATTTCCCATCTTCTGTTATTGCAGGAATGTTAACAGCAATAGGCGTAATTATTATACTAAAACAATTGCCACATGCTTTTGGTTATGACAAAGATTTTGAGGGCGATGAAGCATTTGTTCAACCGGATAATGAGAACACTTTTTCTGAGTTGATACAATTGTGGAAACATATTCATCCTGCTTCCTCAATGATTTTTTTATTCGGTATGATTGTTTTTATACTCTGGCAAAATAAGATAGTGAAACTATTTCCAAAATTAGGGCGGATTATTCAGGCCCCTCTTGTAGTTGTAGTATTGGGAATAATAGTAGTGAAATGGCTTCTTTTATTGGATGCTGATTCTATTCAAAGAGAGCATTTAGTTAATATCCCGGCATTAAAAGAACTTATTGGTAATTATAAGTATCCTACATGGTCCGGGATTCTGGATCTGAAAGTTTGGTATTATGGCTTTATAGTGGCATTTGTTGCAAGTATAGAAACGCTTCTGTCTGTTGAAGCAACGGATTTAATGGATAGAGAGAAACGAATAACAAATAGAAATAGGGAACTAATCGCACAGGGAGTAGGAAATATTACATCTGGTTTGTTAGGAGGATTGCCTATAACTCAGGTCATAGTAAGGAGCAGTGCGAACATAAATTTTGGTGCAAAAACAAAACTCTCGGCTATTTTTCATGGGTTTTGGTTGTTAGTATGTGTAATATTATTGATGGATGTTATCAGTCTCATTCCCTTATCTGCTCTGTCAACAATTTTAATTATGGTGGGGTATAATCTGAGTAAGCCACCAATCTTTAAAATAATGTATCAGAAAGGATGGAAAGAGTTTATTCCTTTTATGGTAACAATTATTGTTATCCTTTTTACAGATTTATTAATCGGCACCTTTGTAGGATTGATAGTTGCTATTATTATACAGTTTTATATGACATCATTAAATGCAGTAAAAATTATAGAAAAAAAAGATAAAATTATTTTGGAAATTGATGATTCGGCGTCTTTTTTAAATAAAAATAGAATCACTGAAGTTTTACATAATATTACCCATTTGCGTCAGGTAGAAATATATTACAAAGGAACGGACTTAGATATTATACCATTATTGCAAAATCAAAAACAGATTCTTGAATCTAAAAATATTCAATGTACTATTTATTCATCCACAAACATAAACTTTAAAGAATATGAAAACACTCAGCATTGAAGAACGAAAAAAAATTACACCACAAAACGCCTTGGAAATTCTTCTAAAAGGCAATGAACGATTTACTAATAATTTAACATTTAACAAAGATCATCTGGAAGTATTGTCAGAGTTTTCAAAAGAGCAAAAGCCCTTTGCTTTTATTTTGTCTTGTATAGACAGTCGGGCACCGGTTGAAATTATTTTTGATCAGGGCATTGGCGATTTATTTTCTGCCCGGGTGGCAGGAAATGTGATCAATGAAGATATTATCGCCAGTACGGAATTTGCGGTTAATATCGTGGGTGTAAAATTACTACTCATTTTAGGACATACAGGATGTGGTGCTATGGCTGCTTGTTTGAATAATATCAAAGATGGATACTTAAAACATTTGGTTGAAAAAATAGAACCTATTTATTTGAAATACCAAAACGAGGTAGACAACCATAACAATTCACAAGATAAATTGGCAGAATATAATGTATTAGAAAGTATGAAAATTTTGATAAACAAAAGCGAAATCATTAATAAAAACCTGAAAGCCGGCAATATTGCTTTGGCGGGCGCTATTTTTCATCTGAACTCTGGTAAAGTAGAAGTATTAAAAGTCCTCAATAAAATCTGAAAAACTAAACATTAGAGATAAAAACAAAAAGCAATGCACATTAAGTGATTTAATAAAACACTCTTCTTAAATTTTCACCGAACTGTAAATTTCTGCTAACACATTTACAACGTTATCAACTTCTTCTTTGGTATTGTACTTACTGAATGAAAAACGAATCGCATGCCTTTCAGAAGATGCCCCAATGGCTTTCAATACGTGCGAGCCAACATTACTTCCACTACTACACGCACTTCCTGCACTGGCACAGATTCCCGCAATGTCTAATTTGTACAACAACATCATCCCTTGTGGATGCGGAGGAAAAGAACAATTTAAAACAGTGTACAAAGATTTTTCATTTGTAAAACCATTGAACCGCATGTCTGGAATGGTTTCATTAAGTCGTTGCACCATATAGGATTTCAATTCACTGATGTATTTCATATCTTCATCTAAATGTTTAGATGCTAATTCCAATGCTTTTGCCAGTCCTACTATTCCAGCCACATTTTCCGTTCCTCCCCGCATATTGCGTTCCTGAGCCCCTCCATTGATAAATGGTTTAATTTTGGTATGACGATTGATGTAAATAAAGCCAACGCCCTTTGGCCCATGAAATTTGTGAGCCGACGCTGCTATAAAATCAACAGGGATAGATTGTAAATCAATTTTAAAATGTCCTACTGTTTGTACAGTGTCTGAGTGAAAATAAGCATTATACTTTTTACATACTTCTCCGATTCGCTTGATAGGATTAAGTGTGCCAATTTCATTATTGGCGTGCATTATTGAAACCAATGTTTTTTCTGTTTGCTGTTTCAGTAATTCTTCCAATTCATCAAGGTCTATTTGCCCATATTGATTCACAGAAAGCCATATAGATTTTATCCATCCCCTTTTTTCTAATGTATGAATGGTATGTTCTACCGCATGATGCTCAATGGGTGTGCTGATAATAACTTTTACTCCTAAATCTAATACCGATTGCACAAGTGCTGTATTATCTGCTTCCGTTCCACCCGATGTAAAAAAAATTTCGGATGGATGGGCGTTTAATAATTCTGCCACTGTTTTCCGTGCTTGTTCAATAGCCACTCGCGTTCGATTACCTATTTGATGTATGGAAGAAGGATTACCATATTCTTCTCTTAAATAAGGCAACATGGCCTCCAGAACTTCAGGATTAATGGGTGTGGTGGCAGCATTATCTAAATAAATTGTCTTCATAATAAACTGCTTTGTTTTTCACGAATAAATTCTTTAATATCAGTCATCATTTTTTTAGCCAGATTATCGGCAGTGGTTTGTGTTTGACTTTCTGCATAAATGCGAATAATGGGCTCTGTATTGGATTGTCTTAAATGAACCCATTCTTTGTTGTTCAGCTCTATCTTTAATCCATCTATTGTATTTTGTGGATATTTTTTATACTTGTTCTTAATATGTTCAATAATTTCTGAAGTAGAAAGTGAGTGGTCTAACTCTACTTTATTTTTGGATATATAATAATGTGGATAACTATCTCTGAGAATAGAAATTGTTTTTTTAGATAAGGCCAGATGACTTAAAAATAAAGCAATTCCCACTAAGGCATCTCTGCCATAATGCAATTCAGGTAAAATGACTCCGCCATTACCTTCTCCACCAATTACAGCATTGACTTCTTTCATCTTTTGAACGACGTTCACTTCTCCTACTGCAGAAGCAAAATACTGTCCTTTATATTTTAAGGTTATATCTCTTAATGCTTGAGTAGAAGATAAATTTGACACCGTGTTTCCTCCTTTGTTACATTTTAATATGTAATCTGCAACAGCCACTAAGGTATATTCTTCTCCAAAGGGCTCTCCGTCTTCACAAATAAGTGCTAATCTATCTACATCCGGATCTACGCTAATTCCTAAATGGGCGTTATTTTTTTTCACGGCTAAAGAGAGATCTAACAAATTTTCTGGTAAAGGTTCGGGATTGTGAGCAAAATGCCCGTTCGGTTCACAATTCAATTCAAGGATACTTTCTACGCCTAATTTTCTTAGTAATTTGGGAACTGCAATTCCTCCGGTTGAATTCACCGCATCTACAACGACTTTAAACTTCGCTTTTTTAATAGCATTAACATCCACATACTTTAATGCTAATATCTTATCAATATGCTTATCAATAGCGTCTTTATCAAAAAACAAATGTCCTAATTTTTGAATATCTGAAAATACAAAGCTTTCTGTCTTTTCTGAAAACTCTAAAATTCTTTTCCCATCTGCCTCGCTTACAAATTCTCCTTCTGCATTCAGCAATTTCAAAGCATTCCATTGCATAGGATTGTGAGAAGCGGTAATGATAATTCCGCCGTGAGCACGATGTTCTTTTACCATCATCTCTACAGTGGGCGTGGTGCTTAAATCCAAATTCACCACATCAATTCCACTCATCAATAAAGCATGTATTACTAATTGTTGTACACTTTCTCCCGAAATTCTTGCATCTCTGCCTACGACAACTTTTAATTTAGGAACTGGCTCATACAGTGATTTCAACCATTCTGAATATGCTAGTGTAAATTTAATTACATCTATAGGCGTGAGGTTTTCTCCCGCTTTACCGCCAATCGTTCCGCGAATACCGGAAATACTTTTGATAAGCATACAACTACTTTAGTTAGTGCAAATTTACTGAAAAAAATTATTTATGTAATTTGGAAAATAAACGATTCTATTGAATTTAATCTTAAATGTATAATTACCGCAAAATTAAAAATTATCCAAGATCCATTGTTAATTATTTTTATATTTTCTTTTTGAAATATGTTGCAAATTTGCAGGAACTTATTGAGAGTTAATTTATGGAAAAAATCAAAGTCGGTATCTTATTTGGTGGGTCTTCCAGAGAAAGAGAGGTTTCTTTTGCCGGTGGAAGAACAGTTTATGATAATTTAGATAAATCTATCTTTGAACCCATCCCTATTTTTGTAGATAGTTGGCATCAGTTTATTATATTGGATTGGCAATACATTTACAAAGGCACTATACGTGATTTCTATCCGCCCGTTTCTGCTCTTCAAAATAAGTCCATTCATTTTCAATATTATGTTGAAAATTTAGGCCCACTTGATTTAAACACACGGCAGAAAATGGTGGACTCTATTGGAAAAAAAATAAATGTTGAAGAACTCTCTTCTCTGATAGAGGTGGCATTTTTGTGTTTGCATGGTAAAAATGGCGAAGATGGAAGAATACAGGGACTATTGGAATTTTACGGTATTCCTTATACAGGTTCCGGTATTTTACCCTCTGCATTCGGAATGAATAAAGCCATTCAAAAAAAATGGATGACACAGTTTAATTTCAACATTCCCAATTATCTGACCATTCAAAGACACGAATGGAAATCAAAAAAAATACAAGATTTGTTTCAAACAGCCAAAGAAAAAGTAGGATTGCCCTTTGTTATCAAGCCCGCTAATCAAGGTTCATCAATAGGTGTAAGTGTCATTCAATCCGATCAGCTTGATCAATTTACAAAAGCACTTGAAAAGGCCTTTTTTGCTTACACATTAACTGCCCATCAATGGAAGAAGCTTTCTGCTGATGAAAAAATACAATGGGCAAAAACATTTTCAGATATTCGTGAAAACATCGGATTGCCGGCTATTGTTGAGGACACTGTGCTATATGAACCACAGTCGCTCATTGCGTTTTTAGACAACTATCTGGACACACATCCTGACGTATTGATTGAAGCACTGGACTCAGAAAATGAGATTATCATTGAATCTTATATTGACGGCAAAGAATTCAGTTGCATTGTTATTGAAGACGAACAAGGTAAACCTATTGCCTTGCCACCAACAGAGATTATTAAAAAAGATACGTTGTACGATTACAAAAGTAAATACTTGCCCGGAAAGAGTAGAAAAATTACACCGATTCATTTACCCGAAGAACAAATTCAGTTGATTCGCGAAGAAGCACAACGGATGTACACAGCTTTTGGATTTCAGGTGTATGCCAGAATAGATGGATTTATTGATAAACAAGGAAAGATATTTCTGAACGATCCCAATACCACTTCCGGTATGATGCCGTCCTCTTTTTTCTTTCATCAGGCCGCCGAAATTGGACTTAATCCCTCTCAATTTCTTACCTACATTCTTTTTATTTCAATCAAAAAAAGACAACAGCAATTATTGCAACCCAATGCATTTGCATCCATTATAGAACGTCTTCAAAACTATCTCTCTGAAAAAAACTATTCGGATAAGACCAATAAATTAAGAACGGCTGTCATCATGGGCGGATATTCCACCGAAAGACATATATCGGTAGAAAGCGGCAGAAACGTTTATGAAAAACTATCTTCTTCCGAAAAGTATCAGCCCTTCCCGGTATTCTTGATGAAAGCAGACAATGACTATGGTTTTGAAATGTACACGATTCCCATTCGTTTAATGTTGAAAGATAATGCCGATGATATTCGGGATAAAATTTTGAATTATACCATACATCCTATTATCGGGAAAATTATTCAGGAAGCATCCGACATTACAGAAAAATTTGGTCAGCTCAGAAATCTGGAAGCCCCACAAAAGATCGACTTTAACGCATTGAAAAAAATGACCGATCTTGTCTTCATTGCTTTGCACGGACGTCCGGGTGAAGATGGCACACTGCAACGTTACCTCAACCAATACAACATACCTTACAATGGTTCAGACACACAAAGTTCTTCTATTACTATTAACAAATATCAAACGAATGAGTTATTGAAAAAAAACGGTTTGTTAGTGGCAGAACACCTGCTTATCCGAAAAGAAGATTGGGAAAAATATCCGCATCATCTTAAAACGATTATACGCGATGAAATAAAATATCCTTTGATTGCCAAACCAACAGATGATGGCTGTAGCAGCGCTGTCAAAAAAATTAAAAATGAAAAAGAACTGGAGGCCTACGCTCAAATGATATTTAGAAATACCGAAGAACTACCGGAAGAAATTAGAAACACTTTAAATATCCAACCTAATGAAGAAATTCCTGTAAAGACGGATTTTTTGATAGAAGAACTTATTCAACCGAATGGCGCTCAACGTTTTTTAGAAATAACCGGTGGGATGCTGATACACTCTAACGATAAAGGTGAAAGAATTTATGAAGTATTTGAGCCATCCGAAGCATTGGTAGAAGGCGATGTGTTAAGTTTAGAAGAAAAATTTTTAGCAGGGGAAGGACAAAACATTACGCCGGCGCGTTTTTCAAAAGATTTGAAAGAACAGAAAATGATTTCGGATTATGTCAAGGAACAATTGCGCAAAACCGCAGAAATTCTGAATGTAGAAGGTTATTGCAGAATAGATGCTTTTGTGAGAATATATAATTCACAGCATATTGAAGTCATTATTATTGAAGTCAACTCGTTACCGGGTATGACACCCGCTACGTGCATTTATCATCAGGCGGCGATTCATCAATATAAACCATACGAGTTTATAGATGCTATACTTACTCAGGGAATGAAAAAGAAAAAAATTGTAGAGTGTTGATATGAAAAGACATCTGGCTATTACAGGATTTATGGGAAGTGGAAAAACAACACTTGCTCAAACAATAGCACAACAAGCCGGGCTTCCTTTGATGGATTTAGATCATTATATTGAACAAAAAGAAAAAAAAACGATTGTACAAATTTTTGAAGAAGCAGGAGAAAGTTATTTTAGAGAAATAGAAAAAAAATATCTTGATGAAGTAGTTAGTATAAAGGAAAGCAGAGTGATTGCATTAGGGGGTGGTACCATTTGTTTTAATAATGCCCTTAAAGTTGTAAAAGAGAATTGTTGGTTAATTGCTTTAATGCCTTCAGTAGAAGTGTTGTTGGAACGTTTATGGAATGAAAAAGACAAAAGACCTTTGCTGAAAAATATCACGACTAAAGACGCCTTAAAACAATTTATTGAAAAGAAATTAAATGAACGAAAGAGGTATTATAGGCAGGCCGATTTAATTATTCAGAATTCATTTTCATGCCAGTAGTAAGATTTTGATGCTGTATGTGATATTCAAGATATTCTTAAATAAGAAGTGTTTAATTATGGAACTATATTTATCTTTCAGCCCAAAATATTTATGGACAGATTAACGGGGTTCATTGGTATTATATTAATCTTGGGAATCGCTTATTTGGTTTCCAATAACAGAAAGCAAATCAATATTCGTTTGGTACTCAGTGGTTTGGCACTACAGTCCTTCATTGCTGTTTCGATTATGAAAGTGAAATGGGTACAGGTATTTTTTGAGCAGTTAGGCAAAGGAATGCAGAAAATAGAACAGTTTGCAAAAAGCGGAGTTGATTTTGTTTATGGTGGATTAGCCGCTCTGTCTGGTCAGGAAGTGGTGGATTATCGGGCACCACATACATTTGTATTTGCGTTTAATGTAACGGCAACGATTGTGCTGGTAACAACTTTGGTGGCGATATTATATCATCTTGGTATTATGCAACGTGTTATTTCTGCGATTGCATTTGTAATGAATAAAATTATGCGAGTGAGTGGGGCAGAAGCGTTAAGTAATGTAGCCAGTGCTTTTGTAGGACAAGTAGAAGCACAGGTGATGATTCGTCCATATTTACCAAGTATGACAAAGAGTGAGTTATTGGCTTCTATGAGTGGTAGTTTAGCATGCATTGCGGGTGGGATTCTCATAGTATATGCCAATATGGGAGCACAGGCAGGAATGAATCTGGCGCCAAAATTGATTATGGCCAGTTTAATGGCTGCACCCGGTGCCTTAGTTATCTCAAAAATTATTTTTCCGGAAACAGAAACACCGGTGACCATGGGAAAAGTTAAATTAGAAGTCAAAAGTGAATACAGCAATTTAATAGATGCCATTACTCACGGTGCCGGCGATGGCTTTAAAATTGCGATGAATGTTATTGCCATGCTCATAGGGTTCATAGCGCTTATTACAATGACCGATTGGCTGCTCATGAAAATAGGGCATATTTTTAATCCGGATTTGAATTTAAGTTTAAACTGGTTGTTTGCCAAATTGTTTTATCCGATGGCATGGGCAATGGGTACGCCGGTGGAAGATGTGAATAATGTAGCCACCTTGTTGGGACAAAAATTGACCATTAATGAATTTGTGGCATTCAGCAATTTGACTTCTCACAAAGTACCGGTGGTAACTGAAAAAGGGTTGATGATTGTAAGCATTGCTATTTGTGGCTTTGCCAATTTCAGTAGTGTGGGAATGCAAATAGGTGGAATAGGCGTATTAGTTCCTGAAAGAAGAAGAGATTTGGCAGAGTTAGGAATGAAGGCCTTACTTTGTGGTACATTGGCTTCCTATTTATCGGCTACCATTGCCGGTATTTTGATGTAATGTAGAACAAACATCTTTTGTTGGCTTTCAAACCTTTATATTCGCCTCAAAAATTCTTGAAGAAAGCATTCTACATAAGTTTTTTGTTTTTCTTTTTAGATAAAAAATATCTCTCACAGGATTTGATATGGAATAAAAATTTAGTGCCCAATGGTAGTTTTGAAAACTATAAAAAGAAATCTTCCAGTATCAAATCGGCTATTCCATGGACACAAATTGCATCGGTGGATTATTATCAAAAACCATTGGACAATGATACCACCAAAGAGAAGGGAGCGTTGGATGGAGAATGTTACATCGGGCTGCGGTTTCAGAAACATTACAAAGAATTTGCGCAGGTGAAGTTGGTAGAGCCCTTGAAGTACAAACACCTTTATTATTTTGAAATGTATCTTCGTCTGGCTTTTTGGAGCAATGCAGTATTAAAATCTTTTGGTGTGCTGTTTAGCAAAACGGGCTATAAATCTCAAAAAGATGTGGATAAAGCATTTATGCTGGATACAATGAATGTAAAAACGGGTTTAAGTAATAATTATCGCTGGATAAAAATCAGTGGTTATTACAAAGCGTATGGTGGTGAAAAATATATCACAATCGGAAACTTTTCGCCAGAGATAAAAAAAGACATGATTCGTTTAAATTTTTTGAAGTATGGATTTAGAGTATTTGGTTTTTTGGAAGCATACTATTTTCTGGACAATGTCCGGTTAATTCCGGTGAAAGAACCTGAAGAACCGATTGAAATAGAAATTGTAGGAAGTGTGTATGTTGAAAAACAAAATCATCAGGCAGATAGTATTAAATCAGTCAAAGAAACTCTAAAAGCAGGTGATAAAATTCTTCTAAAGAATATTTATTTTGATGAAGGTAAGTCGTATATACTTCCGGAGTCGTATCAGGAATTAAATAAAGTTGTAAAATATCTGCAGCAACATCCGGAGTGGATGGTACAAATCAATGGACATAGTGATAATACCGGAAGTAGAAGAAAAAATATGAAACTATCGGAAGAACGCGCCAAATCTGTGTTTTTGTATTTTATTGAAAAGGGAGTACAAAATAAAATGTATTTTAAGGGCTTTGGTGATACAATGCCTATTGGTGATAACAATACTATGGAAGGACGTATTAAAAACAGAAGAGTGGAAATTGAAATTTTGAAAAACGAATAATCATGAAGGTAAAAAACAATAAAAAAGTGATGCAGGGCTGGGTGTTTTATGATTGGGCAAACTCTGTCTTTCCTTTGGTTATTACATCGGCTATATTCCCCAACTATTATGAATACATCACTTCGCACCATCCTGAAACAAAAGAATACAGCGGCACTATAGTGGAATTTTTAGGGCATAAATTTCAAAACACGACGGTTTATTCTATGACGTATTCGTTGGCTTTATTGGTAGTTGTTTTAACCGTTCCGCTTTTGAGTGGTATTGCGGATTATTTAGGAAACAAGAAAAAATTTCTTCAATTTTTTTGTTATGTGGGCGCCCTATCCAGTATGCTATTGTATTTTTTCAACAGACAACAATTGGAGATGAGTATAGTGCCATTTATGACGGCTACCATTGGGTATTGGGGCAGCTTAGTATATTACAATTCATATTTGCCGGAAATTGTGGATGTTAAATATCAGGATCAGTTGAGTGCTAAGGGGTTTGCGTATGGTTATTTTGGTAGTTCACTTTTATTAATCCTTTGTTTGCTGCTCATTATGTCATTCAAAGTGCCGGTAAAATACACTTTTCTTTTAGTAGGGGTGTGGTGGTTAGGATTTGCTCAGTTTACTTTCTATAGATTACCGGAAATTATAGGCGGCAAAGGATATTCGTCCAGAAATCTGTTGTGGAAAGGATATGTAGAATTATCCCAGACATTGAAAGAAGCTATGCGTCAGTTATCTATTAAAAAATTTTTAGGGGCTTATTTTTTTTACAACATGGGTGTGCAAACGGTCATGGTGATGGCGGTATTGTTTGCGAGACAAGAAATTTATTGGCCGTCCGAAAACTTTAAAACAACAGCGTTAATTATCAGCATTTTAATCATTCAGTTTTTGGGGATTGCGGGTTCTTACTTTTTTTCATTTTTATCAAACAAGTGGGGCAATATTGGGGCCTTGATAGTGGCTGTTAGTATTTGGATTGTGATTTGTTTGTATACGTATTATCAGGTGTTTTATCCTGAACAGTTTTATGTGGTAGCCGCCTTAGTGGGTTTTGTCATGGGGGGCACGCAGGCGCTTTCACGATCCACCTATAGCAAATTATTACCTGAAACACAGGATCACGCCAGTTATTTTAGTTTTTTTGACGTGCTTGAGAAAATAGGAATGATTTTAGGAACCTTGTCATTTGGCTTAATTGGCGAGTATTTTGGTGGATTAAGACGTTCTGTACCTGTTTTAAGTGTTTTTTTTATAGCAGGATTAGTTTTATTATTTTTGTTACTTCCGGAAAATAAAATGTTTAAAGTAAAAGAAAGGAATGGCTGAATTTTCACGCTCCAAAAAATTATGGTTTAGCATTTTGTCAAAAGATGCTCAATACTCTTCTGAGGAAGAAAGCTTTGTTGATACTTCTTTTTTTGAATGGACAGAGGATGGGGAGAAAGTAGCAAAAGAAATACGGGAAGAATTATTGAACTATTTATCTCATCATTCGCTTCGATCGTATTTTAATACAAAAATGTCTGATGATGTGAGAAGGTGGAAAACTGTTTCTTTAAAATGGTGGGGATTAGAGTTTTATTCTAATCAAAAGCATTTTCCAAAAACTACGGCATTTATCAATAGCATTCCCAATCTTGTATCGGCTTCGTTTAATTTGTTAGAGCCGCATACCAGAATTTATCCTCATTGTGGAGATACGAACGGGATTTTTCGTTGTCATTTGGGCTTAGTGATACCGGCCCAATTACCGACCTGTGGGTTTAGGGTAGAAGATGAAAAAAGAAGTTGGGAAGAAGGAAAGTGGTTGATATTTATAGATGCTAAAGAACACGAGGCATGGAACGAGAGTGACTATAAAAGGTATATTTTAGTGTTGGATAGTATTAGACCTGAATTTATTCAGCGGAAAACGTTGATTAATCTTGTGGTTTTGACGGGTTTATTTTTGCAGAGGCGGGCAGAGAAGTATGGATTTCTGTATAAATTTCAGAAGGTTTTATGGTTTAAAAAAATTCTGGTGTGTGTTTTAGTGCCTTTTTGTTTTGTGGCGAGTAAAATAAGAAACAGCTTAAGTAGATGGGGATTAGTAAGTTGATATTTGGGTTGGAGTTATCAAAAATTAAAATTTCCAAAAATGTACTTAATGTACGATTAAACCTCTACCTTTACGCCGATGTGGGAATTTTTGAAAACATTAACCGATCCTGAAAGCATTGTGCATTATGGTGGATTATGGCTTTTACTCTTTGTTATCTTTGCTGAAACAGGGCTGTTTTTTGGATTTTTTCTGCCGGGTGATAATTTGATTTTAATAGCCGGGATAATTGCCGCCACGCATCCGGAATGGTTGTATAATTTGCCTTTTCCGGTGATTGCATTGTTCATGATCGTATCGGCTATATTGGGTAATACAGCAGGATACTGGTTTGGAAAAAAAGTGGGTTATAAAATTTACGAAAAAGAAGAGAGTTGGTTTTTTAAGAAAAAACATATTTTAAAAACCAAACTGTTTTATGATAAGTATGGTGCTATGACATTAATTGTAGGGCGATTTATTCCGATTGTGCGTACGTTTGCACCTATTTTAGCAGGAGTTATCCAGGTACCTTCTCAAAAATTTTTGGTTTATAATATCAGTGGTGCTGTATTATGGATTGGCAGTTTAGGTACCATAGCGTATTATCTTGGTTCCTATTATGCTGAGTGGATAGAACACCACATTGCTTACGTTTTTATAGCACTTATTGTTCTTACAGCCCTTCCTGTTATTTTTACAGGATTTAGACAAACTCTTAAAAGTAATAAAGAAGAAACAGAAGTTTAAAGTATTATTAAGCCACGTTCTTTTAGTCAAAGCATTAAAGATGAATGCTTTTTTTGTAGTCCTCTGCGCTTAATAAACTGTTTAATTCGTCTGGGTTATCAATGGATATTTTGATAATCCAACCTTCGCCGTAAGGATCCTGATTGATTTTTTCAGGATTGCCATCCAGAGTCGAATTAAATTCTAAAACCTTCCCTGTAACAGGGCTAAACAAGTCGGAGACGGTTTTAACGGCTTCAATGGTGCCGAATACGCTTTCTTTATTTACGATTTCTCCGATGGTTGGTATATCCACATACACAATGTCGCCCAGTTCTTTTTGAGCAAAATCTGTTATGCCTACAATTCCAATATTTCCTTCTACTTTTATCCATTCGTGTTCTTTTGTGTACTTTAAATTTTCAGGAAATTCCATAATTTAGATTTTATGATATTGGGTGCAAATTAAAATTATTTAAAGTGGATTTTCAAATAATTTCATTTTCAAAGGGTGAATAAATTTTTTAGTACTATTTAGTAAGTAAAGTGCTTCCTGCTTTGCAGAAAAATAAAACACACTGTGAACAGCAATTCGTTTTTTACTGGATTAATTGACTTTAAATTTTGCAAGAATTATCAGATGGTTGATTTAAATCATATTCTGATTTTACTTATTCTCTCTTATTTGCGGAAAAATTTTAAATGAAAACCATTATTGAACCTTTTAAGATTAAAGTGGTAGAGCCCATTCGCTTTACAAGCAAGCAGGAAAGAGCAAAAATACTTAAAAGGGCATTTTACAATCCGTTTCAAATAGATTCCGAATATGTCCTTATTGATTTACTTACAGATAGTGGCACATCCGCCATGAGTCAGCATCAATGGGCGGCTATGATGCAAGGCGATGAGTCGTATGCGGGGGCAAAAAGTTATCACAGATTAGAAAAGGTGATACATCAACTCACTGGTATGCCTTATTTTTTTCCGACGCATCAAGGAAGGGCGGCCGAAAGGATTTTGTATGGGGTTTTGGCACAAAGTAAAAATGTATTTATCAGCAACACACATTTTGATACCACGCGTGCTAACATTGAATATGCAGGTGGGACGGCGATTGATATTCCTTGTCCGGAAGCAAAAGATACGGCTTCTGAATATGCTTTCAAAGGGAATATTGATTTGGAAGCGTTGAATCATCTTTTGAAAAAGCATAGAAATAAGGTAGGGGCGGTTATCCTGACAGTTACGAATAATAGTGGAGGCGGGCAGCCCCTTAGTATGCAGAATTTGAAAGAAGCCAAACAGCTTTGTGATAAATATGGTGCTTTATTGGTGTTGGATTGTTGTCGGATTGCTGAAAATAGTTGGTTTATCAAGCATCGTGAAAAAGGATACGAACGAAAATCGTATTATCAGATTGCACAGGAAATGTTTCGCTATGCAGATGCGGCGATAATGAGTGCCAAAAAAGACGGATTAGTGAATATGGGTGGTTTTCTTACTTTAAGGGATAAGAGTTTGGCAGAAAAGTGTCAGAATTTACTGATTATTACGGAGGGTTTTACGACTTATGGCGGATTAAGTGGAAGAGATATGGAGGCCTTGGCGGTCGGTTTGCAGGAAGTATTTGATAAAGATTATTTACATTATCGTATTCGCAGCACGGCGTATTTAGGAGAACATTTGGAGAAAGCGGGAATACCTGTATTAAAGCCCTTTGGAGGGCACGCTATTTATGTAGATGCTAAGCGAATGTATGAACATATTCCATCGCAACATTTTCCCGGACAGGCATTGGTGTGTGATTTGTATGTAAGTGGTGGTATCAGAACAGTTGAAATTGGCTCTTTAATGTTTGGGAAGAAAATAAATGGAAAATTTCAGCCGGCGCAGTGGGAATTGGTGCGACTGGCTATTCCGAGAAGGGTGTACACACAAAGCCATGTGGAATATATCCTGGAAGTATTTGAGGAAGTGAAAAAAAACAGTAAGAAATCAAAAGGGTTTAAGATTATTTATGAACCACCTTTTTTGAGGCATTTTACATGTCAACTAAAGAGATTGTAAGAGAGTGAAGAAAATTATTTTTTTTCTTTTATATGCAAAAGATAATGGGCGATGGCATTGACCATGCTTGGAAATTCGAGAGTGGGGGCATATATGTCTACTCTGTAGCCCAGTTCTTTGAGTTTATTAGCGGTTAAAATACTGTAAGCTGCAAAACGTGTTTTGTTTTGTTTAAAATTAGGAAAGTGCTTGTGTAATGCTTCTACTGCAATGGGTGTAAAAAAAGCAATCATATCAAATTTTTCCGGTTTTATATCTGAAATATCTTCCGGAACAGTTTTGTAAACGTCCACAGCAGAATATTGTAAATTCATGGAATCTAAAATACCGATGACTTTTTCCCGAATGGTATCAGAGGCAGGTAATAAAATTTTTCCGCCCGGATGTTTTTTTAGTATAGATTTCAAATCGTCTATTGGTCCTAATCCCCAAAAGATTCTTCTTTTTCTCAATTCCATGTATTTCTGCATGTAATAAGCAATTTGTTCATTGAGACAAAAGAAGCGGGTGGTATCGGGTAAAGTCACACGCATTTCATGGATAATTCTAAAAAAATGATCAATGGCTAAACGACTTGTAAAAATGATCCCGGTATATTCTAAAACATCGACTTTTTGGTTTCTGAATTCTTGTGCGGTCAGTCCTTCTACTTTAATAAAAGGGCGAAAGTGAATCTGAACTTTGTATTTATCAATGAGTAATTGGTAGGGATTTTGTAGTTCAGAAGGTTTGGCCTGAGTAATGAGGATATTTTTTACTGGTAATTTGGGATAACTGCTAATTTCAAAAGTGGGCAATTGTTTGGCTTTTTCTTCCCATGTTTTCACTTTCTTTTTTCGTTTTCTTCTCTTTTTTAGTACTTGTACATCGTCGCCGGATGCTTCTGTAGGTGTAGTAGAAAGGTCTTTATTTTTTTTTGTGTTGTGGATTTTACTTGTTTTCTCTTCTTCCAGCATATTGGAAGTGGCTATTATTTTGGTGAGAGTTTCATTTATGTCGACGGTTGGATTAACGCGTGTATTGTTTTTATCAGATAAATTGGTTTTTGTTTTTTTGTTTGTTTTTTGTTGTTTGCTGTCAGGATTTGTTTTTTGAACTGTTGGTTTATTTTTTCCAAGTTTTTTTTGCACCGATTGGTTTTTGGGAAGCGATGTTTTTTTCTTTGTTTCTTTTTGAGTAGCCGTTTTTTTTACAGAACGTTTTTTTGTCTCTGAATTTTTATGATTTACTGTATTTTTCTTGGTTTTGCTCATTATGAATTAAATAATAATTTCAGAAAAAACAACAAGGGTATAATTTCAAGGGCACAAAGGTACAAAATAAAATTAATATAATCTATCCATACCTTATGTGCCACAGAAGCAAAGCTTAAAATTAAGAATAGTAGATATATTATTATGTTTAATGTCATAATAAAATTCAAGATAAAAGGCGATTGTATGAGCTCAAAGCTATATGCAAATATGACAGGAAATAGGATAAGTCCGAAAAATTTTTGAAGCATATCCATATTAAATATAAAAATATAATACCGCTGCATTTCATCAAATAATTGTGCTATTCCAGTAAAGATTTGTTTTTTTATAATCAGAATTAATGCACTTGCACCTAAAATGAAAAAATATAAGGTTATTTCTGGTTTATTAAATAAAAAAGGTAAAGCAGAAAGTACTTCTGTTGTGGTTTGTTTATTTCGCATCAAAAAGTACAATAAAAAAGAAAAACTAAGAAAAAAGACAATATCTAGTAAGTAAAGTAATCGGTACTGAAATGATTTTTTGGACTCCATTAATTCTCTTCTTATTCGATGGTCTATTAAAGCCCTCAAAGGCATCCACAGCAACTTAGATGAGTATAGATACAGATAAAGCAATAGTATTATCTGAATGAAGAGCAATGCAACTATCCAGAATGGTACATAGGGCAAAGGTCTTGATGTTGTTTGAAATAAAAATAAATTTTGCAGATAAAACATCTTTAAATTTTACAAAAAAATAGTGGCTGAAATGTATCAATAATAAATGTTATGATAATATGGTGTTAGGAGTGGTTGTGGTCTTGTGTTAATTTTTTCTTATAGAAATTTTTTCATTCTTATCTGATATTAAAATATTATCATCCAGCATTTCACGAATGGCTTGAATAACAAGGTCTTTGGAAAACTGCGAAAATTGATTGCAAATTTCTTCAATACTCATCGGCTGATTTTTTTGTTGAAAAAAATGAAAAATTTTATCTTTTAGTATCTCTATATTTTTTAATCTTTTCTTTTCTAAACAAACATCACAATGTCCGCAAGGTGCTGTATTCAACTCGTCAAAATAATGCAACAAAAATTCTTGTCTGCACGTGTGTTTTTGTTCTGCGTATTCAATCATTTTTTCGGTCAAAAATTTTCTTCTTTCTTTCAGAAAATAATACAATTCTTCATTCACTTTTAATTTGGACAATAAAATTCTATCTTTCAAAAATGTAATTTTTGGAAATCCTGTCATCGGCTTATAGTGTAATATGCCTTCTTTATCTAAAAATTTTAATTGTTCGACAACAAATTTTTTATCTCGCTTAATTCTGGCAGCAATTTCGCTTTCATTAATAAAAACAAATTGTGATAAAATGCCCTCATAACTTCGCAATAAAACTTTAAATATTTCTTCGTACTCCGGATGCCTTAAATAAAAATCATAAATATCTTTTTTTGATGAGTCAATAAACACTTGCGATGGATGATAATGCTCCTCTTCAATAGATATTAATTCAAACATTTCCAAAAACTTCACACTATGAAAAACAACGTTTAATGGTATTTTATACAGTTCAGAAATAACACGGATATTAAAATCAAACACCATTCCCTCTCCCTCATCAATGGCTAATTCATAATAATTACAAATATGATTGTATACACTTTTAATTTGTTCAATTGTAGGAAAACTTTCCTCATACATTCTCCACAATTTTTCTTTATCTGCTTCTGTGTATAACAGCACCGCATACGATGTTTTCAAATCTCTTCCCCCTCTTCCTGCTTCCTGAAAATAACTTTCTAAACTATCGCTCAATTCATAATGTATCACATACCTCACATCTGGCTTATCTATTCCCATTCCAAAAGCATTGGTGGCAACCATTACCTGATATTGATTTTCAATAAATTTTTGTTGCTTAAAATATTTTTCTTCACCACTTAATCCTGCGTGATAATAATCTGCTTTAATGCCTTTGCTATTCAATACTTCTGCCATCTCTTTTGTTTTATTACGACTTCTTACATAAATAATTCCTGCTCCTCCTGTTTTTTGAATAATCTTTTGTATTCGTTCTATTTTATTGGCTTCATACAATACTATGTAGTGCAAATTTTTTCTGGCAAACGATTGTTTGAAGATGTTGGGTGTTTTTAATTCTAATTTTTGTGCAATGTCTTCAATAACCTTTTGTGTAGCACTGGCTGTCAGAGCAATAGTAGGGATGTTGGGATTGTACAAATGTTTTTTTATTTCAGATATTTTCAGATAACTTGGGCGAAAGTCATAGCCCCATTGCGAAATGCAATGTGCTTCATCCACAGCCAATAAACCTATTTTTAATTCCGGTAATATTTCAATAAATGATTTTGTCTCTAATCGTTCCGGTGATACATATAAAAATTTATATTCATTATCTATAGCGTTTTGAATGACTTTTTCTACTTCCTTTGGATGCATTGTTGAATTGATAAATGCTGCCGGAATAGAGCGTTTTTTCAAGTTCATAACCTGATCTTGCATCAACGCAATGAGTGGCGATATAACCAAAGTCATTTGATTTTCAATCGCCATGCCGGGCACTTGAAAACAAAGAGATTTGCCGCCACCTGTTGGTAAAAGCGCCAATGTATCTTTTCCAGACAAAATGGATAAAATGATTTCTTCCTGCAAAGGTCTGAACGAATTGTATTTCCAATACTGCTGTAATATCTGATAAATTTTTTCTTTCACACGCTCTCCATTTTTATTCGTAAAATTGGCAAACATTTTGCTCAAAATTACACATTTTTAATGACCAACATTTTTCTTCACCGCTACAAAGTTTTAATTTTCTGGTTGTTGTATAATTTGTTTTTATTTCAATTGACAAGGGTTTTAATGTATGTATATCATTATGAACATTTCAAAAATTTAAGTGTCTTTCATCTGTGGCGGATTTTCATTGGTGGTAGCCGTTTTGATTGGGTGGTCATTATCATTGGAAATGCCTTATTAATTCTGCTTTTTCTTTTACCTTTCTCATTCATAAAATATCGTAAAACATTTACCTTGTTATCATATATAAGTTTTCTCATCATTCATTTAATGTTGTTACTCAATCTGGCGGATATTCCATATTACACATTTATTCACAAACGTTCTACTTTTGATTTGTTTTTTCAATTAGGCGGGCAGACCGATATTCTTAAACAAATCCCGGCTTATTGGCGGGATTACTGGTATTTATTTCTATTATTTTTTGTTTTAATTTTTGTCAATCATTACATATATAAAAAAACATTTAAGTGTCTAAAAGAGCAGCCACACTTTGTTTTTACAAGCACTAAAAACATTCTTATTTATGTATTGAATATAATATGCGTCATTGCTCTTGCAATTATTTCTATTCGTGGCGGATTACAAAGAATTCCACTGGATATAGTAGATGCCGGATTTTACGCAGAACCTGAATACACGGCATTGGTATTAAACACGCCGTTTTCTATTATTAAATCTGCTGAACAAAAAACTTTAAACACTTATCATTTTTTTGATGACACTGAAAATACTCAATACCTTCATCAAGTCAAGCATTATTCATTTAAATCAATGCAGAAAAAAAATATCGTGATAATCATTTTAGAGAGTTTCTCAAAAGAATACACGGCATTCGGCAAAAGAAAATCTTATACTCCTTTTTTAGATAGTTTGATGCAACATTCTATCGTATTTGAAAATTGCTGGAGTAATGGAACAAAATCTATTGAAGGCATTCCTTCAATTCTTTCTTCACTACCAAGTTGGATGGACAATCCATTTATTAACTCACTATATTGTAATAATAAAACCTTTTCACTTCCAATTTTACTAAAAAAAGAAGGTTATTTTTCCGCATTCTTTCACGGCGGTATCAATGGTACAATGAACTTTGATGCGTATGCAAAACAAGCGGGATTTGACAACTATTTTGGAAAAAACGAATATGGAAACAACAAAGATTTTGATGGATTCTGGGGAATATGGGACGAACCCTTCCTGCAATTTGTTGCACAAAAACTCACTCAATTTCCACAACCCTTTTTAGCCAGTATTTTTACTTTGAGTTCACACCATCCTTTCAACGTTCCTGAAAAATATAAAAATGTGTTGCCAAAAAGTTCATTACCTATTTATCAATGCATCGCTTATACAGATTTGTCATTAAAAAAATTTTTTCAAAAAATACAACAGAAACAATGGTATAAAAACGCCATATTTATCATTACTGCTGACCATACAGGAATGTCTGAAGATGCTTATTTTTCAAGTATTGCAGGCAGGTATCAAATTCCATTACTCATTTTTGATCCACAAAATCCCAATCCACAAATTGAAAAAAACATCATTCAACAAATTGATATACTGCCTACTTTGCTTTATCTTTTGAAATATCCGCACTCCTTTTTTTCTTTTGGAAATAATTACTACGACAGAGAAATAAACCATTGGGCTTTGTTTTATGAAGGTGGCAATTATTATTTAGCCAACGATAGCACGATTAATTTTTTCAAACATTTTTCTTACCAAAAATCCATTGATTACACAAATCAGTCCATCAAAGAAATTATGCTTCAAGCACATCAACAAAAACAATGCGAAGAATTACTTAAAAGAATTGTTCAATCTTACAACAACAGATTAGTAAATAACAATATTTCAGA
>CAZNVL010000033.1:0-22075 GCA_964576565.1 uncultured Flavobacteriaceae bacterium | reverse complement strand
GATGATGAAGATGATGAAGGAGATGATGATGATTTTGACCCGAAAAAATTTTTCCCTAAACGATAAGAATGGAGAGTGTTATTTTTGAAATAGAATGTATCAAATAGGATAATAGTGTATTCTAAAAGTAGAGCATTCATATTACTTACAAAATATAAGTTATCGCTATTGGTTGTTTTTTCTGCAGTAGTGAGTTATATTACAGTGGCTGAAAATCCGGGATGGGACATTGTTTTGTATTTATCTTTAGGAGGATTTTTAATTACCGGGGCGTCCAATAGTTTTAATCAAATCATTGAAAAACATTTGGATGCAATGATGGACAGAACAAAAGATAGACCAATGCCACTTAAAATTTTATCTGTTCGTGAAGCGGTTGTTTTTTCAATTATGCTAACTATTGTTGGGTTGTATCTTTTATATTTATGTTCTGTATTAACGGCATTTATTGGGTTTATTTCAATGTTGCTGTATGTTTTGGCTTACACGCCATTAAAGCAAAAAACGCCATGGGCAGTGTTTATCGGAGCATTTCCGGGAGCGTTGCCTACATTGATTGGCGCTGTTACAGGTCAAAGTCAACAAAACTCTATTGAGTTTTTTTCAATATTATTATTTTTAATACAATTCATCTGGCAATTTCCTCATTTCTGGACATTAGCATGGTTTAATTATGAGGACTATGGAAAAGCGGGATTTTATTTATTACCGAGTAGGAAAAAGGATAAATTTTCAGCATTCATGATTTTTTTATATACGATTTTTCTTACAGCATCTGCTTTAATGCCGTATTTCTTTCATTTTACAGGGATTGTATCGACCATTATTATTGCTGTCGCTTCGATCACTATGATTATTCAAGTATACTATTTTTTCAAGATTCAATCCGATGCAATGGCAAAAAAATTATTCAAGACCTATATTATTTACCTACCAGTTGTTCAGTTAAGTATTATGACAAGATTATAAAAAAATAAAATTATGGAAGAAAACGATTTACAACTAAAAAGAAGGGCTCAAAAAAACCTGTTGTGGTTGGGCATTTTTAGTATTATCATGTTATTTTCAGGATTAGTGAGTGCTTATATTATTCGTGCACAGGGTGGGAATTGGCTAAAATTTCAATTACCGGATACTTTTTACTTTAGTACGGTGATAATTTTAGTAAGCAGTTTGACGATGTACTTAGCACAGGTCAATATCCAGAAAAATGAGAGGAAAAAAACATCTGTTTTTTTAGTCATCACATTTTTACTGGGAATAGTTTTTTCTATCAGTCAATTTTTTGCATGGAAAGAATTGTATCAAAACGGAATTGTGTATGCCGGGAAGTACAGTAATCCTTCAGGTTCATTTTTATACTTATTAACCGCACTGCATCTGTTGCATTTACTCGGCGGTTTAATAAGTTTGTTCGTAACAATAATAAAAAATATTTTAAAGAAATATTCTGCTGAAAATTATTTAGGAATAGAACTCGCTTCTATTTACTGGCACTTTTTGGATGCACTCTGGATTTTTTTATTTTTATTTTTAATATTTATTCATTAAAATTGCCCGCAAAAAGTTTTTTATGTCACACGCTCATGCAACAGTAGTGGATGAAAAAGAATTATGGAACGGTGGTGTATCGCCGTTCAATATCAGTTATGGAAAGATCATGATGTGGTTTTTCCTGGTTTCAGATGCCTTAACTTTTGGTGGTTTGCTTTGTGCCTATGGTTTTATGCGGCACCGTTTTGCCGATGTTTGGCCTCGGGCTGAACACGTGTTTGTCCATTTTCCATTTGTAAAGCAACATATTCCGTTGGCTTATGTGGGATTGATGACCTTTATTTTGATTATGTCTTCTGTAACGATGGTATTAGCCGTAGAAGCAGGACAAAGAAAAAATAAAAAACAAGTCGCTATTTGGATGTTGGCTACTATATTAGGAGGATTGATGTTTTTGGGCTCTCAGGCATGGGAATGGTACAACTTTATTGTGGGTACAGAAGAAGGGGCTTTAAGATGGGTATGGAATGAGGAACAACAAAAATATATACAACAAATTATTCACGGTGCTAATATGACCGTGAACGAATACGGTATTCCTCAGTTTGCCAATTTTTTCTTTTTTATTACGGGCTTTCACGGCTTTCACGTTTTTAGTGGTGTAGTTTTAAATGTTATTATTTTTACTCAAGTTCTGAATGGTGTAATGGAGAAAAGAGGGCATTATGAAATGGTAGAAAAAGTGGGCTTATATTGGCACTTTGTAGATTTGGTGTGGGTGTTTGTCTTTACATTTTTCTATCTACTTTAAAATAAAATTAAAATTCATCCTTAATCTTAAAAATTAAAAATATGCATTTTCACGACAATTATCCTGAATACGAAAAAATGGCCATTCACGGCGAAGAAGAAGGCAAAAAAGCAAGAAGAGTATTGTGGAATGTTTTTTGGTTAATGCTTATTGTTACTATACTGGAGTTAATTGTTGGATTCATAGCCCCTGAAAAGGGATGGACCGGTACCTTAGGATTAAAAATTTTCTTTATCACATTTACTTTAGTAAAGGCCGGAGGTATTGTACTCTATTTTATGCACCTCAAACACGAACGAACATTTTTCAAATATACCATACTTGTCCCATATTCTGTTTTTATTCTCTATACTGTTTTTATTTTGATTGTGGAAGGTAATTATTCCATGAATCCTCATTATAGAAACAAAGTGGACAAACTCTATTTTGAGCAACAGGAAAAATTAAAAAGCCATTCCAGCCATGAAAATGGCGAACATTAAGCCGATTTTATCTAATTACATTTGGATGTTTAAAATTTTCATTATTTTGCCCACCAAAAATTAACACTATATGACAAAAAAAATCTTTTCTGTTTTGTGTGCTTTAATAATAGGTCTTTCTCTGCAAGCACAAAAAAATTACATTAAATCTGCGGATGAAGCATTAAAATATGGGCAATATTTTAATGCCATTGAACTTTATAAACAGGCCTATACCAAAGCCAAAAAACCGGATGCAAAGGCCAAAATACTTTACAAAATGGGGTTGGCATACAAGAGTATCAACGATTTAAAATCTGCCGAAACATACTTGCAAAAATCTATTTCTGCTAAGTATCCTGATCCTGCAGTGCATCTGGCATTAGCGGATGTATTAAAAGCACAAATGAAATACCCGGAAGCTATGGCAGAATACGAGGCCTACAAAAAAGAAAATCCCTCTGACCCGAGAGGAGAAATGGGTATTAAGTCCTGTCAACTGGCTCAGGAATGGAAAGACAATCCTACGCGATACAAGATAGAAAACATGGCTTTGATAAACTCAAAAGAATCCGATTTTTGTCCACAATACAAAAATGCCAAATACAAAACTCTTGTTTTTACGTCCACCAGAGAAGGGGCACAGGGTAAGTTAGACATTACCACCGGTCAAAATCACTCGGACTTATACGAAACAACTTTAGATAAAAATGGAAAGTGGAGTACACCTACTCCTTTGGGTGTTATTGCATCTCCGTTTAATGAAGGTTGTGCTTGCTTTACCAAAAAAGGCGATTTTATGCTGATGACAAGGTGCCCGGAAGCCAAAGGAAAAAAACTGGCTTGTCAGCTCTATATTGTAAAAAAACAGGGTAATTCGTGGGGAGAACCAGAAAAACTTCCATTTAATATAGATAGTATTGCATTCGGACATCCCAGTTTAGCACCAGATGGAAAAACATTGTATTTTGCGGCTAAATTACCCGAGGGAAAAGGTGGAAAAGATATATGGAAATCCGTATGGGATCAGAAAAACAATACCTGGTCTAAGCCCATTAATCTCGGCGATATGGTGAATACACCCGGAGATGAAGTTTACCCATACATTCATCCTAATGGAAAAACCTTATATTTTTCATCCAATTACCACTTAGGTATGGGTGGTTTAGATATATTCAAAGCAGAAGCAGATGAAAAGGGCAATTTTACTAAACCTGTTGAAAACATGAAATATCCTATTAACTCAGCAGCAGATGATTTTGGAATTATCTTTGAAGGTGTCAAAGCCAAGAGAGGGTATTTTACATCCAATAGAGAAGGCGGAAAAGGCAGCGATGATATTTGGTCATTCTATTTACCACCACTTATCTTCAAAATGAAAGGTACTGTAGTAAGTACAGGAGGTAATACAGGTGTTGGAAAAGGGGAAGGGGTAGCCAATGTAAAAGTTAGATTGGAAGGAAGTAATGGGGATATTCAGGAAACTATGACCGACAAAACAGGTGGATATTCCTTTACAGGTTTAAAAGAGAATACCTCCTACACAGTGAGTATTGAAACCAATAAAAACTCTGTGTCCGAACATTATCCGGATGGCTACTTAGCCAGTAGCGAGAAAGGAACGTTTACGACCGTTGGAGTAAATAATTCAAAGGAGTTTGTAAAGGATTTTGAAGTAAAGCCGGTAGAAAGAGAAATTCGTTTACCAAGAATATTATTTGATTTAGATAAAGCGACACTGAGACCAGAATCAAAAGATTCGCTTGAATACTTATACAAGCTCTTAATAGACAATCCTACAATTATCATCGAAATCCAAGCACATACAGATAGCCGCGGCAGCGATAAGAAAAACGACAAGCTTTCACAAGACAGAGCTCAATCTGTAGTAGATTATTTGATTAATGAAAAGAAAATCAATCCTGCCCGCTTGCAAGCCAAGGGCTATGGAAAAAGAAAACTGTTGATAAAAGACGATGTGATTAAAGCCGCCAAAACAAAAGAAGAACAAGAAGCATTACATGAGAAAAACAGAAGAGTGGTATTTAGAATTATTAGCTGGGATTTTGTAGATCCAAATGCGCCGAAAAAAGAAGTACCAAAAGTAAAACCGAAAGTTGAAGGAGAAGAAAATTCAGAAGAAATTCCAGATGCAGAGTCCAATTAATGCTCATACAAAAATAAGTAAAAAAACTTCCGCAATTGCGGAAGTTTTTTGTTTTAAATACCTCTAAAAGTATTATTTTACTTACATTCGCCGACCTTAAATAAAAAATTGTATGTATCGAACGCATACTTGTGGAGAATTACGAATACAACACGTTCATCAAAAAGTCACCTTAGCCGGATGGGTTCAAAAAAGAAGAGATCTCGGAAATCTTACGTTTATAGATTTAAGAGACCGATATGGTATTACACAATTAACTTTCAGTACGGACATCAACTCTGAGTTATTAGAAATGGCAAGAACTATTCATAGAGAATTTGTTATTCAAGTGACAGGAATAGTACGAGAAAGAGAAAATAAAAACCCCCATATTCCTACTGGAGAGATAGAGATTATTGTTGAAAAATTAACTGTGCTTAACCCATCCTTAACGCCCCCTTTTACAATTGAAGACCAAACGGACGGAGGAGAAGAATTACGAATGAAATTTCGCTATTTAGATTTAAGAAGAAATCCTTTGAAAAATAATCTCATTTTGAGGCATCGGTTAGCTTTGGAAACACGAAAATATTTAGATACTTTGAATTTTCTGGAAATAGAAACGCCGTTTTTGATTAAATCGACACCAGAAGGAGCAAGAGATTTTGTGGTGCCCAGCCGAATGCACAAAGGAGAGTTTTATGCTTTACCACAAAGCCCGCAAACGTTTAAGCAGATATTGATGGTAGCTGGTTATGATCGGTATTTCCAAATTGTAAGATGTTTTAGAGACGAAGATTTAAGAGCAGACCGTCAGCCGGAATTTACACAAATTGATTGCGAAATGAGTTTTGTGGAAAGAGAAGATATACTGCAAACCTTTGAAGGACTAATCAAACACTTGTTCAAAGTGGTGAAAGGGGTGGAATTACCTGAATTTATGCGGATGTCGTATGAGGAGGCGATGAATTATTATGGATCGGATAAGCCCGATTTAAGGTTTGACATGAAATTTGTACATCTGACCAATCTTTTGAAAAATAAGGGATTTAAGGTTTTTGATACTTCTGAAATTATAGTGGGCATAGTATTGAAAAATCAGGCCAATGCGACACGAAAACAAATTGATGAATGGACAGAATTTGTCAAAAGCCCTAAAATAGGTGCCAGTGGATTAGTTTACATAAAATATAATGAAGATGGTACTGTAAAATCTTCTATTGATAAGTTTTTTAGTGCAGAACAACTCACTGAAGTATTGCAAACAGCACAAGCCGAAAAAGGCGATTTGATGCTGATTATGGCGGGTGAGAAATGGAAAACTTTAAAGGGTATGGGGCAATTGCGCCTACATCTTGCGAAACAATTTAATTTAATTCCTGAAAACATCTATGCGTGTTTGTGGGTAGTGGATTTTCCGTTATTTGAATACGATGAAGAAGAACAAAGATGGGTGAGTATGCATCACCCCTTTACATCGCCTATTGGGGATTTGTCCGGAAACATTGCAGAAATCAAAGCAAACGCGTATGACATGGTAATTAACGGAATAGAAGTCGGCGGAGGTAGTATTCGTATTCATAATAAAGAGATTCAGAAGAAGGTTTTTGAATTATTAGGATTTACCGAAGAAGAAGCGATGCGTCAATTTGGCTTTTTGATGAATGCTTTTGAATATGGGGCGCCGCCGCATGGGGGCATTGCCTTTGGTTTTGATAGATTAACGGCTATTCTATGTGGTGTGGAATCTATCAGAGAGGTGATAGCATTCCCCAAAAATAATGCTGGAAGAGATATGATGATTGATGCGCCTTCCGAAGTTCATAAAAAACAATTGGAAGAATTGGGCTTGGTCATTAATACAAGTGCTTTGTAAGTCCTATTTTTTTATTACTCAACAAATAGTGGTCTATTGTGAGAAGTTGATGAAAAAGTAATGGATGGTATTAAATTAACATGCTTTCAAACAGAGATATATTGAAAATAGTTTTCCCGCTGATTATCAGTGGTTTTGGTCAAAGTATCATTTATGTTACAGATATTTTGTTTTTAGGGAGGTTGGGCGAAGTGGCATTAGGGGCTTCGGCTATTGCAGGATTGTTCTATGCTTCCATCATGATGATTGGTTTTGGTATTTCATCGGGCTTGCAAGTGATTATTGCACAAAAAACCGGAGAAGGAAAAATTGAACAAAGGCATCAATATCTCTTGAACGGTGTGTTTTTACAAAGTTTTTTTGCCTTGTTTTTTGTGCTTATTTACTTTTTGAGTAATGAAGTATTGCTTAGAATTTTTGTTGAAAATAAAGAAATTAGAAACGCCACAGAATATTTTTTGGATGTTCGGATTTTAGGGCTACTGCCGTATTTTTTATTTTATGCTTACCGGGCGTATTATCTTGGAATAGGTGAAACAAAAATTATATCCATTGTTACAGTTGTTATGAGTATTTTGAATTTGATATTAAATCCTTTATTAATTTATGGGGATGGGATCTTTCTTGCACCATTGAATTATGTGGGCTCTGCATGGGCATCTGTCATTGCTGAAATAATAAGCACCACAATAATTATGTTATTTTATTCTGTACAAAAACGCTCTGCACGATTGATTTCACAAATTAATTATTCAATCATTAAAGAAACTTTAAAGATTTCAACACCTTTGATTTTTCAACATTTTATATCGGTGTTTTCATGGTTTTTATTTTTTCTGTTTATTGAGAAAATGGGTACGACTGCGCTGGCCGTTTCAAATGTAATCAGGGCAGTTTATGTTTTAGTAATGGCGCCTGTTCTGGCTTTTTCTCATTCTACCATAACAATTATCGGGCAGCTATTTGGAGCACAACAATTTAATGTTTTGAAACCCAGCTTGCTTAAAATATGTAAACTTTCTGTTCTCTTCACTTTGCCTTTTTCTATATTCTCTTTGATGTATCCAACTTTATTCATGAAAATTTTTACAAACGACCCTATTCTATTAGCAGAAGGGGAGAGTGTGATGCGGGTTATTAGTTTTGCTTTGATTTACTTTGCTCTATCCCTGCCTATTTTGAGTGCTGTTACAGGATTGGGAGATACGAATAAGGCATTGTTTATTGAAAGTATTTCTTTTATTGTTTACATTTTATCCAGTACTTTTTTAGTATTTATGCTAAAACTTTCACTTCCGTTCGTATGGTGTAACGAATTCATTTACTTTTCCTGCATCAGCTTTATTTCCTATTATTTTTTCACATCAAAAATACGAGTATTGGTTAATAAAGAAAGTCCTACTCTCAATTAAAACACTTATTTTTGCAAACATACTTTTTAAAAGAATTATTCGTTTAATCCTTGAAATGAAAAAACACTTTACATATATTCTTTTCTCTTTCATACTACTTTCGTGTAGTACTAAAAAAAATACGGCCGTACATCGCTTTTGGCATAGTATGAACACACGGTTTAATGGCTTATTTAATTCCACTGAAAGCATCAAAGAAGGACAATTTAAAATTCGTACAGCACATAAAGATAACTTTGATGAACTTTTACCCATATTCCTTATTCCAGAAAATGATGAGGAAGCCAAGAAAACATATCCGGAATTTGACAGAGCCATAAAAAAAGCATCCTTGATGATTCAACGGCACGCTATTAAAGAAAAAGGCAGCAGTGCAGAAACAACCAAACACGGGGCGAATAAATGGATTGATAATTGCTGGGTCAATCTTGGCATTGCCCACTATTATAAACGGGAATTTTTCAGCGGTATTGAGAAGTTAGATTATGTTACCCGCAATTATGCAAAATATAAAGAAAAATACGATGCGATGTATTGGTTGATACGTTCCTACAATGAAATAGGCGCTGTGTCGGAAAGTGAAATTGTTTTAGATAATTTAAACAATGATAAGAAAGTCCCATCGGATATTAAAAAAGAACTGTATGCCTTAAATGCAGATTATTATATCAGACGCGGGAATTACAAAGAAGCATTGAAAAATTTAGATAAAGCCATCCATCAAAACTATTATTTTAATCGTGAGAAGAAAATTCAAAAAGCCCGTTGTGCTTTTGTAGCCGCTCAACTCAGCGAACAATCTGAAAATTTCAAAAAGGCAAAAGAATATTATAAAATGGTCATCAAACTCAAGCCAGATTACGAGATGATATTTTATGCTAAAATGAAAATCGCTTTGTTATTTGATAATACCAACCCTTCTGAAATGGAAAAAAAGAAAAAAGAACTTTTACAAATGGCGAATGAAACCAAACACAAAGAATATTTAGATTTTATTTATTACACCCTTGGACAAATTGAAGAAAAACAAAATAACATTGAAAAAGCTAAAAATTATTACGGCTTATCTGTAAGAACCAGCACCACCAATCCCAAACAAAAGGCCTATTCTTATTTGAAATTAGGTGATATTTATTTTGAGGAAGGACACTATGTGCCTGCTGGTAAGTATTATGATAGTGCCATTACTACTTTACCTAAAACTCACAAAAACTACGAAAAAATTGTTGCCAGAAAAGAAGTATTACAAAATCTTATCAAATACATTCAAGGTATTCGTGAATTGGATAGTTTAATACAACTTACCAAGTTTGATAAAAATGAAATTGATAGATTGATTGATAGACAAATAAAACAATATCTTGCTGAAAAAGAAAAAAAGCAAAAAGAACAAGAAGAAAAAGCAAAAGCACCACCATCCGGACCTTCTAATCCCAATGATCCAAATAATAACCCCTTTGCTATACAATCCTCTTCTTTTTACTTTTACAATCCTAATGCTGTCAACTATGGCATTCAGGATTTTATCAAAAAATGGGGACCACGCCCCTTAGAAGACGACTGGCGACGAAGCATAAAAAATAAAAATTTATTAGATAACAATAACGATAACAACATCTCTAATAATAACACCACTCCAAACAACAATTCAAATGCTTCCAACAATAATTCCAACCCTGCTTCAAATAATAACAACACTATTGACCCTAAAACCACCAAAGAATATTATTTAAGTAAATTGCCTACTACCGATTCTCTGTATAATGTTTATGTCAACAAAATTATCGAATATTATTATTTAATGGCTTTAACCTATAAAGAAGATTTAGATAATTATCCAAAGTCCATTCAATCCTTTGAAGATTTAAATGCGAAATATCCTGATAATAAATACAAACTTTCTTCTTATTATCAATTGTATCTGCTTTATCAGAAAGTTGGAAACACCAGTAAATCCAATGAATACAAAGAAAAAATTTTAAGTCAATATCCTAATAGTGAATATGCCCAACTTATTAAAAATCCTAATTATATTGCCAATAAACAAACGCAATTAAACGCCACCGAACAAAAATATGAAACGCTGTATGACGCTTATACCACTGGTAATTATCAGCAATGCTATCAACTATCCGAAGAACTCATTCAATCTGGATTGAGTGATAAAATGCTTCAAAAGATAGATTTCTTTAAATCTGTGTGTGGTGGAAAATTGAAGGGATTAGATACTTTAGAAATGAATCTAAAAAAATACATTGCACTTTATCCGAAATCAGATCTTAAAGACAGAGCCAATGAAATTCTTCTTTCTATCAATAAATTCAAACAGCAAAAGACCGATACGACAGCCCAAAACAATACAGAAAATAATACTATCACTTATACACACAATCCTGTTGCATTACATTACTTTTTTATTGTTTCACCAGATGAACCAAAAATTATCTCTAATATAAAAAACAAAATTGATGCTTTTAATAAAACGTATTTTTCCAACGAAGAGTTCTCTATTACTTCTGTATTGTTTGGACAAAAAAAACAAATTATATTAGTAAAATCCTTTGGTAACAAAGACAAAGCAATGCAATATCTTAATTTATTTATCAACGATGAAGAAATGACAAATGACTTACCAAAAGACACATTTGAATTTTACATCATTTCCGATGAAAATTATAAAACATTACTAAAAGAAAGTAAAACAGAAGATTACAAAATCTTTTTTGAGAAAAACTACAAATCTAATGGTAAAAGTTAAGTGATACCAATTATTTCTGTTATCTAAATAATACCACTTTATTCAACGAAAAAAAATTGAGATCATTGTATAATTAAATGCACCTTATTTATATTGACTATATGTGCTTTTCAAACAACTATTCTTCACACATTTTTTTCAACTCTTCTAATGCTTCAGAAAATGCCTTTTTCATATAATCAACGAAATCTTCATGTGTATCCAGATTAACGACAACAACCGTATGTCCATTTATTTCTTCAAAGGTATAATTTTCAAAACCATTTCCCCATTTTTCAACTTCCGGACCTTCTGTAATTTCTTGATTACCTTTCACTATCCCATAGTGCTGAACGGATACAAAACGATTGGGAATTATATCCACAACTTTTGAAACCATCCCTCCTCTTTCTCCATTAGCGTCTGTGCCGATAAATAACATTTTAGATCCTTTTTCCCATTTGCCTTCATACGTTGCTGTAGGATGAAAAGCTTTGGTCCATTGTTCATACGTTACTTTATCGGTTAATCCTAACATTCTGTCAAATACTTTTTGGACAGGAGCATTGATGCTTATTTTAAATTCTAACTTTTTCATAGAGAAATTTATTTTTCAGATTTTCTTAAAATTTTTTCCAAGGGCTTTCCCTTAGCTAACTCATCTACCAGTTTATCCAGCCATCTTACTTTTTGCGTGAGCGGATTTTTGATTTCTTCAACTTTATAGCCACAAATAGTACCTTTAATTAATTTCGCATCAGGATTAAGCTGTGCCTGCTGAAAAAATTCTTCAAAAGTTACATTTTTATCCATCAACTCCTGTAATTTGTGTTCATTAAATCCGGTGAGCCATTGTATAAGCTGATGCAATTCTTCTACCGTTCTGCCTTTGCGAGTAACTTTATTCACATAGTGCGGATAAACGGAAGCAAATCGCATTTCCGCTATTTTCTTATCGTGATGTTGAGTGTCTTGCATCTTGTATTATTTTAATCGTATAAGTTTGCCTCTACGCTTTACAATATTTTTATAGTCCCACTGAATTTTTTCTGATTTAGCAAGCCAACGTTTCAGGTCATCGATATTTATTTCATTCACATTATTGTAAAAAACAGAAGCATCTTTAAATTTTCCGGTTCCCGGTTTTAAATGCTCCTCTTCAAAATCCGCACCACTCCAGAACATCAACCGGATACCATTTTTTTGTTTGCTGTAACCCACAATAGGATTGCCCTCCAAGAACCATACCGGATGCCCATGCCAGATTTTATTTTCAGCGGTAGGCAAGTGTTTTTTGATTTCCTGAAAAAGAACATCACAAATCTTTTTATCGTTTTCATTCAATTTGTTATTGTAAGCCAGCGGATCCATGTGAATAGTATTTTAAGTGTCCGTTTATTTAAACCATTTTTGAGCTTTAGGTCTTCGGTGAGGGCAGCCCGGCCAGCAACATGGCGTGCGCTTGCCATTTTTCAAATCTTCCAGCATACGGCGAATATGTTCTGCTCTTGTTTCTGCTTTTTTGACGATGGTTATCCAGCAAATCCATTCATTTCGTTGAATAGGGGTGAGTGCATTCCATTTAGAAAACACTTCTTTATCAGCACATAACGCTGTTTTAATATCTTCAGTAACTTCATGCAAAATACCATTCAAAACTTCATTTTCCATAGTAGATTGGATTTATATCTTTTATATTTTTTGCAGGTTCAGCTTTCCCTTCCGCTTGCATGGAAAAAATCAGAAGGGTGAAACATATAGAAAAATATCCCAAGTATACTGAATTAAAAATTACCTGAAAACACAAATATAATATTATATCCTTCATCCAAAAATTCTCAAAACACTTTTATTGAATTGATTTAACCATTGTTTATACTCAACCAATGCAATGACTATCGTTGTGATTACCAATCCTATCAATGACCCCGCTACTATATCATTCAACCAATGCTGTGATAAATATACCCTGCTGAAAGCCACTAATATCCCCATAAATCCCATCAATGCTTTCAACCAATTTGCACAAGTTTGAAATGCCAAAAATGTAAATAACACAAAAGCCGCTGTACTATGACCACTCGGAAAACTATTCAATGCCAATACTTCCACACCTTTTACATATTTTACTACAATATCCTTGTGAAAATAATCCAACACAAAGTGCGGACGTGCGACATCAAATACATAATTTTTTAAAATAGCTACTATTCCACCTGCAAGTGCATACGCTATTAATAATATCAATCCCTGACGAACATTTTTGAATAACCAGATTATTCCTACCAACACCACAAAAAGCCCATCGCCTAAATGTGTTAGGTATTTAAAAAAATTATCTACATAATAATTCCCCACCAATTGATTAATCCACAAATGATTCTCAATTTTTGAAAACAACATCAACCTATAAAAAGCAATGATGTAAAATACAACAAGCATTAAAAAATAAAAGACATTTTTCTTCAATAAATTTTTTAGCAGAACTATCATTCTTTCAAAATTACTATTTCATTGCCTTTGCTTCTTCCCAGTATTTTTCCATTTCTTCCAATGTTGCATCAGAAAATTTTTTGTTTTGTTCTCTCAATCTTTTTTCAATATGATTAAAGCGATGCATAAATTTTTGATTGGCTTTTTCCAAGGCATTGTCAGGATTAATCTTCAAAAATCTGGCTACATTGATTAATGAAAACAACACATCGCCCAACTCCTCTTCTAATTTATTCTTATCTGCATTTTCTTTCACTTCATCTAAAAATTCTTCTAATTCTTCCCGTACTTTTTCAACAACATCTTCGGTATTATTCCAATCAAACCCTACAGCTGCCGCCTTTTCCTGCATCCGATAGGCCTTAACCACAGAAGGCAATGACAAAGGTACACCCGATAATACGCCTTTCTCTTCTTTTCGCTCGTTTTGTTTCAACCTCTCCCAGTTTTGTTTGACTTCTTCTTCATTGTTCACTTTCACTTCTCCATAAATATGCGGATGCCGACGAATTAATTTTTCTGCCAATGATTCTACCACATCGTTAATATCAAATTGCCCTTCTTCGGCGGCCAATCTTGAATAAAAAAGAATGTGCAAAAACACATCCCCCAATTCTTTTTTTATTTCTTCATAATGCCGTTGTTGTATCGCATCCGAAAGTTCGTATACTTCTTCAATGGTCAATGTTCTCAAGGTATCCCAATTTTGTTTTTTATCCCACGGACATTGTTCTCTCAATTCATCCATTATTTGAATAATTCGTGCAAAAGCATCTTTGTCAAATGATGTACGCATTTTTTGAGCCGAATTTCCGAAATAATTTATGGATGCCCAAATAATCATTTCACTATATTCGCCCAATAGTTATGAAACTTTTTGCGGCTATTAAGTATTTGAAGGGTTATTGGCATTATGCGGTTTTGAACATCCTTAGTAATATCCTGTTTTCTTTATTTTCTGTCGTTTCCATCACCTTAGTCATTCCTTTTTTGGATGTTTTATTTCAACCCGAATCATTTTTTCAAAACATCTTAAAAATCCCACCAGAATTTCAACTCAACAGCGATAGTATCAAACAATTCATTCAATATAAACTCTCTGAATACATTGTGCAGTATGGAAAGGAAAAGGTTTTAATTGGTATTTGCGTTTTAGTTTTTGCATTAACTTTTTTAAAAAATTTATTTCGTTATCTGGCAATGTTCTTTATTGCCCCCATACGAAACGGCGTTGTACGAGATTTGAGAAATCAATTGATGAAAAAATTGTTACACCTTCCGCTTTCTTTTTATAGCAAAGAAAAAAAAGGCGACCTCATCAGCCGTATGACCACCGACGTGTTAGAAATTGAATGGAGTATCATGCAAACATTAGAACTCATTTTTCGTGAACCCATCAGCATTCTGATTTCTATTATTTCAATGATTTTAATTAGCCCCTATCTGACACTTTATATTTTTTTATTGATCCCCGTTGCCGCATTAGGTATTGTATTGATTAGTAAAAGTTTAAGACGCAGTGCAGAAAAAAGCAAACAAACTCTGGCACAACTCTTTGCTGCTATTGAAGAAAGTTTAAGCGGCATGAAAGTAATCAAAGCATTTGGTATTGAAACACACATTCAGAAAAAATTTGAAACTATTAATCAAGAACTCTTTAAGCAAAATGTAAAAGTGTATCGCAAAAACGATCTCGCTTCGCCTGCTACAGAAGTAGTAGTGTTAGGTATTTTAATGTTTATTTTATATTTAGGTTCAAAACTGGTGTTTCACAATGATCTTTCTGCATCAGCTTTTATTGGTTATTTTGGCATTGCTTCACAAATTATTCCGCCCATCAAACAAATTTCTCAAGCATACAACACCATTCAAAAAGGACTTGTATCCGAACAAAGAATACAACGAATACTGAAAGAAATCAATACCATCACTGAACACCCGAATGCCATTGAATGCACCACATTTCAAGATAAAATAGAATTCAAAAACGTATCATTTTCTTATCTCAAAGGCGACAAAGGATTTATTCTTAAAAACATAAATTTGATTATTCCCAAAGGCAAAGTAATTGCCCTTGTCGGGCAGAGTGGAAGCGGCAAAACAACGCTCACGGATATGTTGCTTCGCTTTTATGACCCTGATGAAGGAGAGATCTTAATAGATGGCATTAATCTCCAACATTTGAAAATTTCTTCTATACGAAATCTGATAAGTTTAGTATCACAAGACAGTTTTTTGATGAACGATACTATAAAAAACAACATCACTTTTGGAAAAGAATATTCTGACGAAGAAGTTGTGGAAGCGGCTAAAATGGCCAATGCACACGAATTTATTATGCAATTACCACAGCAATATGATACTTACACAGGAGACAGGGGCACTAATTTAAGCGGCGGACAACGACAGCGCATCAGCATTGCACGAGCCATCCTGCGAAACACACCCATTCTGATTTTAGATGAAGCCACATCTTCGTTGGACACAGAAAACGAAAAAATCATTCAGGAAACCATTCAACAATTAAAACAACATAAAACCATTTTAATCATCGCACATCGTTTAAGCACCATTATGAATGCCGACAAAATCATTGTATTGCACAAAGGCGCCATTGTGGAAGAAGGCACCCACGAAGAACTATTAAACAAAAAATCTTATTATTACAAACTTGTAGAATCTCAAAATTTTCAATAATGAAAGTAGTTCCTTACAACAAAGAATTTTACGAACAATGGAACGCCTTTGTCCTGTCTGCCGAAAACGGAACATTTTTGTTTCATCGGAATTTTATGGAGTACCATTCGGATAGATTTCAAGACGCTTCGGTTATTCTGCTCAATGAAAAAAATCAAATACAAGCCGTTTTCCCTGCCAACCAACGAGATAACACCATATACACGCATCAGGGATTAACGTATGGCGGATTAGTTTTAAAAGACCGTAAGCACATTCAGGAAATAATCAGATGTTTTTATGAAATTGTAAATTACTACAAAAATCAAGGCATACAGAAAATAGTATACAAACCAGTGCCCAATTATATTGCGCTTCAAGCTTGCGATGCAGAACATTTTTTAATGAACATCCTTAAAGCCGAAACCACACGAGTAGACACGTCGTTTGTAACACATTTGAACGAACCCATACAATTGCAGGAAAGAAGAAAACGTAGTTTGAAAAAAGCAGAAAAACAGCCCATTCAAATACGCATTGACAATAATTTTGAAGCATATTGGAAAGAAATTTTAGAGCCCAATTTATGGGAACGTTATCAGGCAAAGCCCGTGCATTCATTAGAAGAAATTACACTCCTACACCAACGTTTCCATGAAAACATTTTACAAGCCAATGCGTATTTAGATCATAAAATAGTGGCGGGCATCACGTTATTTATTTTTCCAAAAACTGCTCATTGTCAATACATTTCTTCCAATGACGCAGGAAGAGAAAGCGGTGCAATTGATGTTTTATTTTATCAAATGATGCAACATTTTTCCAAAGACAAAATTTATTTTAGCATGGGAACATCCAATAATAACGGCAATGATTTAAATCTTGGTGTGGCTGCCTACAAAGAAAGTTTTGACGCTAAAATTTATGCACATTTTCACTATTTATTTTCTACTGATTATATTTGTGAATTAGATAAATTTGTCTGATATGCCTAAAATCAGCATCATTGTTCCCTGTTATTTTAATGAACACAATATCCCTGTTACGTTTCCTGTTTTATTGGAAAACGAAAAGAATTTTCCTTCGGATGTAGAATTTGAATACATCTTTGTAGACGATGGCAGTAAAGACGGCACATTCCAAGCCCTAATGAAGGTCTATGAAGAATATTCTCACAAAGTAAAAGTTATTAAACTATCCAGAAATTTCGGTGCCAACAACGCTTCTTATTGTGGAATCTGCAACTCAACAGGCGATTGCTGTGTAGTATTAGCAGCCGACCTTCAAGACCCGCCAGAACTCATAGCACAAATGTATCAACATTGGCTGAAAGGATACAAATTAGTTTTAGCACAAAAAGCCAATCGTGAAGATTCTTTTCTGACCAAATTATTTTCAAATACGTATCATAACTTGATACGAAATTATGTACTAAACAATGCACCCAAAGGCGGTTTTGATTTATGGCTGTTTGATAAGCAATTGCGTGAAGAACTGATTAAAATGAATGAAAAGAATTTTTATCTACCTTATTTATTCATTTGGATGGGCTATGAATACGTGAGCATTCCGTATACGCGTCGTAAAAGAGAAATCGGCAAATCGGGCTGGACGCTTTCAAAAAAAATTAAATCGTTTATTGACAGTTTTGTATCCTTCACCTATTTACCACTTCGTTTAATTAGTATAACAGGCATTGTTTTAGGGCTTCTGGCTTTGATTTACGCAGGCATGATTATTTATTCAAAAATAACTTCAAAAATTCCGATGCAAGGATGGTCCTCTATTATGATTGTTTTACTCTTTACATCTTCGTTTATTATGATTTCTCTTGGTATCATTGGCGAATACCTTTATCGCACCTTAGATGCTGCACGCAATCGCCCGAATTATATTATAGATAAAATTTATGAAATAAAAAAATAATATAGATAAAATCTATGAAACCCATACCCTTTTTATCTTTTGAAAAAATGCACGCGCAGATTAAGCGAGAAATGCTACACGCCTTTGAAAAGGTATATGATAGTTATTGGTATATTTTAGGAAAAGAAGTAGAAACATTTGAAAAACAATACGCTCAGTATTCTCATGTTCAATATTGCGTCGGTGTAGGAAATGGTCTGGATGCCATTATCATTGCCCTTAAAACTTTGAATATAGGAAAAGGCGATTCTGTCCTTGTTCCATCCAATACTTATATTGCTACCTGGCTGGCTGTTTCTTACGTAGGTGCAGAAATTATTCCGGTAGAACCCGATGAAAAAACCTATAATATCCAACCCGAAAACATTGAAGCCGCTATTAAAGAAAATACCAAAGCCATTATTCCCGTTCATTTATACGGACAAATCTGTGAGATGGATAAAATTATGCAAATTGCTCAAAAATACAATCTGTTTGTAATAGAAGACAATGCACAGGCACAAGGCAGTTTTTTCAAAGGTAAAATTTCCGGAAGCTGGGGACACATCAATGCTACAAGTTTTTATCCGGGCAAGAATTTAGGTGCGTTAGGCGATGCCGGCGCTATTACAACCAACGATGCCGTTTTATATCAAAAAGCCAAAACCATTCGTAATTATGGCTCACAAAAAAAGTACTACAATGAAGTAAAAGGTATAAACTCACGACTGGATGAAATGCAAGCCGCTTTCTTACAAGTAAAACTCAAATATCTGGATGAATGGAATAAAGAACGACAACAAATTGCTCAATGGTATTTTGAAACGTTGAACGATGAGAAAAACATTATTCTGCCATACATTCACCCCGATGCTACCAGTAATTTTCACTTGTTTGTGATTCGTACGAAAAAAAGAAATGAATTACAAGAATATCTTCATAAAAACAATATCGGCACATTGATACATTATCCTGTTCCCCCACATTTACAAGAAGCATACAAAGATTTAAACTACAAAAAAGGTGATTTTCCTATTGCAGAAGAAATTGCAGATACTTGTTTATCACTCCCCATGTATCCCGGACTTGAAAAAAAAGATATAGAATACATCGCCTCTAAAATAAAAAATTTTTTCAATGAATAAAAGATTTCTTATTAGTGGATTAATAGTTATTTTATTTTCTAATATCGTTTTTGCTCAGAAAAGAAAAGGACAAACTACTCAAATAGAAAGAGATATTAACACCGATTCGTTGATCCATTATATTCTGAAAGAAATCAATCAATTCAGAAAAAAGAATCGTTTAGATACTTTTGAAATACACGATAGATTAACGGAATCCGCCTATATGAGTGCAGAAGATTTGAGTGATGAAAAAAAATCAAAAGCCGATGCAAAAGAATTACCCAAATACTTGAAATCCGCAGGATTGACCAACAAAGCCGAACAACTGGCCGGAAGCAATCCGCTGATGAAAAGCAAAAAAGACGTACCTTACAAAGAAATAGCCCAAAACATTACAGCCAAATGGATCAATGGGCAAAAAGAAAAATTAATTTTATTAAATCCTAAATACGTTTACGTAGGAATAGGGATGTTCCCGGATGCCGATTTCAAAAAATTGTATGTTTCCGCCATCTTCGCCGGTTACGATATTTCTAATGAAGGCGCTGCACACAAAAAAGAAATAAAGCCTTCTTACAATAAATTATCTAAAAAATTCAATGCTCCCAATGATAAAAAATGTAAGAATTGCAAAGCATTCAAAAATTATGATTTATTGCATCAAGGATTATATGTAGAAAACGGAAAAATATATTTAAAATACAACAATCTCAAAGAACTCAAACGCTTATTGAAAAAACCAAAAGATGGGATTGCCGTAGATATTGTTCAAAGAAGTCAATACACCAAAGCAGAATATAACATCGTGGATAACAATCTTTTGAACAAAGGAATTATGCAAAAAGTGATTTTTAAAGATAAATTGTTTGCTTCGAATAAACTATTAGATAAAAAAGACCAGAAAAAGAACAAAAAACTAAATGAAATTTTAGTAGAAGTCGGAAAAATCCCTAAAAATCTCAAAGGAGAATATGAATTAAATCTTTTAATTATTCAGGATAATACAATATGTAAAACCATCACGCAATCTTTCACAGAATTGTTCCAGCAAGAAGGAGAATTTAACAGTGGTGTATTACCAATGGATGCAAAACTTAAAGACAATAAACCATTTGTCCCTACCGCAGAAAGCAACTTAATTACTTTTATCATTCCATTTGAAAAAAATAAATACGATTACAAACAAGAAGACATTCAGCCCTTGATTGATGCACTGGATGAGCCCGATTATATCATTGAAGGGCTTTATATTTATGCCTATTCATCCATTGAAGGCGATTCAGTGACAAATGCCAAATTGCAAATCAAACGCGCCGAAAGTGTAGCAAAAGTATTACAAGACAAACAAAGCGTAAAAGTAAAACCAGTGATAATAACCAACGACAGCTGGAATTTGTTTATGTTAGAAAACGAAGACGGCCCTTATGCTTCATTAGTAGCAATGGGCAAAAAGAAAGCCATTCAAAAAATCAATAGCGATAAAACTCTTTTGAAAGAATTAGAACCCATATTAGCAAGAGAACGATTTGCACAAGTAGTAATGGACGTGACGTATGATATTTCCGGAAACAAAGAACAAAAGTATACCTATGCGATGCTGAAAAAGTCCGTCAAATCAGGCGACACAGCACGCACATTCAAAATTTTACAATATATTTTTACAAATATCAAAAATAATAAATATCCAAAAAATCTGTTAGATACTTTGAATATCCCCATTTCAAAAGAAAACATTCCTTTTACCAATAATCTTATTTACTTTAAATACCAACTGAATAATTCACTAACCGATCATGATGCCGAGATATTAAAAAAGAATTTTGAATTAGATAATACAAATCCTGTTTTACAATACAACGCTCTCTTTGCCAAAATCAAAACCGACACCACGCTTGGAAACAAAGACACTCAACAAAAAACTCAACAAGAAATTGAAAATTTAAGCAAAACCAATCTGGATAAACCATTAATCAATAATCTTAATGCCGAATGGCAATTCAAACTGATTGACTATTACGACACTATTCCCAATAGCGAAGCACAAATTGAAACCTGCTTGAATAACATTAAAAAATATTACAACATCGAAGAAGCCAACTGGCAAAACACGGTGAAATTAGCAAACATATTTGCCCGTGCGAAACTCTACTGGGATGCCGCTACACTATTAGAACCACTGCTCACTTCCAAAGACGTTAATGAAAAAATTGTATTGAATTACATCAGTATTGCTTCTCATTTACCAGAAAAATTTCACTCCCGTTATTTTACCAAAGCAATGCAATTAGCCCGAAAATATGCCCCCGATAGATTTTGTAAATTATTTGGAAAACCCTATTTATCTTTTCAGATATTAGAAAATCCGGGAATTAAAAAAGAATTCTTACAATCTAACTGTGAAAAATAAAAAGGGCAAGCTGACTTCATCGCACCGCTACAACCGCCTTACCCTTGCTTTGTTCCCAACCTGGGGGATTCGGCAGGAGCTGGTCGTGAAGGACTTGCCCGCCGCAAAGATAGTAACTATTTTATTGTTTTCCAACGAAGAGTGAGGAATTACTGAAATCTTAAAATTAATCTGAGTTCCGGATCAAAAAAATAACAATAAATTGTTGAAATATTGAGACCGTTGCAAAACTACTGTCTGTTTTTGGAATACTGCTCTTTGAGATACGCTTCTATTTTTGTCCAATCTATTAATCAATGAATAGTGGACAAAAAGTTCTTTCTTGTTTTACGTTCTTTATGAATAAGACAATTGGATAAAGTTAATTGAGAGAGGTTCTTTTCCATAGAGAAATTTTGAGTATAAAACGAAAGAATGGTTTAATTATTGTTTAAAGTATTTGTAAAATAATTAAAAATGAGTTTTACAATGGTCTCACGTTGGTAAATTTTTTAATAAATTTGCCACTGAAAAAGAATGAAAAAATCAGA
>CAZNVL010000032.1:830-22299 GCA_964576565.1 uncultured Flavobacteriaceae bacterium | reverse complement strand
GGACAAGTTACCTGAAAATTTTTCCTTATGATAAATTTCTGTAATCACGATTTATCGGGATATTTTTCGAATGTGTCAACCCCTTCCCATTCCTTCCACAAATGGAAGGAATGGGAAGGGTGAATCTGCATCTCAATCTACACTTCATAATCTCCACACTTATAATAAGTTTGTCTTTATGGACAAGTAATTAAAGAATGGCTATTAAATTAGCAATCTTCTATACTTTGGTATTTTTGAAATATTCGTACAACTCACCGCCTTTGCTGAATAGTTTATCCACTTTCTTTTCTACTATTGGATCTTTTTCAAGGACTGGGGCGTGATGTGGTTTTATTCGTGCATCAATGATTAGATGAGTCATTGAAAAATGATGAAATTTAATTTTTTCATTTAATCCATATACATCGGTAGCCGGGTTAGATCGGGTGAAGGTTATCCAAAGCCAATTATTGATGTGTTTTGAAACAAAATCACTGTCATCTACAATTACTATGAGTGGAAAGCCGGATAGATCAATGTTTTTTTCGTGTATTTCTTTTTCAAACGATTGGATTTCGTTTTGAGTTTTTTCATACGTATTAAAGGGATTCCCTTGTAAAATCAATACACCGGGAAAGATGATAGATGGGTAAAAAAACGTTTTCAATGCAGCCATTTTATCATCTATTGTATGCGAAAGTGTTCTCTTTTTGTGTCCATAAGCCGCCAGCACTAATTTGCTTCCTTTATTTAGTTCTGTTCCACTATAATCCAATGTATCGTGTGGGGTGTTCGTATAAAAGTGCACATCATTAGATAAGTCAATTCGTTCTAAAACATATTGTATAAAATTTTTTACATCGTAGCAAGATGGGACTTTTTCTTTGTATTCAGCTGTAATAAAAAGATATTTGGCTAAACTCAATTGTCCGGTGCCTAAAATATGATGGGCAATTGTAATTATTTCGGAAGGTTGAGGATTATCCAAATATGGTGTGTATCGTTCAGAGCCGGTAGCAAGCAAAAGCGGATGCACACCGGCTTCGTCAACGGCGTACAAATCTTTTAATCCGTAGATTTCTTTTTGAGCCGCCCATCCGGTGAGTTCGTGAATGATTTTTCCAAAAACAGAATCTTCTTGTGGTGGTCTTCCTACAACGGTAAAAGGCCATATCGCATTTTTTTGATGATAAACTTTGTCTACCTGCAAGACGGGATAAGGGTGTTGTAAACTATAATAACCAAGATGGTCGCCAAATGGACCTTCTGGTTTGAGTGTGTGGGGTATCACTGTTCCGGTGATGACAAAATCAGCATCTGTGCTGATGCAATAACCGTTTTGGTAAGTGTATTTGAATCTTCTGTTGGCAAGGAGGCCGGCAAACATCAGTTCTGTAATGCCTTCTGGCAGTGGCATAATGGCTGCTAATGTATGAGCAGGATGCCCACCTACAAAAATGGATACTTTGAAAGGTTGATTGTTTTGTATGGCTAATTGCTGGTGTATGCCAATGCCGCGGTGCAATTGATAATGCAGGCCAATTTCTTTGTTGAGAATGTAATTGTTTCCGGTGAGCTGAATACGGTACATTCCGAGATTGCTGTTCCAGATGCCGGGTTTTGTAACATTTTCGGAATATACTTGTGGAAGGGTGATGAAAGCTCCGCCATCTTTTGGCCAGTGGTGGATAAGAGGTAAATCGGTGATTTGGCAAGAGTTTTGAAGGATACTGGAAGATTTTTTTTGTGGAATAGATTTAAGAGCAAAAGGCAGGTATTGAAGGGATTTTAAGGGGTGTTGTAAAATTTCAAAAGGGTTTTTGAATGTTTTGATTAGCCATTCTGTTTTGTGGAAAGTGTCACGGAATAAAAATTTTGCTCTTTCGTAAGTGCCGAAGATATTGGAAGCGGCCGTAAATTGAGTGCCTTTGATGTTTTGAAACCACAAAGCAGGCCCTTGCAGTTCATTGACACGCAAATGAATAGCCGCCATTTCCAGATAGGGGTCTACTTCTGTTTGAATTCTTATGAGTTGTTGGTGTTTTTCTAAATCTATCAGAGCGTCATAAAGTGAAGTATAAGACATGAATAAATTTTAGGGCAAAGATGAGAAATTATGAGTGAGGTGAGTAGAAAGAAAATAAACAGTGGAGATTATTATTTATATGCTACAGCAAATTGACAGGTCCCTTGAATATCAATGAAATCATTAGGATCAACAAGATTAAAGAGTCGGGATTTAAATTGGGCGGTAATTTTTTTAGTGGGCAAATTGTTTTCGTTGTTTTTGTAATTTTCAATTTTAGTTATTACAAAATAAGAGTCAGAAGGTTGGGGATTGTTATATGAAGCATAAGTTTTGAGAGTGGGGGAGATGTATTCAATTTTAATTTTTGAAAATGGATTAAAGGGGATAATAGAATATACGGGCGTAAATTTGTAATAAAAGTTGGGTGTGCAGCGAGAATACATAAGGTCGGTATTGAGGATGTTGGTGAAAGTCCAGAGTTTATTAGAATTGCTTTTTGATTTGAGTTGAGCGGGATAAAAATTCAGATTGGAAGCATAAGTATGAGTGATAATTGAATTAGAAGTGATTATAGAATCACCATCACCGAAGGATAGTGTATAACTATGAATGGTAGGCGCAGAGGGCATGATAGTGAAAGTTACAACATTACTAGCAAAACTAACTGAGTAACGAAAATAGGTATAAAAGGAATCGGTGTTGGTAAGATTGATGGGATTGATGAGAGTGTTATTAAAACAAGAGTCCGTATAATTGTTTGTAATGCATTGGATAGTATGATTGTCTGTTGTAATGGTATAGTTGCTTACATTAGGATTGTTGGAAATTAAAGTGTTGTCTAAATAATATTGATAATTTACAGAAGCGCTGAAAATTGGCACGGCATAAAGATTCATTAAGTAACTATTTATGATAGTTTGAGTAGTAGGGTAGTAAAAAGCGTAATTGGTCGTGCTGAGATTATTAATGTGAGAAGGTGAGGTGTTTGAAAGAGTAGTATCGTCGGTGATGCTGATTTTAAGGGAGTTGGGACAATCTATACAATTGGTTTGTTTAAATTCTCCGGAAAAGATGTAAGTAGAAATGGAATTATCGTATAAACAATTGGTGTACAAATAATAATTATTTTTTCCTGCTTCAATGCTGAGGTTTTGTCCATTAATAGTGCCATTAAAATAAAATTCAGGAGTTGAATTTGAAATAGTGGGCGGAGTATTTTCAATATCTTTCTTTTTGCAAGAAAAAAATAGAAGCACAATGAATACAAAGAAGTAATTATTTTTTCCTGATAATATCATAGAAGAGAGTTAGTGAGATAAATTTGTTTTTATTTAATGCTGAAGAGAAAGGATAATTATTTTTTTGTTGTGTTTGTAGGTCTTGATAATAGGTGAGTTGTAATCCGATATTTTTATAGATATAGTTTTGATAAGAGATGGAAAAGCCGTAATTCCATTGATTTAGACCGGTGATGTAGTTGTTAGCATGCGTTGATATTTCTTGTTTATCAAAAGGAGAAATTTTTTTATTGATAAAATTAGTATTAGAATAGAGAAGATATTTAATGTTTATTGCTGTTGAGAAAATGCCAAATTTTGAGAGATAGGCAAGGTGGATTGGCAGAAGTAAGTAATGGAGTTGTGTATATTGAAGATAAGTGGTGTCTTTGGAATAGCCGAAGTCGTATTTTTCAGAGATAGCGGTCGGTAATAGAGTATTAAGGTGATTGATAGCAGTGTAATGGATGCCCGTTCCGAGTAGGATATTAGTTTTGATAAAGTTGTTTGAATAATTTATTCCAATAGTAGGTGTGAAGCCCTTTCCATTTGAGTTAGAATATCCAAAGTTATAGACATAGCCCAAATTAAAGCATAGAAAATGAGTGATGGTTCTTGAATAGGGTAGGTCTATATTTTTAATATGGAGGAGTGGAGTATTGGTGTCTTTATTGGTTGATAGGAATGTGTAATTTATGTGTTTAGTTGGTAAGGTAGATTCAGAAGTATCAAGTGAAGATGAAGAGTTTTGATTGTATTGATTCTCGTGATGGTTGAGAAGGTTGTTGATGGAGTTGCTTTGATGTATGTTGGGAAAATTGTTATTGGGTTGTGAAGTGAAGGATTTTTGAGTAATTTTTTGAGAATTAGAAATATGAGGTTGAGAGAGATTGGGAGGTGTAGATAAAATGTTTATTTTATTGTTGGCAGGATGGGTTGTAGGTGGCTTTGCAATTGTGTTTGAATGGGTGTTGTTATTAGGATTGTTTAAATGCGTGTCTTTGAAGTTGTTGGGAGAATAGGTATTTTTAGAGTTTAAGGAAGTGTTATTATTATGATTGGTTGTATTGTTGTTAGAGATAAAGTTGGGTTTAGGATTAATGGCGGCAATTTTAGAATTTGAGATATTGGATGAGATATTGTTTAGATATAAATTGGGAATGAAGTTAAGGAAAATCAATAATGCCAAGAGATCTAATAAGATATTTTTGGTGATAAAAGTATTTTTATTTAAGTAGAGATTTTCAAAAATATACCAATCTTTTTCCGTTGCTTGAAATTGTTGAATGTACTCTTCTTGTAAAAATTTTTCAGATAATGGGATAGAGTTATTGGTTTCTGCTTCAAGTTTTGCAAAAAAATCTTTTACATCTTTCTCATCTAAATTAAATTGAGAAAGATACTCTTCACTTTCAAATTTTTTAATGAGTTCCTTGTTATGTTTGTTTTGTGCGTGCATAAGCGATTTAATGAAAGATGGGTTCTAACATCTTTTTTAATTTAGTTCTTGCCTGGTTAAGATACCATTTACTTGTACCTTCGCTAATCTTCAGTAGTTCTGCAATTTCTTTGTGTGAATAGCCATCAATTATAAATAGATTGAAAACCGTCTTTTCAGTAGATTCTAATTTATCAATCAGGGTTAGAATTTCATTGGCTGACATTTTAGATAGAGCGGGATTTATTTCTAAATAATCCGAATTAGAATTATAAGTGTCCACGTATTCAATGTTGTTATTGATTTTTTGTTTTTTTCTGAGTTCATCTAGGATACAATTGACAGTAATTTTAGAGGCCCATACCTTGAAGGGATATTCGTTGTTGAATTGATGGATTTGTGTGAGTATCTTAAACATAGCAGTATTTACTATTTCTTTTGAGGTTTCTTTTGATAAAAAATATCTGTAACATATTCCCATAAGGTATGGAAATAGTTTTTTGTAGAGTTCTTCCTGGGCTTTTCTTTGGTTGTTTTTGCATTGTTCAATGAGGTAGTTGTCTATCTGCATTCAGATGTGTTTATTATTTATGCAAAGATATAAAAAAAGGCAGAGACAACATTATTTTTGTTATCCCTGCCTGATTTTTTAGGAATGATTCATAAATTAGTTTTTAATAATCATTTTGGTAAGATCGTTTCCTGCTCTATCTTTGTATTTTAGGAAGTATGTTCCATTATTGAGCGCTGAGGTATTGATTTCAATGCGGGTAACATTTTCCACATCTTTATGGATGATTTCTCTTCCTGTGATGTCAATGATTTGAATGCTACCATTCATATTTACTGGAGAGGTTATGAACAAAACATCGTGAGATGGGTTGGGGAATACTATTAAGTTGGCAATAGAGTTAATGTCTTTTATTCCTAATGGAGTACCGACTTTGTAAAGGAACTGCGCATTACTGATGTATCCACAGCTGCTTACCACACAGGTGTCAGTAGAATTTATGTAAGTGATGGTTAAGCATACAGAGTAGTTACCAACAGCAGAATAAGTATGTGTGGGGAATGCTTGTGTGGAGGTATTACCATCGCCGAAGTTCCAGAGGTAAGATACAGTGGCGTTAGGATCGCTGGATGCTCCACTATAACTGTAGTACCATACATTGGCATTAGCACTATCGGGAGTAAAATTGATATTTAAACTGCAGGTCAAAGTACCATTTCCACCACCGCCCCCACCAACATTAGATACATTAACCGGCACGCAAGCAGCAGAATAAGTGCAGGCACTGGATGTGTCGGTGATAAATACACATACATTATAGGCGCCATTGCTTGTGTAAGTATAGGTAGTAGAATCTACATTAGTAGTTAAATTATTACCATCACCGAAGGACCATTGATAGGTGGCATTGCTGGATGGAGCAGGATTGGCATCTACACTGAAAGTAAAACTAGGATCGTTATTACTTATCACAGTGAGTACTGGAAGAACAACACCGCAGGCATTAGTAACGGAAATAGATGTCGTTGCGGTTTTTGTACAGCCGGCACCACTTACATCTACGCTCACTACATAGTTGCCGTTAAAACCATAAGTGTGTGAAGTGGGGTTTCCACTACCATAATTACCATTCGGATAATCAAAATCCCAGTTGTAACTCAAACTTAGTGAGTTGGGATTACTTACATTGGCGGTAAAAGAAAAAGTAGGATCGTTGGAAGAATCCACATTAATTGAGGTGAGGGAGAATGGTGTGGCAGTGATTGTAACAACTGTTTGCATACTAAAGGTGCACGACGGGTTTAATGAATCGCTTGCCCATACAGTAACAGTATCTGAACCGGCGTTACAATAAGAATGCACTACAGTACTACTATAGGAAACCGAAGAGCCATAGCTCCCATCTCCAAAATTCCACACGTAGTAAACTGAATTTGGGGGTGTGCCCGTGGTTTGAGGAGTAAATGAGATGGTGAATGGATTAATGGGTACTTGTGTAATTTGTTGTAATCCCCATGAGCATGGCTGAGCCGATGCTGTGAATGCTGCTATTGCAGCGATGCCTGAGATTAATACTTGCTTTTTCATAGTGGTATGTTTTTTAGGTTTTGCCAATAAATACGTAACGAAAGAAAAAAAGGTTGGAAAAATTTTTCAGTCAGAAATTTATTTTGTTTGTTTATATGTTATTCTGTAAGTTTGTAAGGGAACAAAAATTTATCAGAATGTCAACGGCTCAACAACAAAAAGAAAATTTGAGTATTCAAGATCTCAAAAAAATAATTTTAGAAGATTACAGAATTGCTAATGAAAGTCGTCAAACCAGTTTGTTAGGTAGGAAGGAAGTGTTGACCGGAAAAGCGAAGTTTGGAATTTTTGGAGATGGGAAGGAGCTTCCACAATTGGCGATGGCCAAGGTGTTTCGGCCGGGCGATTTCAGAAGTGGTTATTATCGGGATCAAACGTTTATGTTTGCGATTGGTGCATTGACGGTAGAGCAATGGTTTGCTGGCTTATATGCGCATACGGATTTGAACTTTGAGCCCACCAGCGGCGGCAGACAGATGGGTGGTCACTATGCGACGGCATTATTAAATGCAGATGGCAGTTGGAAAAATATAGTGGAATTGAAAAATTCTTCAGCAGATGTGTCGCCGACGGGCAGTCAGATGCCGCGATTATTGGGCTTGGCGTATGCGTCGTATTTTTATCGGCAGAATCCTGCTTTGCAACAAGGGAAGTTTTTGCAATTTTCGAATAAAGGGAATGAAGTGGCTTTTGGGACTATTGGAGATGCGAGTACATCGGAAGGTTTATTTTGGGAAACGTTGAATGCTGCAGGAGTATTGCAAGTGCCAATGATAGTATCCGTGTGGGATGACGGGCATGGTATTTCTGTTCCCAAGAAGTATCAAACAATAAAGCAATCAATTTCTGAAGCATTGAAAGGTTTTCAAAGAGATAAAAATACGGCGGGATTTGAGATATTTTACACCAAAGGTTGGGATTATGTTCACTTAATTGAAACTTATGAGAAAGCAGAATACATTGCGAGAAATGAGCATGTGCCGGTTTTAATTCATGTGGATGAAGTAACACAGCCACAAGGGCATAGTACATCTGGTTCGCACGAGCGCTACAAATCAAAAGAACGTTTGCAATGGGAAGCGGAGTTTGATGGAATTAAAAAAATGCGGGAATGGATTCTTGCTAATGGATTAGCGACTGAAAGTGAATTAAATGACATAGAGGAACAAGCGAAACAACGAGTATTGGAGGCGAAAAATAAGGCATGGCAAGATTACTTAATGCCTATTTTGGAAGAACGAAAATTAATTTCTGATTGGTTAGATGAGTTATCTGAAAGTAGTAATTTAAAGAATGAAATTCAAACTATAAAAAAAGAACTTAATTCTATTAAAGAACCGATAAGAAAAGATATACATCAGGCGGTGAAAAAAGTTTTAAGATTAACGAAGTTTGAACAATTGGAAGTAAGAAAGAGATTATCTACATGGGTAATAAATAAAACAGAAGAAGCTAAAAAAGTTTATGGGGATCATTTATTTTCTGAAACGGAATGGAGTGCTTTGAAAATTACGGCGTTACCACCGACCTATTCGGAAGATTCGCCAATGGTAGATGCGAGAATAGTGTTGAGAGATAATTTTGATGCGATATTGGCAAAATATCCGGAAGTAGTTATTTTTGGGGAAGATAGCGGAAGAATTGGAGATGTGAATCAAGGATTGGAGAAGTTACAAGCCAAATATGGGGAGATTAGAGTATTTGACACCGGCATTCGTGAGACCACCATTGTTGGGCAAGCGATTGGATTAGCGATGCGTGGATTACGACCAATAGCAGAAATACAATATTTAGATTATTTATTATATGCCTTGCAAATCATGAGTGATGATTTAGCGACCGTCAGATGGAGAAGTAAGGGAACACAAAAAGCACCGGTGATTGTACGAACAAGAGGCCATAGATTAGAAGGCGTATGGCATAGTGGCTCGCCAATGGGAACGATTATAAATGCTTGCAGAGGAATTTATGTATGTGTGCCCAGAAATGCTACACAAGCGGCGGGTTTTTACAATACGCTTTTACTGTCGGATGATACAGCTTTAATCATTGAGCCGTTGAATGGTTATCGTTTAAAAGAAAAATTACCTTCTAATATAGGCGAATTCAGAGTGTCCTTAGGAGTGCCTGAAATTTTGGTAGAAGGAAAGGATGTTACATTGGTAACCTATGGATCCTGTGTGCGTATTGCACAAGAAGCAGTGAATTGGTTAAACGAACATAGTATTTCTGTTGAATTGATTGATGTACAGACCTTATTGCCGTTTGACATTCATCATACTATTGTGGAATCCTTGAAAAAAACCAATCGTTTGGTGATATTAGATGAAGATGTGCCGGGCGGTGCAAGTGCTTATATATTAGATAAAATACTTGAAGAGCAAGGTGGGTATCAATATCTGGATTCGCCGCCTGTGACCATTACTTCAAAAGAACATAGGCCAGCGTATGCTTCGGATGGAGATTATTTTTCGAAGCCAAGTGCGGATGATGTATTTGATGCCATCTATAATTTGATGCATGAAGTGGATCCACAACAATATCCTGCAATATATTAAAAAACAATGTTATGAAAAAAATAGTTTTATTTAATTTTAGTATGTTTTTTGCACTGCTTTTGTGTGCTCAAACATCCACCAATTTATCAAATGAGGATGGATTTACCATTACTGAAATTATCGTTAAAGATTCAGTGCCGGCTAAAGAACTGTTGAATCGTGCTACTGTATGGGCACAGAAGAAACATCCAAAATATGATAAAATGAATGCAGTAGGTGGAACTACAAAAGTTGAATTGGATGCAGAGTTTAAAATTAAGCCCAAAGAGTTGAATCCGCCGTATGATTTTACTGGTACAATTGTGATGCATGTTAAACTAGAAGTGAAGGATGGAAAGTATCGTTATACAATTAATAAAGTAAAACATATTGCGGATAATGGTAAAAACTCTGGCGGAGACATTACTAAGGAAATAGCAGAGTGTGGAAGCATGTTTTTACCTGAAATGACCTGGAAGAAAATTAAAGGAGAGGCCATAAGAGATGCTAATTTGTTAGCAGAAGATATTAAAGATGCTATGTCTACGCCTTACAAGCCCGTTTCGGATGAATGGTGATAATATAAATTTTATTTTGTAAAAAGATGATTCAAAAAATTTTATTTTTAGATATTGAAACAGTGCCTTTGAAGTATAGGTATGATGAATTGAATGAACGAGAGAAAAAATTGTGGGATGCAAAGTGGAAGTATAATCCAGATATAAATCCGACTGAACAATATCATAAAAGTGGTATTTATGCAGAATTTGCAAAGGTGATTTGTATTGGGTTAGGATACGTGGATGTGAATGGGCAAATGCAGTTAAAAGTATTATTTAATCAGGAAGAGAGGCAATTGTTGAATGAGTTTACTACTGTTTTATACAAGTTTTATCAATATGTTTTTAAAACATATAATGCAGAATATAACTTATGTGCTCATAATGGAAGAGAATTTGATTTTCCGTTTTTGTGCCGGAGGATGTTGGTAAATAATATCAGTATTCCGGATATTTTGAAATCAGGGCGGAGAGAGTTATTGCTGGACACGATGGAGATGTGGAAATTTGGGGATTACAAAAACTATACATCGCTGGATTTATTGGCGTATGTTTTTAATATTGATTCGCCAAAAGATGGAATAGATGGAAGTATGGTAGCAAGGGTGTATTATGAAGATAAAGATTATGAAAGGATAAAGAATTATTGTCAGAGGGATGTGGAGACGTTAATTAAAGTGTATAAGAAACTCAATCAAATTGTGTAATTCAGAGAGAGTGCAAAACCGATTGCCATTTTAGTGCATCTCTATTAAATAGTGGTGAGAGTGTGATTTCATGAAACAATGGAATAAAGTAGCCGCCAAGCTTTTGAACGGTTGTATAAATGTTTTGTAAATCCTGAATAGAATCTTCCATACTCATTTTTTGATAGTTGAAATAAGCACCGTCCATTACCTGAAAAGGAATGAATAACAAATTGCTGGTTGTTTCTGTTTCAAAATCGTAGAAGTAAAATGGATAACTTGTTCCGGCCCGGTAAGCGGCTTGAGAAGCAAAGCCCATGCTAAAATCGTATTGAATGCCTGATTTTATGAGCAGTTTAGGGGTAGTAGAAATTTTCATTCGCAAGTAATGTTGACGAGAAGCAATGATGCGGTTTTCTAATATTTTTTCTAATTTATTTTTTTCATTCAAAAGTTTTGTTTCATCTGAAAACGTATCATAAGAAGGATGTAAGCCAATGTGGGCGAATGATTGAAGATATTTTAAGGTAGCAATGGTATGTGAATGCTGAAGATTTGTAGCCCTGTCAAATTGTGTGTTGGATTCACATAAAATAAAAAAAATAACAGGGTGCTTTTGAGATAATTTTTCCATGAATTGGTAAACTTCAATAAAAGGGTCGTCTTTTTTAGAGAGAAGTGTTTGAGTTCTTTCATTAATGAAAGTAAATTCTCTTTTGAATAAATGCTTAAGAAAAGCGCCTGTTGTTCTAAATAATGATTTTCCTTTGAATGCGAGGATATTATCTAAATCAAAAGTATAAATGGTTTGAAAAAAATGTGGTGTTTGGAATTGCGGGTATAATTGAAGGATGTATTGTTTGAAACGATGGATACTTTCATCTACTACGGGTGTTTTTAATTGTGCTCTGAAAACACTGCAATGAATTTCAAAGCGTTGATGAATATCGGGTTGATATTGAAAGAACCATTCTTCGTAACGAGAGAGAAAGAAAAATACTTTTGCAAAAATATCTTCTTCATAAAACGTATTTTGTGTTATTTGAAAATTGGGTATAAAAGATGTTTTCAAATAATTTGTGATGAGTGGGGTTGGATAAACATTGATACAATTTTCAATATAATTTTCGGAATAGTTGATTTTTAATTTATCAGAGAGAATAAATTCATCCATGTTGTTAGTGAGCATATAATTTTTCTGCCAGATTCTGTGGAAGATAAAATTTAGTGTGTAGATCAAACGAGAGTTTTGAGGATATGGCGTAAATACAATGATTTCAGTTGGTAAGTCGGAAGGTAATTGGAAGAGTGAATGTAGGTCGGATTGTAACACAATTTGAGGGTTAAAACTAATTTTTTTGATAGGCCTTTTTATTTTTACGCATTTGTTTTTTGGCGAGTCGTTTTTGTCGGCGGAGTTCTTTTTTGTCTTGTTTGCTCATTTGAGCAGAAGGTAAGTCCTTTTTCTTTTTTTTGAGATAAGGGTTGAAGGGCTCGCTGTTAAAACGTTCTTTATGTCTCCATTTTTTCCATATTTTGGGCTTACGATTTCTACCAACCATTTCGTCGTTGTATTGGGCGTAATTGGAAAAAGATGCTGTGAATAAAATAACTATCAGATAAAATATTTTTTTATGAAGACGCATTTTCGGATAAAATTCTTTTACAAAAATACTAAATTTGTTCATCAACTTTGTAATACTCCTATTATCCCTTTCCACAATTTATGAGCGGAAATGTCCCAGTTAAATTTTTGTGCTTGTTCTTTGCCTTTACGGACAAGGGTTTTAACGATTTCAGGATGGTCGTTGATTGTTTGCATTGCATTGGCAATTGCTTGAATATCTTTTGGATTGACTTTGAGAGCGGCCTCTCCCGCGACTTCATTTAATGCTGTTGTATTGGAACATATAACCGGCGTGCCCAATTGCATGGCTTCAATGACTGGAACACCAAATCCTTCGTAGAAAGAAACCATTACCAATGCTTTAGCAAATTTCATTAATACCATCATCGTGTCGTCCTCCAATCTTCCTGTAAATACAATATCTTCTTTAAATGGACTTTTTTCAACAGCATTTTCCACTTCACTTTTGCCCCAAAAAAAGCGTCCTAGAAGGACTAATTTATCATCTGATGATGTATTTAATTTGTATTGATTAAATGCTTCTATTAGCCCGATGATATTTTTTCTGGGATGAATACTTCCTACATACAAGAAATAATTTTTTCCATTAGTAAATTGTGCTTTAATAGGATGTTCTTCTTCTGATGAAATGGTGCGAAACTTCAAGTTGCTGGCATTGGGAATAATGTCAATTTTATTTTCAGGATAGTGTAAATGTTGAATGATTTCTGATTTACTAAACTCAGATACAGTGGCTATTCTATCGGCGTGATGAATGTGTTTTACAAAAAAATAATTGTATAGTTTTTTTATGCTCCACGTCAGATGTTCTGGAAATATCACAAAGTTAATATCGTGAACGACCGCATACTGTTTGTAATTTGCTCTTTTGGATATAAAACCATCTAATGATACATAAACATCGGGCTTGAGTTTGTTTAATAGATTGGGCACAGTAAATTCATTCCAAATGTAAATCAAGAGTGGATGTCTGGCTGGTGGCGTGAGAATGATGGGTGTAATGTTCTCAGAAAAAATAAATTCATCGCTGAAATTTCTATCAAATAAAAAATAAAAATGTACCTCCGGATGCTGTTGTGTCAAACGTTTCATTATTTGATAAGAAAACCAGCCGATTCCTTCCATTTTGTTGGGAATCAGGTGTCGGACATTGACGGCAATGCTTGTTTGTTTCATTGCTGATATTCTTTATCTAACAGACGAATGTCGTGTATTAATTGATTGACCTGCAAACTATCCGTACCATCGTAAACACCACGAATTCGTTTGTCTTTATCTACTAAAATAAATAGTTCTGAATGTATGAACAAATCCCCTTCACCTTCGGTTTCATCAGCATTCACAAGGTATTGATAACGGGCTAAATCATAAATGTGTTTTTTATTTCCTGTGAGCAAGTGCCACTTGCCTTTTACAGCACCGTATTTTTCTCCATAAATTTTTAGCACTTCTACTGTGTCATGGTCTGGATTGACAGTGTGTGATAAGATGAGAAAATCATTTTTTGTAGTAAAGGTATCTTGCACTCGCTTTAATTGATGCGACATTTTAGGGCAGATGCTTTGACAGGTAGCAAAGAAAAAATCTGCCACGTAAATTTTATTTTTAATAACACTATCGGTGATAATCTCGCCGTATTGATTGGTGAGTGTGAATGATCCGATGGTATGATAAATAGTATCTGTTTTGTCACCGATTTTAGAAAGTTTTTTTTCGCCTAAAATGGGAAGTAAAAATTTTTTGTCAGCTGTTTTGTTTTGCTGGCAAGATGTGAGAAAAAAAGAGAGGAGGACAAAAAGTTGTGTACTGATTTTCTTCATCGTTGTTCAATTTTGTTTTTTTGTAATGTTTCTTTGTAACCTTCTTTGATGATGAGATGATTAAATTCTTGAATAGAACGTTTGAGTTCGTCTGCATAACGCCAATCGTAATAACCACGAATGTGTCTGTCTTTATCTACAAGGACGGTAAAACTATAATCTACATAGTAGGGTTTTTGAATAAAATATTTTTGATAGATGGTTGGAAAAATGCTATCGGGTAGATAAAGAGTGTGGATGTTGGGAAGATTAAGGTGAAGAGAATCTTTAAGATGAAAAAGTATAGAATTGTTTTTGAAAGGATAAACTAATACTATGGGGATGTGTTTGATTTTATCGGGCTCATAATGAGCCATTGTTAAAAATTGGTCAATGCGGAATTTTTCTTTAATGTAATCTGGCTTAATAAAAGCAATCATAAAAACTTTGAAACGATTGGTATCTAATAGGACGGGTTGAAGTTTTTCATTGAAAAAAGTAGTTTCTTTTACGAAATAATAAATGGTATCTTTTTGATTGTTGGCAAGTTTTTTAGGACCAAAGTAATTGAGTTTTTTAGAATGTATTAAACTCACATCTAACAGTACCCATATTAGAGAAGGGATTAAAATTATTATCACAACTATCCATCCTTTGCTTTTCATAAAAATTTTTCAGGCAGCAATAATAATGAAATATAGAATAAGAAAGTGTTTACGGTTGATTGAAATAATCACAATACTTTGAGAGGAGGCATTCATCACACTTTGGCTTCCGTGCAGTGCAAATATATCTGCCGTGAAGAATGAGCCAATGATGCGCATCTCGCAGATATTTTTCAGGAATAATCTGTAATAATTGTTGTTCGGCTTGTTCGGGTGTTTTAGCGTTTTTCGTAAGACCTATTCTGGCGGATACTCTGAAAACGTGAGTATCTACGGCTAATGTCGGTTTATGGAAGGCAACAGATAAAATCACATTAGCAGTTTTTCTGCCTATGCCGGGAATTTTTACCAATTCGTTGATGTCTTGAGGTATTTTCCCATTGTATTGTTCTACAATGGTTTTAGCCATTGCCACCAGATTTTTGGATTTATTATTGGGATAACTGCACGATTTTATTAGTTCAAAAATCTTTTCTGTTGTGGTATTAGCCAAGGATTGGAAATCTGGATAATTTTTGAACAATGCGGGTGTAATTTGATTGACACGTTTGTCCGTGCATTGTGCCGAGAGGATGACTGCTACTAATAGTTCGTATTCATTTTGATAGTGAAGTTCGGTGGTAGGATTGGGGGAATGTTTTTCAAAAACAGAAAATATCTTTTGTGCTTTTTCTTGTCGTGCTTTTATTTCTTTTTTATTTAAGTTCATTTTGAGTTAATTGATTTTACCAACAATGCACTTTTTTAGATTGGAAATATCTATGTATTTTTTTAATGCGAACGACACTTCTTCTGCTTGTATTTCTTTAATTCGTTTCAAAAATAAATTGTAATAATCTTTATCTAATTTTCTTATGATGATTGACTTCCAAAGATTGTCTTGTTTTAAGACACCATCGGTTAGGTCCAGCAGTTCTCCGGATAAATAGTTTTTTACAATTTGTAATTCTTCTTCATCGGGTGGTGTATTTTGCAGAAGTTCGATTTGTTTGATAATTTCGTCAATGCTGGCTTGCGTGTGTTCGGCTTTTACTTCGGCACTGACAGTGAATACAGAATACGCATCATAAGTGTTGAGAGAGGAATATATTCCATACGTGTAGCCCTTTTCTTCCCGAATAACGCTCATAAGACGAGAACCAAAGAATCCACCTAATAAAGTATTAGCAATGACAAAATCAAAGTAATCGGAATGTTTTGAATGCAGAGATACCGGCATTCCGATTTTAATAGCCGATTGTAAAGCATCTGGAAATTGTGTATAGGAGTGTGTTTCATAAGAAATGGGTGGCGGTACGTTTTCATTATGTTGATAATGGGATTGATGAAAATCTTCCTTGCCAAAGGCGTGTTCTATCTGATGCAAAAGCTTGTCGTCCATATTTCCTGAAATAAAAATAAAACCATTTTTGGGATGAATGTGTGTGTTGAAAAATTCTAAAAGATCGTTTCTTGTGATATTTTTAAAATCATCGGGGGTATGGAATTTATTGAGCGGATGTTCGTAACCATAAATAATTTTGGAATAGTTCCATTGAGCTAAAACACTCACATTTTTAATAGATGTTTGATATTGCTCAATATGATTTTTGATATAAATATCTAGTTCTTCTTGTGGAAAGTGGGCATATTTGATGATTTCTTCAAGGATAGGAAGAACAGAAGAGGTATTTTTTTTAAGAAAGGTAAATTGTAATTTGGAATAAACAGGCCCGGGTTCTATGTTGTAAAAAACGCCGAATTGTTCAAGCATTTCTGCGATTTCACGGGCATTATGATGTAATGTGCCATTGATGAGTAAAGAGGTAAATGTGCTGGCAAGTAATTTTTTGGATTGATGAATAAAGCCGGATTTAAAGAAAAAAGATAATTGAATTATTTCACATTCAGGCGAATGTAGTGTGTAAACTTTAAAGTCATTTTTTAGTGTGTATTCTTTAGTTGGTAAAATTTCTATTTTGTCAATAATCTGTATTTCTGGAGCTTTAGTTCTGTCTAACATAATTTTTAATCTAAAAGATATTGTTGATGTTGATTGTATTTTTGAAGGGTGCGGATGCCCGATGAAGAAATGTGTTCATACATTTTATCGCAGAAGATATTGATGATTTTTATTTTGGGGTAAAGTTCTTGCATGTAGCGGTATTGATTTTGCTCATAATGAAAATCGGTAGAGTTTCTCAATCCACGAATAACTGTCACATCATAAGGTAGTTTAGAAACAAAGTCCGTCAGTAAAGTAGTATAATGTTCAATTTGTCTGTTTTGAATAGTAAAAGGGATTGGAAATGAGCGAGGTGGTTTTTCCGGATTTTCACCAAATGCAATGATCACTTTGTCAAAAATTTTTTCTGCTTTTAATAATACATTGTAATGTCCTTTGTGAAAGGGATTGAAACTGCCCGGAAATACTGCAATTTTAGGAGTATAAAATTGTAAATAATCAATTAATGCATTTAAAATACCATTTTCATTAATAGATTTTAGATGCTGAATTCTTTCTTGTTTATAAATTGCATAATCAATGTGCTGAAAGTTTTGGAAATAAAATTTTTCAATTTTTAGATGTTCTGAAAAAGGTTTGTTTTTGTAGTATTGAATGGTGTCAGGAAATTCTAACATATTAAAAATTCAGCAAGGTAATTTAAGGAAAAGTTATGCAAAAATAATAGATTTATCAAAGAGAAGAATTGAATAGATTATTGTTATTAGAATTGTTATCTGGTTTTAATAAGTTTTCGTAATAGGTATCAACAAGTAACCGAACGCCTTTTTCATCTGACATATAGGCATTAACAGCCATTTTATCACATTCGTTATTGTAGATATTGGTATGATGACCTTTCACCCAGATGAATTCTATGTTCTTAAAAGTTTTTATGAGTTCTATCAATTCTTGCCACAGGTCTGGATTTTTCACATTTTTGAAGTTTTTTTTAATCCAGTTATGTATATAACCATTATTAATACTTTCTACTACATATTGAGAATCTGAATACACTTTTACAGGAATATCTCTGTTTTTAATGGCTTTTAATGCTTCAATCACTGCCATTAATTCCATTCGGTTATTCGTAGTAAGACGATAGCCGCCGGCTAAATTTTTACGATGATTTTTATACAACAAAATAGCTGCCCATCCCCCTTTTCCGGGATTTCCGGAGCACGCACCATCCGTGTACACTTCAATTATTTCGTTTGACAAAGATAGAATATTAGTGATGAACTTCTTCAGTAGTAGGTTGAGTGTTGGCTACGTGATTATCTCTTTCGTCCAGATTGGTTTCAATAATTAAAATAATCAACCAAACAACAAGCCCACCAATTAAAGGCGCCCAAAAGTTGACGGATTTTTTTTCTTCAGTATGAGAATGTTCTGAATGATGACTCATATATTTTTTTGACTGCAAATTTAAGAGCAAGAATTTATTTTTTCAAACAAAAATCAGGAAGAGGATTTTGAATAATGTTTTTCAAATAATGCAGAAAGTTTTTCAATATCAATTTCGTCCATTTTTTCTAACTCACTTAAAATTTCTTCGTTGTCAATGTATTCAGATAATTGTTTTTTTAATTTTTTAGATTTTAAGCGCACAAATTCATTATTGTGTTTGATAAAATATTGTTTGGCAGTAAAAAATTCTCCCATTTGCATATCTTCAAATTGATACTCATAAATAATGATTGGTTGATGTATAGATATTTTATAAAATTTTGATTCACCATCGTTTATAGCTAAAAATTGATTCCATTTTTTCTTATCGGGATTGTAATAGGCAAAGCCCTTGATTTTATCGGCTTTATATGTTTTTGAAAATCCTTGTTGGTCTCTAAATAATACTTTGGCAAAAAGAGATAATTCTTTTTTGGGATTGGCTTTGATTTCGCCTTTTATAGTATCGCCGGTTTCATTTACAATAAATCCTTCATAAAAATTCAATTGAGCAAAAGACAGATTGAGTGAGAACCAATAAATTAGAAAAAAAGCATTTTTTTTCATTATTATTTTTTGTGCAAAGAAAAAGAAAAAACTGATAAAAATCATTGTTATGTTAGTAAATAATATGTCGTGTTGAAAAAATGAATTAAAATTCATCTGTGCCCGGAAGACAGGTAACATGTCCAACAAATTCGTGCTTATCGCCTTTCAAATCATAAACTTTTATTTTGTAAATATAAACATCCTGAGTGGCTTTATTTTTCTTGCCTTTTACGGTTCCATCCCACCCTTGAAAGAAATCTGTTGTTTTAAATATCAATTCTCCCCATCGGTCAAATATCAGCATTTCAAATCTTGTAACATCAATACCCGTACCTTTGCAAATAAATACATCATTAATGTTATTGCCATCGGGTGTGAAGGCATTCGGAATGTATAAATGGAATTCGGGTTCTACAATTATTGTTTTTACAATCATATCTCTACAACCGTATTGGTTATATACTACCAGTGCCACGGAATAAGTGCCGGGCTGAGTAAAGGTATGGATGGGGTTTTGAACATTGCTGGTATTATTTGCCCCGCTTGCAAAGTCGCTGAAAAACCAATTGTATGTAATAGCCCCTTGTGAAGTACTTGTAAAACTTACAGTGGGTTCAAATTCAGAGGTAGTCCATGGATTGGCTATAAAATCAGCCACCGGATCAGGATACACTTGAATATAATTGCTGTATGTAGTAGATGCGGTGCAATTTCCGTTAGATACCGTGAGCGATACATCATAATATCCTGCTGCTGTATAGGTGGTAGAAACAGAATAACCAACGGCCGTTTGCCCATTTCCTAAATTCCATGAATAAGTGAAAGCCGAGTTATATGGGTTTGCTGTAAAATCCACTTTTACAGGTGGACATCCTTTGGTGATGTTTGCAGTGAAAGAAGACGAAGGGATGGGTGTTACACTCACTGTAAAATAAGCATTTACAGGGGTATTACAGCCATCGCTGATAGTTACAGTATAGTTGTGCGGTTGAGTAGCATAGTTGCCTGTTACATTGATACTGGAAGAATTAGCCCCAGTATTCCATGTATAAGAATACGGTCCACCATTTCCTGTGCTTGTAATAGTTGGCGAAAGTATAATGTTTGAATTATCACAAATTGTAATAGTATTACCAACCGCTGAGAGTGTAGGATGTATAGTTATTTGAAGAGTGTATGTTCCGCTTGTACATCCTTTTCCATCGGTTGCTTGTACAGAATAGATTGTTGTTGATGTGGGTGAAACGTTCAGAGTGCCATTATTGACAATGCCTCCCGGATCCCAATTGTAAGAGAAATTACCATTACCGCCAGAGGCGTTTGCAAAAATAGCAATTGTATTATTGAGGCATATTGAAGCGTTGGGTGAAGTATTCAGAGTAATTGAATTGGGTTGAGATATATTGACTGTAGGAGAAATATTACAACCTGTAGCATCTGTAATGTTTACGGTATATACCCCGGTAGAAAGGTTATTGGCACTATTAGAATTACCACCATTGGGTAACCATGTGTATGTATAAGGGGCAATCCCGCCTTGTACAGAGACAGTTGCACTGCCGTTAGCACCACCAAAGCAATCAACGGAATCAACAGTAAAAGTGTAAGAAATGTTAGAAGTAGAAACAGTGAATGTGGCAGAGCCATTGCAAGAATTGTTATCTGATACATAGATGGTGTAATTGCCCGGCGGGAGATTATTTGCAACATTGGAATTTCCACCAATCGGGCTCCATGTATACGAATACGGTGCAGTACCTCCAGTTACATTTACAGTGGCAGTTGCATTACCGCCGCAGTTGTTAGTTGAAGTGACTGTAATAGTCATTGAAGAAGGTTCAGGTATAGAAACAGTTACAGATGTTGAACAGTTATTCACATCACTAACTTGAATGGTGTAAGTGCCGGCCGTTAAGTTGGATGCTGTATTACTATTACCACCAGAAGCTTGCCATGTATACGAATAAGGGCCAGTACCTCCTTGAACGGTAATAGTAGCACTGCCATTATTCCCTCCGTTGCAACTTACGGATGTGCTTGATACGGAGATTGTAAAATCATTGGCCTGAGCGATATTGACTACTGTGGATGCGGTACATGAAGCATTATCTTGAACATACACTGTATAATTCCCTGCTGAAAGATTAGTAGCAGTAGAAGAAGTACTGACCGAAGGTGACCATGTATAAGAATAAGGCGTTGTACCGCCAGTAACATTTACTGTTGCGCTACCATTGTTACCTCCGTAGCACGTTACGGATTGAGTTTGAATGGAGGTGATGGCAATCCCGGTGCCGCCTATTGTTAATGTTGTAAAAGTACTACAACCATTGGCGTCAGAGATATTAACGGTATAGTTTCCGATACTTAATCCTGTTGCAACAGAGGCATTGCCACCGGTAGGAATCCATGTATACGAATAAGGAGCTGACCCACCCGATGGTGTAACGGTAGCACTCCCTAATGTAGAGCAGGAAGCATTTTGAATGTTTACAGAAGAATTGATGGATATGGTTGTTGAACCGATACTTAGAGTTTGTGTTATTATACAATTGTTAGCGTCTTTTATTGTAACAGAATAATTGCCGGACGCTAATCCACTTGCTGTGTTGGAATTGCCACCAGTGGGTGTCCATGTATATGTGTAGGGAGAAGTGCCACCCGATACATTGATTGTAGCACTTCCATTGGCGGCTTGACAAGTGGCATTTGTTACACTAATGGTAGAGGTAATGGGCGAAGGTTGTGTGACACTCAATGTTAAAGTA
>CAZNVL010000032.1:0-820 GCA_964576565.1 uncultured Flavobacteriaceae bacterium | reverse complement strand
CGGTTATGGTGTAAACAGTATTAGGATTTAAATTCGTTTGAACAGAACCAGTTAAGTTCCCGGGCATCCATGTGTACGTATAAGGACCAGTGCCGCCGGATGCTGTAACGGTGGAAGAACCGGTACCACCATTACATAGTGCATTTTGAATAGTAGGCGTGATTGTAATGGTAGGACAACTGACACAAGGCGTAATGGAAGCAGCACTGTTGATTTGTAAGGTAGATCCCGTTGCATCTGTAATTCTTATAGGATAGTTGGGCGGGGCTGCTACTACTGATCCTGTTGCATAGTTGGACCAATATGTAACACTTACAGAACAGCCGGGTGGAAAGGTACATCCAATAGTACAACCACTACAATTCACGCTGCTTGTCTGATATGCCCAAGTATAAGAAGGAGTACCACCACTGACTTGCAATGAACCAGAGGGTAAAGAACAAACGTTGAGTGTGGCACAAGGCGTCACTACAACCTGTGTGGTTTGTGAGCCGCACGAGAGTGAATAGGTTACAACATGTGTGCCGGTGCCTGCGACGGATGGGCTAAAAGAGCCGGTGGAAGAATTGATACAGCTACCACACGAGGCACTGAATGTTCCACCGGGAGTAGAAACAGAAAAAGTAAATGGTGGGTCGTTCAGACATTTTTGCGGAGGAGGACAAATGTTTGGATCGCAGCAGATTAAAGATTGTGGGGCACAAGCGGAAGCAGCAAATGTTTGCACATAACCGGTACGAGAGGCACTGCCTGAATTCCCGGTAGAACCAGCCGCTATAATTTCTCCAGCAGAATTAACTTCTACATCATAAACATTAAA
>CAZNVL010000031.1:0-22373 GCA_964576565.1 uncultured Flavobacteriaceae bacterium | reverse complement strand
ACTGCATATTATTTTTCTTTTACCAATAATTTTCGTTCGGTCATTTCTTCTATAGCATATTTCACACCTTCTCTGCCAAAGCCACTATTTTTAATCCCTCCGTAAGGCATGGCATCGTGCCGTAAAATAGAACAGGCATTGTGAATAATACCACCACACTCAATGTGTTCAAAACAATCATTCAATTCTTTTATATCATTGGTAAAAACACCGCATTGCAAACCATACTTTGAATCATTCACTTTTTGCACGGCATCCTGAATATGACCATTGTAAAGTTCAATACATACAACAGGTGCAAACACTTCTTCTGCATACACTTTCATAGAATTATTCGTATTGCTTAAAATGACGGGCTCGTGATAACTTCCTATTCGCTTTCCTCTCAAAATTGGCGTTGCTCCTTGATTAAGCGCTTCTTCAATCCATTGCTCTGTGCGAATAGCATTGGCTTCATCTATCATCACAGAAATATCGGTTGATTTTTCTAAGGGATCACCATATTTCAGTTGCTTCACTTTTTCTGAAAACAATTGTGTGAACTTTTGAAAATGTTTGGGATGAACAAAAAAACGTTGCGTATGAATACATATCTGTCCGCTATATGCAAAACCAGCGACTACACAATGATCTATAATTTTTTCTACTTCTGCACTTTCGGTAATAATAGTAGCGGCATTGCCACCTAATTCTAATGTTACTTTTTTAGACGCCGCAATAGATTTGATTTTCCAACCTACCGAAGGAGATCCGGTAAAAGATACTTTTGCAATGAACGGATGATTCAAAAATTTTTCAATAACAGAGGATGAACAAGGCAATACAGAAGCGGCCGCTTTTGGCCAATTGCTTTGTTGAATAATTGCTGCCAGTTTCAGGGCAGTTAACGGAGTAGCCGAAGCGGGCTTTAAGATAAAAGGACATCCCGATGCAATAGCCGGTGCAATTTTATGTGCGACTAAATTCAATGGAAAATTAAATGGTGTAATAGCCAATACTACCCCAACTGGAAAGCGCTTCACTACTGCTTCTCTATGGAGTGAATCGGGCGTGGTATCCAAAGAAAAATATTCGTAAGGAATGCGTTTACTTTCTTCAGCCGCAATAATAAATGTTTGAACAGCACGATTCACTTCTGCCAGTGCATACTTATATGGTTTAGCCGATTCGGTAGCAATCAGCGTTGCAAAGGTTTCTTTTTCTTGTTCAATTTGTTGTGCAATAAAAGACAATATGCTGTATCGCTGATAAGAAGACAAACTTTTAGTATGTAAAAATGCCGTCTGGGCTTTTTGAATAGCAAGTTCTACCATGGATTCATCGGCCAGAGAAACATGTTGAACAATTTGATTGGTATAAGGATTGATAACAGGAAGCGATGAAGAAGTATTTACAAAATCACCCGCCAGATAAAGAGCTTGTGTGGCTTTCATAGAAGGGCAAAATTAGGAAATTCTGTGAATTTAATCATTAAAGAATTCTTATACGTTTCTATAGATTGTGCCATTCAAATTCGTTTACAATTAGGATAAAAAATATTGTCATATTTGCCCTTGATAAAAAATCATGAACATTACATCGCAGCTTTTAGATACAGTCAAGAATCTTATTTTACAAGCAGGGCAAAAAATTGCCATAGAACAACAAAAATTTGATGCTAAAAACATTCAACACAAAACTACTTTTGATCTGGTCAGTTATGTAGATATTGAAACAGAAAAATTTTTAATACAAGAATTATCAAAATTAAATGCTTCTATTGGTTTTATTGCCGAAGAAAATACCCAATACACTCAAAAAGAATGGAACTGGATTATTGACCCACTGGACGGAACAACTAATTTTACCAGACAATTACCTTCTTACGCCATCAGTGTCGCACTCGCTCATCAAAAAAATATCATGTATGGTTGGGTCTATAACATTCCTACCAACGAATTATTTTTTGCAGAAAAAAACAATGGCGCTTATCTTAATACTAAGAAAATATCTGTCGCTTGCAACACTAAACTTTCTGATTGTCTCATTGCTACGGGCTTTTCTGTTTCTAAATTTGATAAAGTCGAGATACATTTGAATGTAGTGAAAGACCTCATTCAAAATAGTTTGGGAATACGACGAATGGGCGCTGCGGCTGTTGATTTGTGTTATGTGGCCTGCGGACGTTTTGATGGATTTTTTGAATGGCATCTTAATCCTTGGGATGTAGCCGCCGGTGCGATAATCGCATTGGAAGCAGGGGCTATTGTTACGGACTTTTCTGCAGAAAAAAATTTTCTCTTCGGAAAAGAAATTATTGCTGCCCAACCTTTGATTTATCAAGACCTTTTGCAGATTATTCAAAAACACAATCACCATGACATTTAAACCAAAAATTATCAACGATCCGGTATATGGTTTTGTTACCATTGAATATCCGATACTTTTGGAAATTATCAATCATCCCTATTTTCAAAGATTGCGGAGAATTAAACAATTAGGGCTCACCAATCTTGTTTATCCCGGTGCTTTACACACAAGGTTTCATCACGCCATTGGCGCCATGCATCTGATGCAGGAAGCCATACGCACTTTAAGAAGCAAAGGTATTAAGATATCTACCGAAGAAGAAGAGGCCTCTTTAATCGCTATTTTGCTTCACGATATTGGCCATGGTCCTTTCTCACATGCTTTGGAAAACACTCTGGTAAAAAGTGTTTCTCACGAAGATTTTTCTTCTGTTTTAATGAAAGAGTTAAACATTCAATTTGATAATAAATTGCAATTAGCCATTGATATTTTTGAAGATAAATACGAGCGTAAATTTTTTCATCAATTGGTCAGCAGTCAATTAGATACAGACAGATTAGATTATTTATTACGAGACAGTTTTTTTACAGGTGTAAGCGAAGGCGTTATTGGTACAGATAGAATTATTAAAATGCTCACTGTAATTGATGATAAATTAGTAGTAGAACAAAAAGGAATTTATAGCATTGAAAAATTCCTCATAGCCAGAAGATTGATGTATTGGCAAGTGTATTTGCACAAAACGGTCTTATCTGCTGAAAATATGCTTGTAAAAATTTTAAGGAGGGCTAAAGAACTTTCTACTCGTGAAAAACACAACCTATTTGCTACCCCTGCATTGAAATTTTTCTTAATCAATGATTTTTCAAAACAGGACTTTTACAAAAACAATTCTCCAATTATTCAGCACTTTGTTCAACTGGACGATAATGACATCATTGCGTCTATAAAAGTATGGAGGCAAGAAGAAGATTTTGTTTTGTCAACCTTATGTAAAAAATTCATCAATAGAGAATTATTTCGTACTATTATTCAAAAAGAAAAAATCCCTCTTTCCCTTGTAAAATCAGTGCAATCCAAAACATTAAAATTATATCCCCAACTGGACAAAAACACATTGCATTATTTTGTTATTAATAGCCGTGTGAATAATTCTGCTTATGTGAAAAGTAAATTCACCATTGAGATATTTGATGGTAAAAAATTAGTGGACATTGCAGATGCCAGCGATAATTTTAATATCAAAGCATTAAGTAAAAAGGTGACCAAATACTTTTTGTGTTACGATAAAAGCATTGATACTCAATGAAAAAAGTGGATGTAATTATTGTAGGAAGCGGCATTGCAGGAATTACGCTTGCATGGGAATTGCATCAAAGAAACAACACATTTATCATCATTAGTCAACCTAAATTATCTTTATCCTCACTCGTTGCACCGGGAATATGGAACCCTATTGTTTTCAAGCGCATCACAACAACATGGAATGCTTCTGTTTTAATAAATGACCTTTTATCGTTTTATTCAAACATAGAAAAATTATTACAAAAAAAATTTATTCAGCACTTAAAAGTTTGGCACGTTTTGAATTCATCAGAAGAAGAAAAACTATGGACTAAAAAAGAAGAATTGTATCCAAGATTTTTGAACTCAATACAAACAATCCAACAAAAAAATTTTATTGGATTAAAACAAGAGCTTAAAGTAGGGGAAGTAAATCATTGTGGACGCTTGATTACAACAGAATACATTTATTATTCTATTGAATTTTTCAAAAAGCAAAATAGTTTTATTGAAAACATTTTTTACCACGATTTATTAAACATAAAAGGTCATCAAATTGAATATGATAATATACTTGCTCAACACATTGTTTTTTGTGAAGGATATAAAGTAAAAGAGAATCCGCTGTTTTCTTTTGTGTCCTTAAAACCAGCCAAAGGCGAGATAGTAGAAATAGAAACAAAAACTAATTTATTCCCTGAAAATATCATTTTACACAAACATATCAGCATCATTCCTAATGGAAATAACAAATACCTGATTGGTTCAAATTATGATTGGACAAACTTAAATGACACCCCCACCGAAGAAATTAAACAAAAACTTTTACTTGAGTTTGAAGAATTATTTACGGTAGATTATGAAATCATTGGGCATTATGCCGGAGTAAGACCAGCAGCGGATAGAAGACCTATTTTAGGATCGCATCCTGAATATAAGCACGTGTGGATGTTCAACGGATTAGGAACAAAAGGCATTATGTTGTCCCCTTATTGTGCAAAGGTTTTAGCAGATGCAATATTCAAAGGAAAAATCATTGACAATGAAATGAATGTAAACAGATTTTTGAAATGACTCTTTATTGTTTTGCAATGGGCACAATGATTCTCGTACGCCATTTTGCAGTATCTTCCTGCAAAACATAAATTTCTCTGGTAGGGCCTACTTGTTTGTAGCCAGAAAATTTTAAGATGTTCTCAATTTTTGCATAACTCTGATGAATGGTATTAAAAGTTCCATAATGATCATATAATAATCCTAATGTCGCTTCTAATATCACTGGCTTAGAATATTTAGGTGTTTGTTTAGGTTTGTCTTTCAATATCATAAACGTTTCAAAAACAATTTTCTCTGGAGAAGAGGAATAAAAAATACATCCCGGCTGGTCTGCCACCCTTACTTTCAAAAGATCCACATCTTTCAATATCTTATTATAATTCTCTTCCATCTTTTTGGAGGCCTCTCTTGAAGAAGCAGAATCCAATATACATAAAGCCATTTGCTCAGGAATAGTCATTATTCCTTTGAAATTCGTATCGTTGGCAATAATTTCTTTGGAATGAACAGTATCAGAACGAAAAGCAGAGGTGTCTTTTGCAACTTCACTGTTTTTAGGTAAATCCTTTGAATTATTACAGGAACTTAAATAAACAAATACATAAATAAAACTTATATAAAAAACTTTTTTCATAAACAAAATCTATAAACGTTTGAACAGCGATTGAATATACTCTACTGTGGCTATTTCTTTATAATTTTCTCCAAAAGCATGGTGCCACATAAACGGCAGATTGTAAGACACTTGTGCCATAGCGGTTAGTGTCGCATCATCCCAGTATTTACTCAATCCTTGCGGTAATTCAATTTGATTTTTTTCCAGCATCTTTTTGAAATCTTTTACACCATCCGGATAAATATCTTCTAAATGCTGGAATATCACACAATTGGCATAACAATGTCTGTATCCTAAAATTTTAGATAAGCCATAACTCAATGCATGACACACCCCCACTTCACTATACGTCAAACTTAATCCACCCATTAAAGACGCTACCATCAATTTATCATCATTTTCGGGCTTTTGTCCACTGCCTTCTTCTAAGTACACTTCTCTGCATAAATTTAAAGAGGTCTGTGCATACGCCGTACTAAAAGCATTTTTCTTAATACCATTTTCACTTTCAATACAATGAATGTACGTATCCATTCCCGTGTAAAACCATTTGTCTCTCGGCACAGTCGCAATTAATTCCGGATCTAATATCACTTGATTAAACACTGTATAATCGCACTTCAATCCTAATTTTTTCTCTGGACCCGTTAATACAGCCGTCATGCTGACTTCCGCCCCAGTACCAGAAATAGTGGGCACGCCAAGATGATATACCCCCGGCTTCTTCACTAAATTAAGCCCTTGATATTGTGTGGATGAACCCTCGTTGGTGAGCATTAATGAAAGTGCTTTCGCAATGTCCATAATGCTTCCGCCTCCTATACCAATCACTCCGGAAGGCAATCCTTTTGTTTGCAAAATTTCATCTCTCAATGTATCCACTTGTTCAGTAGTCGGCTCATGCGGATCTACATCAATAAAATAAATCAAGTCCTCTGGCTTATTCTGCAACTGCTTTGAAAGTGGCTTATCCTTAAAATAATTGTCTACAATGTAAACAAAATAGTGATTGTTTTCTTTTCGCACCGGCTCAATGATTTCAGACAATTGATGAAAAGCCCCTCTTCCAAAAACAACTTTATCAATGTTCTTAAAATTCTTGTGTGGCATAGTAACATGATTTATTTTATTACACCTTTACCAGCACTTGTTTCAGCGCCTCTACGATTTGTTTTGCTAAGATGTTCATCTCCTCTTCGGTCCAACTCACACGAACTCCAAACGAAACAAGACGTCCTATTACTTCTTGTGATTTTGGTAATTGTATAGCACGATAATCCTGAGACGTTGGCAAATAATGAATAGCCATTTTATTAGGGAATTTCAGATTTTTTATATGCTCCCATTGATTGATAAAATGATACATATTGGTAAACCAATAATTAAACCCTCCTATTCCTTTTTGATTTAAAATATCAACAAATGATTTTGTTACTTCTGTATTGGGCAACATTAAATTTAAAAAAGTGGCTGAATCGCCTGATTCATCTGGCAAACGAGAGAATTCTATTTCATTCACTTCGTTTTTGATGAGAGATTGTAAATACTTTTTGTGTGCTTGATTGATGGCTTTTATTTCAGGAACTCTTCTGGTTTGTGCTAATCCAACCGCAGCGTGCAATTCACTGATTCTAAAATTAAATCCTACAATGGGATGTTGTTCCATGCCTCTGTTATTTCCTTCGTGGTTATGCCCATGATCGCAAAAATATTCAGCCATTTTATAAGTGTGTTCATCATTCGTTACAAATACTCCGCCTTCGCCGGCTGTGGCAATTTTGAAAAAATCAAAAGAATAACTTCCTGCTTTTCCAAAAAGACCGGTATACCTGCCTTTGTAAGATGCCGCAAAGGCCTGTCCTGCATCTTCTACCAAAAGCAAATTGTGTTTTTTCACCACCTCCAAAATACTCTCCATATCCGCCATCCCTCCACACATGTGTACCAGACAAACGGCTTTGGTTTTAGGAGTTATGGCCTTTTCAATACCCTCTGCACTCAAACACAATGTCTCATCTATTTCAGCAAAAATAGGAACAGCCCCTAAAAACATCACTGCTTCAATAGTGGCCACAAAAGTAAAAGGCGGCACAATCACCTCATCTCCGTACCCAATACCGGATGCCGCTAATGCCGCTAGAATACCTGCCGATCCACTACTTACAGCCAGCGCATAGTTTGCTCCGGTTATTTTTTTTACTTCCTCTTCAAACGCACGGGCTTTCCAGATATTCTTGCGTTGTGCTTCATGATTATAACGAAATAAAATACCCGTGTTCATTACATCCATCACTTCTTTTAATTCTTCTTTACCAAATTTTTCAGTGCCTGGCATAGGAATAAATTTTATGCAAAGTAGTATTTTTTTTTGCGATTGTGCAAATTATGAGACCATGTAAATGCTTTTGCTAATTCAACATCCATCTGAAAATCTCTTTCCAAGTGGCTTTTTTACCATACATTAAAATACCTGTGCGATAAATTTTAGCAGATAATTTTGTCATCAAAAAGAATGAAAGATATAATAACCCAATAGAAAACGCTACTTCCCAAAACGGCACACCAAACGGCAAACGTGCCATCATCACAATAGGCGAAGTAAATGGAATAAACGACGCCCAATACGAAAGAGAAGTGTCTGGATTGGTCATCATTTTAGCCGCAATAAAATATCCTACCATTAAAAACAAAGTAACCGGTAAAGTAAATTGCTGGGCATCCGTTTCAGCATCTGCAGCACTTCCTAAGGCCGCCAACATGGCACTGTAAAACAAATATCCTCCAATAAAATATAAAACAAAACAAATGGCAATTTCCACAAAATTTAATTTATCAATTTGCTTCAACAATTCAAATGCCTCCAATTCTCCCTGAAAATTTTCCAGTTGATTAAAATTTGCTTCCACCCCTTTTTCGTACACTTCTTTTTGTTGTTTTACAAACTTTTGATAATCCTCACGAATGCCGCTCATTAAAGTAACTGAAAGAATACTAATTAATACAAATGTCATAATACTCATTACAATAAATTGACCAATGCCTAAAATAGCTACACCTAAAATTTTTCCCATAAGCAATTGAAACGGACGAATTGAAGAAACAATCACTTCTATTACTCTATTTGTTTTTTCTTCTAAAACACTCTTGAAAAGCATCATACCATACATTGTAATAAACATAAACATTAAAAAACCTGATAAAAAACCCAGTAAACTATTAAATGCCGTAATTTGCTCTGCGTGTTCTCCTTTTTCATTTACTTTTTCAGTAACTATTCGTATCGTTTGTCTGGCGCTACTGATAGCGTTAGGGTTGATATTATTAGCCAGCAGTTTGTGTTCAAATAAAAGTTTTTCTAATTGTGATTTTATCATTGTTTGAAATGCTAATCCCGGTGTTTTTTTATAGAATACTTTAACCGTTCCTCCAGCACCGTCTATTATATTGTGTGGAATATACAGCACCACATCTACATCTTCCCGATTTAATTTATCCAAACACTTATTTAGAGAGGTATTGGAATACAAAAATGTCACATAATTATTTCCCTGCAATTTGCCTACAAAAAATTGCGACTCATCCGCCACTAATACATTGTATTCTGTTTCTTCTTCCATACTCAACCAAAACATCAATGCCACAAAACCCGCAATAATTAAAGGCGTCAGAAAGGTCATTACAATAAAAACCTTATTGGTAATTTTTCGCTTCATCTCAAAACCAATAACTAGTGCTATCTTTTTCATAGGGACAAAACTACATAAAAATGAATTGAAACCAGAAATATTAGTTGTACATAATTTAAGACACAGAAACACACATTATTAAACACAAACCTCATACATTTTGCCGGGCAAGGCACGAATCCAATTATTCATTTCCATTTCCAGTAATATCATAGACAATTGACTACCGGGCAAATTAGAATAATAACTAATCTCATCAATATGCAGTTTATTTTTTTCTCTCAATAAATTCAACACTTTTTCCTGTTCAGATGTGAGCGCCAGTGGCAAAGAAGGCGATGTGTTTTTCTTTTGTCTATCGTCATTGGTCCAATTCATAAAATACAAAAAGTCATCTGCATTTTCAATCATTTGTGCTTTATTTAATTTAATCAACGCATTGCAACCACTGCTATACAAATCATTTGTTCGGCCCGGAAAAGCAAACACATCTTTGTTGTATGAATTAGCAATGCTAGCTGTGATGATGCTACCTCCATCCACTTTACTTTCTACCACCACCACCGCATCTGATAATGCCGCCACAATTCTGTTTCGTTTTGGAAAATTTATAGCATCTGGTGCAGATTGAATAGGATATTCAGAAAGGACTGCACCGTTTTTCATTATCTCTTTGGCTAATAAAGTATGAGACGCCGGATAAATATCGGGCAGCCCATTTCCCAATACTGCCATTGTCTTTAATCCATTATTCAACGCTTCCTGGTGCGCCACAGCATCAATTCCGTAAGCAAGTCCACTGATAATAACCGCCTTCGTATCACGAATACCTTCAATAAATTTAATTGTCAAATCCTTTCCGTATAATGTTGGCTTGCGTGTGCCCACAACAGCGACTGTTTTCTCTGCATTCCACACAGGCACTCCAGAATAATAAAACACTAAAGGACTATCATTGAAAAACTTTAAGCGAGTGGGATACTCCGCATCGGTATAACAACAAATTGAAATTTTGTATTGTTCAATTTTTTTACACTCTTCTTCTGCAAACTTCAAGGCCTCATCTTTTGATTTTAAAATTTCATTCGCAATAATATCCCCTATTCCAGGCACTTTCAGCAATTGATGTTTTTTCGCTTTAAAGATACTTTCAGCACTACCAAAGTTCGCTATTAAGTTTTTCCCAATGACGCTTCCTACATTTTTAATCTGTGCTAATGCTATTATGTAAAACTGTTCTTTTGTTATTTCCATTTTAAAAGAAAATTTTATTCTTCGTGTTCAACTATTTTTCATTGAAAGATATTAAATGTGCAAGTATACATCAAAAATTTTCAGATAAATGAATAATCCTTTTCTCATTTCAAATACAATTATTTTTAATTAAGTTTCCGCTCAAATGAAATTATGCACTATCATTACCAATTAATTTTTTCCAAAAAGAGAAATCTCATTGGATTTAAAGTATTCTTAAAAAAATCACTTTTACTGAGTTTTTATGCAATTGTTCATTTTATTGGAATGCTCCAAACATCGGCCTTATATGCTCAGCAAAAATATAAAATCATTTATGGAAAAGTCAGCGATACAGATAATGAAGACATCGTAGGAGCAATTATTTTAGTCAATAAAAAACACAACACCATTACCAATTTTGAAGGTAAATTTTTTATCAAAATACCGGTTGAAGTTTCTCAGCAAAAATATTTTATAGAATGTTCTTATGTGGGATTTAATACCTACACAACTCAAATTGAAATCCCGGAAAATCAGGATAGTATTTTACACAATATTACACTTAAAAAGGATAAAACTTTGCTGGACGAAGTGGTTGTATCGGCTGGAAAATACGAGCAAAACATTACAGATATTACAGTGAGTATGGATGTATTAAAACCATCTTTAATTGAGAATAAAAACACTACACAATTAGATCAAATTATGAATCAAGTTCCTGGTGTAAATGTTTATGACAGTCAAATCAGTATTCGTGGGGGAAGCGGATTTTCTTATGGAGCCGGATCAAGAGTTTTAATGCTGGTAGATGAAATGCCAATGATTAGTGCCGATGCGAATGATATTAAGTGGAATTATTTACCACTTGAAACGACTGAACAAGTTGAAGTCATCAAAGGATCCGCTTCATCACTCTACGGATCTTCTGCTTTGAACGGAGTAATTAATCTTCGGACGATGTATGCGAAGTCAAAACCTTATACCCACGTAACTCTTTTCACAGGAACGTATGACGCTCCAAAAAACTTGTCTTACAAATGGTGGAAAGGCACTTCTCAATGGCAAAGAGGCGTAAACTTTGCACACGGCGAAAAAATCAACAATTGGGATATTGTGATTGGTGGACATATATTTTCAGATGATGGCTACCGTTATCTTGAAACAGAAGACAGAGGGCGTCTGAATGCAAACATTCGCTATAACTTTAAAAAACTTCCGGGGCTCTCTGCAGGTGTGAATACCAATATGATGAATACCAAAGGTGGATTGTTCTTTCTCTGGCAAAATGCCGATAGCGTGTACATTCCGCAAGGAAAAGACATTCAAAGATATAATAATAATCGGTTCAATGTAGATCCGTTTGTTGTTTACAATTTTGGAAGCAATAAAATCAGTTGGCGTAACCGGTATTATCTTACTCAAAACAGAAATAATAAAAATCAGGAAGCCACAGCAGAATTGTATTACAGCGAATTGCAATATCAGAAACGTTGGGTCAATCAGACATTAAGTGTTGGCACTGTATTAATGTATCAGCAAGTATATTCAGATTCATTGTATGGACGCCATACAGGAAAAAATTCAGCAGCTTATGTTCAATATGACGGAAAATTTTTTAACCAATTAAATATTTCGGCTGGATTGCGCGGTGAGTTTTACAGAGTAGATACCGCTTTTACAAGAGGCGTAATCGCTATTGATGAATTACCATTATTTACTGCTACGACTACTCAAAACATTAAAAACAAATTTAGCAATTTACCATTTCAACCGGTTTTAAGATTAGGGATTAATTATCAATTGTTTCAGTATACTTTTATCAGAGCGTCTTATGGACAGGGCTATCGTTTTCCCAGTGTTGCAGAAAAGTTTGTCAGTACCAGTGTCAGTAGTTTGAAAATTTTTCCAAATAATAAATTACAACCCGAACGTGGATATAGTGCTGAATTAGGTATTAAACAAGCGGTAAAGATAAATAATTGGAAAGGCTTTATAGATGTTTCGGCCTTTTATATGGAATTTAGAAATATGGTAGAATTTGTGTTTAATATCTATGCCCCAAATGGACCTACTGGCTTCTGGTTAAATGACCTTCCTTATGCCGGATTTATGTCGCAGAACATTGGCAATGCCCGCATTCAGGGTGTAGAAACATCTTTAATGGGAAACGGAAATATCGGTCCTGTCAATGTTACAATTTTTTCTGGTTATACATACATTGACCCGGTGATGTTAGGATTTGACCCCAAAAGAGACACCTTGGGATTGCCTGGTATAAAAATCTTAAAGTATCGCAACAAACATTTATTCAAAAATGATATTCAAGCGGATTGGAAATTTATCTCATTGGGCTGGAGCACGCGCTACCAAAGTTTTATGGAAAATATTGACAGACGTTTTATAGAAAGTATTTTCAAAGAGTATGGTTTTGATTTGCCTATTTTTTATGTATTACCGGGTTTAAAAGAATATAGAGAAAAAGAAATGGCAGGAGGGAAAAAGGGAAACTGGATTCACGATGCACGAATAGGATTTCAAATTAATAAAACATTAAAAGTGTCTTATATTGTAAACAATGTATTTAATGCAGAGTATTCGTCACGGCCGGGCGACGTACGCCCTCCACGACAACACATTGTACAAATACAGTTAAAGATCTAATGCCTCATATCCGAACTCAGAAATTCTATTGTATCTCTAAAGCATTCTTCTGTACTGTTAGATTCAGGTTTATTTGTTGAACCAATTACTACAAAATTTTCGGACCAACTATTGTAAAACAGGTGGGTTTTTATATTCAGAGGGAATATCTGCAGTCAGTGCTTTTAAGAATGTAACAATGTCTTTTATTTCTTCGTCCATTAAATCTTTATTTAATTGTGCTTTGGCCATTATTTTCACAGCATCTTCAAGGTTATTTACACTACCATCGTGGAAATATGGATAGGTCTTTTCTATGTTTCTTAAAGAGGGGACTTTAAACACAAACCTGTCGCCTGCCAGCTTGGTAATTTTTACCTTGCCGCTATCTATTTTTGTGCTTTTGGTATAATCCCAGTAGTTGCCATATACAGCAAATTTTTGAAACATATTGCCACCTATACCAACACCATTATGACAACTTGTGCATCCGGTCGTAATGAAAGTAAGCAATCCTTTTTTTTCTTCTACGCTCAAGGCATTTTTATTACCTTTCAGATAATCGTCAAAACGGGAAGGAGTGATAAGTTTTCGTTCAAAGGCACCAATGGCCTTCTTTAAATTGGCATAAGTAATAGGGTCTTTTTCATTTGGGAATGCTGCTTTGAATAATTTTTGATATTGTTCAGATTTTTTCAAACGATCTATTAAAAATTTCTCATTAGGGATGTTCATTTCAATAGGATTTAAGATAGGCATACCGGCCTGTTCTTCTACTGTAGCAGCCCTTCCGTCCCAAAATTGAGCTGTATGAATGGCTGCATTCAGAGTGGTCGGCGAGTTTCTGTCTCCGAATTTACCCTCTTCCCCCTTAGAAGTCGGCTGATTATCCACACCAAAGGTAGAAAGATTATGACAAGTATTACAACTCATCCTTTGCTTGCGGGACAATTGATTGTCAAAATAAAGAAAATGACCCAGTTTGACCAAATCAGGGTTTAAGGTATCGGTAGGTTCTAATGCCTGAAAAACACTCAGTTTGTCTGCTAAGGCGTCATCGTATCTCTGACTTTCATTGGCAGCGGTATTCTTTTTTTCTTGTTGATTTGAATCGGAACACGATACAATAAAAAACAAAGGAATAAAGTAGAGCGGAAGTTTTTTCATAAGTTTAATTTTTTTGCAAATTTAAATACATAGAGTTATACTGTGCAAATAGATTTTTTTTATAGCAGTATTGATAAAATTTTAAGGATTGATCAAGACAAGTTATCAATTAAGAAGTTTAATTTTCATTTCAATTACTAAAACAAAGGGTATCGTCGACCAAAGAATTATCAAGAATTGCTTCGTATCCTTCTGCTTGGTTTATTTTGGAAAATCTTTCAGAATACTTGGAAAAATCTGGCTAAGGAAGAATCTTAGAGATGGTTTTTAATAAATATTTTGAAAGAGAATAGTAAAAATTTCTTTCTTGCATAAATTTGAATAAACCCAATCTCCATTTGTGTTCTTCATTGTGCAAATCAGTTTTTTAATAACAATGTAAATAAAATTTATTGTGGACCCGCTCCGAATCGAACGGAGGTCCAAGTAAGCAATGTGTAAGCTTTCTACACGTTTAGTGTTCACTTTAAATTTCGGCATAAAGCAAGCAGAACACCTCTTATACTTTATGTCTATCCGTTGGATACCAATGAATGCTTAACGGAGTGGGCATTCAGGTCTGTCTTTTTCCGACGCCTTACATCTTACGCCAGACAGAAGGGCTTAAGAGAAGACGAGCTGCATCTATTAGGCAGCCAAAGCGAAGTTAGATTCGCCATTTAAGGGTTGAGAGGAATGTTTTACTCCGTTTACTCTCATTCGGAGACGTGCTTACTTACCCACTGTTCTTACTGTCGATACCTTTCGGGCCCAGTTTATCAATGTACTTTTGCTGTGCAAATATAATCAAAACTTGTGCCATTGTCAATATGTCTTATTATTTTTTTATGTAGATTCAATTTACAAGTTTGACACTTTGAGACCGTTGCAAAATTAAATTTTTCTTAAGTTTTGCAACTATTTATTATTTCAGGTTTTCTAATTCGTTGAGAATTCAGCGATGTAAGAGGTGGCAAAGGGTTATGTTGTAAAATTAAGCTCTGACAAGTTTTGCAACGGTCTAACTTTAAATGCCGATAAAATATAATTTTTTTCAAACAAGGGGGGCTTCCACTTTTGTGGAAGGTTTTCCCTTACATGTTGCCTGAAAATTTTTCCCTATGATAAATTTCTGTAATCCCGATTTATTGGGATATTTTTATAATGTGTCAACCCTTCCTATTTCTTCCATTTGTGGAAGGAATGGGAAGGGTGAATCTGCAAGATACAGTTCTATTTCAAATTAAATTATTTTTTTCTACCCAAAATATCATTCGCTTACTTTCTCTGTTAAACGTATTCAGTTCATAATCTCCCCACACTTTTAATAGATTTAGATTATTTTTTTGGAATATCTTTTGAAAAAACTCAAAATCTAATAAACGTACCCTCTCCATATAATTTTCCACCTTATTACCATCTTTCACTCTAATGTATTTAAATACAACATCGCTTTGTATTTCTCTTCTAATATCAAATGATATATTATCTATTATTTTTGTTTCATGTGGAACAATTTTCTTTAAAACATAATCAGGATTTAAATAATCAATAATAACCCAACCACTATTTTTAACTGCTCTGAACATTACTTCTAACACTTTTACTTCTTCATAAAGATAATTAAAATAACCCAAGCTAGTAAACAAATTAACCACCATATCAAAATAGTTCACATAAAACTCCTTTCTCATATCGTGTACTGCAAAAATTAAGTTTTCATTCTTATATTTTCTATTTGAATCTTCAATATTTACTTCATTAATATCTGTTCCAATTACAACATATCCGAGTTTTGAAAAAATATAAGAATGTCTTCCTCTTCCACAGCCGTTATCCCAAATTTTTGATCCCTCCTTAAGATTAATATTTTGTACAAGATTTTTTATAAAAACTTCTGCCTCTTTTTCATCTCTATGATTGTAGAGTAATTTGTAATATTCAGATGAAAACCAGTCCTTGAACCATTCCCTTTGTTCCATGTGAAACATTTATTTTTTTAAAAACAAAATTATGCTTGGCACCAATTCTTTTGAAAGCGGCAAATCGCTTTTATTGTATGTTTCTAAGTTTGCTTTTCTTTCTTTTGGCGACTCCACAAGTATATGATTCATTTCTGGTACTATCTTCAAAACCGCATCTTTCTTAAACTCTGCCAAACGTTCCGCATCCTTAATTGATACTTGCAAATCGTTTTCTCCTTGAATTATGAGTACTGGAATTTTAATTTTGGAAAGCTCTTTTGCAGGGTCTATTGCTAACCATGACATCATATAATTTTGTACAGATTCTCTAAAAAACATACTTAAGATTGGCGGAACATTCTCTATTCTTTTGCCAGCAGCCAAAGAGTCAAACAGCGGGAAAATTATCTTTTTAGCATCCTCATGAATGTAAGAAAGTTGTCTCTTTAGAATAGTATCCGCTCTAAATCCTGCACCTGCAAGCAAAATCAGTTTTTTAATTTTTGGACGTTTTTGTACTGCAAGTGTAGCAATCAAGCCGCCCTCACTGTGCCCAAGTAAAATAATTTCTTTGAATTTATAAGGCGATTTTGAAAAAAAATCAATCCATTGGACTAAATCATTTACATAATTATGTATGGTTAAACTATCTTCTGATTCCAACGCATCTTTACTTTTTCCAACACCTCTTTTGTCGTACCTAAAAACAGAGATATGATGTTGGGTCAAACTATCTGCTAATTTCTTTAAGCAATTATTTTCTCCGCCAAAATCGCTATTTCCATCTCTGTTGGTTGGTCCGGAACCGGCATGAATAATACATAATTGCTTTGAATTAATAAATAATAGTGTTCCATACAAACTATCCGGCTTTGCTGGTATAGAAATTGGTATTTCTTTTATTCCTTGCGAATATATCTGTAAACAGCAAAATATTCCATAGAAAAGAAAGTAGTTCCTAAATTTTTTGTAATACATAAATTAAGCTTGAATACTCTTGATTTTTTATAGCTTTTATATTTGAAATTAACCCTCGGATAAATCCTTTTAAGAAAAACAAATTTGAATTTTTATATTTTTCCGAAAGCATGGAAACATAAAATGCATCAAAAAACATGGGCTGAATATCCACCAGATTATACTTCCCTCTTGTAAGTAATAAAATATCTTTTTTTCTAAAATGAAAAAGGTGTCTGGGCACATCGTATCCCGCCCAATACTGCTGGTAAAATCGAGCATCATAAGAGTTTTTATTTGGGAGGGCTAAAATTAAATACCCATTATTATTGAGTATGCTATAAAAATCTTTTATGTAATTATCTGGATTATATAAGTGCTCAAGAACATGCCAAAGTGTGATGACATCAAACTTTAAGTTTTTTAATTCATTAAAGTCCTTTAATACATTTAAGTTTTTATTTTTTGCTAACTGTCTGGCTGTATCATTTACTTCCACGCCGTAAGTAGTAAAATTATTCTTTTTACAAGTTTCTAAAAAATATCCCGTTCCACATCCATAATCTAAAATTGTTCCATGTGGAACATAATTTTTAATGAGGTTTAATTTTTGAATAAGGGTATATTTTCTTACTAAATGATAGATTAAATCAAAAACACTACTTTTTTTATCTGAATGTGAAATATAATCTTGAGATTGATAGTATAAGCCAATCTCTTTTTCGGAAGGAAACGGATACGTTTGAAAAAAGCCGCATTTTTTGCAAGACACTATCTGAAATGTTCTTTTTGAAACGGTATAGTCCACGCATTCTATTTCTTCATTAAAATCTTCACAAGAACATAAAGGGCACAAAAAAGACATAACTGATTTATTTGATAATGTTCATTAACAAGATGTTTATATCGGCAGGCGAAATACCGGAAATTTTAGAGGCCTCTTCAATACTGCAAGGTCTATACTTTTTTAATTTTTGCCGACTTTCGTTGCTTAATGATAAGATTGTGTCGTAATCAAAATCCGGATTTATCTTCATGCTTTTCCAACGATTAAGACGCTCCACCTGATCTTTTTCTCTTTGAATATAATCATCGTATTTGACTAAAATTTCTGCCTGAAATACGGATTCGGAATCTTTTGTTTGAAGAAAATTAAATAAAACATCATCATGCTTGGCCATTTCTTTTATACTTACATTCGGTCTTGAAAGAATGTTTTCATATCTGACTTTTTGTGAGAGGGGAGAAGAACTTATAGATTCAAGATAATTATTGATTTTTTCCGGAATGGCGGAGTTGTTTTTTAAAAATTGTATAATTTCTTCGGTTTCTTTGATTTTTTTCTGAACTTTTTCAAATCGTTCTCTTGAAGCAAGTCCTAATTGATAAGAAAGTGGTGTCAAGCGAATATCCGCATTGTCTTGTCGCAGTAATAAACGATATTCAGAACGGGATGTAAACATTCTGTAAGGTTCATCTGTGCCTTTGTAAACTAAATCATCAATCAAAACCCCAATGTATGCTTCGTGTCTTTTTAAGATAAAGGGTTCTTTTTCATTAATTTTCAAGTGTGCATTTATTCCCGCCATTATGCCCTGTGCTGCGGCTTCTTCATATCCGGTAGTACCGTTTATTTGTCCTGCAAAATATAAATTTTCTATTAAACGGGTTTCTAAAGTGGGGTAGAGTTGAGTCGGTGGAAAATAATCGTATTCAATAGCATAGCCGGGCCTAAACATTTTAGCGTTTTCTAATCCGGGAATCTTTCTCAATGCTTTATATTGTACATCTTCCGGTAATGAAGTAGAAAAGCCATTTAGATAAACTTCCACCGTATTCCATCCTTCTGGTTCGATAAACAACTGATGTCGTTCTCTTTCTGAAAAACGAGTAATTTTATCTTCTATGCTGGGGCAGTATCTTGGTCCTACACCTTTTATTCTTCCTGAAAACATTGGGGATTTTTCAAATCCGGTTTCTAATATCTGGTGTACTTCTTTATTAGTGTAGGTAATATAGCAGGGTAATTGTTTTTCTAATGGTTTGGTTTCATCTGAATACGAAAATTTAAACTCTGGAAAATCACCATCTTGTCTTTCTAAAATAGAATAATTAATCGTTCTTCCATCAATGCGGGGGGGTGTGCCTGTTTTCATTCTTCCGCTTTCAAACCCCAAACTGACCAGTTGTTCTGTTAATCCTTTGGCGGCGGGCTCTCCCGTTCTTCCTCCTCCAAACTGTTTTTCTCCAATATGTATAATACCATTTAAGAATGTTCCATTGGTCAAAACAACTGCTTTTGAATAAAACCGAATGTTCATACCAGTAATAACACCATATACTTTATTGTCTTTTACTATTAATTCTTTGACCATATCTTGCCAGAAATCCACATTGGGCGTTTTTTCGAGCATTTCGCGCCATTTTGCAGCAAAGAGCATACGGTCGTTTTGGGACCGAGGACTCCACATAGCCGGTCCTTTGCTTCGGTTCAACATTCTAAATTGAATAGCTGACCAATCACTCACAATGCCGGAATATCCTCCCAAAGCATCCAATTCTCTTACAATTTGTCCTTTGGCAATGCCGCCCATTGCCGGATTACAACTCATTTGGGCAATGGTCTGCATGTTCATGGTAATGAGTAAAACTTTTGAACCCAAATTGGCTGCTGCTGCTGCCGCTTCACAACCAGCATGACCCGCTCCTACCACAATTACATCGTAATGAAAATCCATACTGCTTTATTCGTTGTCTGGCTTACTAAAAAATAAACTACTCTATTACAATAAATTTAAACGTTTGTAAACTTCATCTTTGTAATTACCCCCTAAAGGCACATTTTTTGTAAAATTTTCCAATATAAGCTCTTGATTTTCAATGCTTTGTATTTTATCTATCCGAACAATATACGAACGATGTGCGCGAATAAATTCTTTTGAACCTAATTTTTCTTCTATAAATTTCATTGTGGCATGAACAATGTATCTTCCGTGTGTGGTATGAAATGTAACATAATCTTTCAGGGCTTCTACAACATAAATATCTTCAAATTTAATTTTTACCATTTTGCCGCCCGACTTCACAAAAATCATTCTTGTAGAAGTGTCACGGTCTTTGCTTTCAACGATAGCATACAAGAGTTCTTTTTCTTTTTTTCTTTCTATGTCTTTATTAAACCGAAACAAAGTGATTTCAATAGCCGATAATATGTCGGAGTTTTTAAATGGCTTGGTAATATAGGCGTATGGTTCTACAATTTTTGCCTTTTCAAGCGTTGGTAAATCAGAGTAAGCGGTCAAAAAAATGATAGGAATGTCATATTCTTCTTTAATTTTATGTGACAGTTCTATACCATTCATATTGCCTTTAATCATAATATCCATCAATATCACATTGGGCATTTGTTGCGCAAGATAATTTAAGGCCGTGTCTGCGTTATTTGCAATTCCTATAACTTCATAATTGTTTTTTTGTAAAATGTTTTGAATGTCTTTTGCAACAATGGATTCGTCTTCAACGATTAAGACCTTTGTTTTTAATTCATTATTCATATTCTGGTTTATTTTTTAAGTAAAAAATCTTTTACAAGGATGTAAGTATCTTCTTTTCCTGTTGGTAAGAATACTTTTTCATTTGCAGATTGAAATCCTTTTACAGATGCTTTGATGGTATAGTTTTTGTCTCCTTGCAGTGTGATGAAGTATTCGCCATTTTCATTTGTAAGAGTAGAAGAGATAAGATTATCTTTATCATCATAAAATTCTACTTTGGCATCGGCAATGCCAAAACCCTCAAAGCCATCACGAACAGTGCCTTTGATGATACTTAATCCGTTTTGGATTTTTTCTTTTTTAGAACCTAATAATGGATAACTAGAAATATCTATCATATAAATATCTTTTTCTCCAGCCCCTCCCGGTCTGTCGCTGGACATATAAGCCACTTTTCCGCTGGCATCAATGGAAATTGGTCCATCTGAAAACTCGGTATTGATGGGGTAACCAAGATTGACGGGAGTAGTCCATTGACCATTTTCAAAGGTAGTTTTGAAAATATCGTAGCTTCCCATAGAATTCGGACCATTGGAAGCAAAAAATAATGTTTTTCCATCGGGAGCCATAAATAAACCCACTTCATCATAAGGTGAGTTGACTGTAGGTCCAAGGTTTACGGGCTTATCCCATTCTTTCTTATTAATTTTTTTACTCATCCAAATATCTGAATGGCCATATCCACCTTTACGCTCACTTGTGAAATAGAGTGTGTTACCATCGGGAGATAAACAAGCACCGCCTTCCCAGTAAGTGGAATTGATGGGTTTTCCAATGGGTTCGGGGGTTTTCCATTTACTTTTCATCACTTTTGAAATAAAAATATCGCCTCCAGATGCTTCGTGCTCTCTTGTGTCATTTTTATAAATGAAAATGATTTTACCATCCGGAGAAATAGAAGTGATGGCATCGTGTGCATCGGTATTGACATTGCCGGGGACTGGTAGGGCAGGACCCCATTTTTTATTGATTGTATCAAAGTAAGAAACATAAATATCCTGAAAATATTTTCCATCGCCTTCTACGTCAATAGGTGAATTCGTGTCCTCCGGACGACGGGTATTGAAAACAAGCATTTTACCATCTGCGGTGATACAGGGAGTGGCATCATCGTAATTACTATTAATATCTTGTCCCATATTTATAATTTGAACAGGAACAGGGTGTTTTTTCATTTCAATAGCATTGTTGCATTGTGAAATATACACATCTACATCGCTTTCTTCCAGTTGTTTTTTAGAGTTACCTTTTGATTTAAAGGTATTAAATTCTTCTAATGCTTTTTCAAACTCGCTTTGTCGTTGATAAATAAGGCCTAAATATAAATGTGTTTCTGGAATAGCTGCACCATTTTTTTTGGCTTCGGATAAATAATCAAAAGCATTTTTTAAGTCACCTATTTCATAATAACACCAACCAATATAATGTGGAAGTTCAGAATTAGCGGGATATTTGTCGTATAGATCTTTAAATTGATGGATGGCTTGTTTGTATTTTCCTGCATACATCGTTTGCTTGGCCAGCAATACTTTTGGGTTATCTAAAATATCTATTTTAGATTTAGATTCTTGAGAGAAAAACATGGATGTGCAAAGAATGAAAAAAGTCATCACAATAAGCCGTTTCATAGATTTTTTTTGCACAACAAATTAAAGGAATTCTTTAATAATGAGCAAAACTAATTTTTTGACAATAAATTTGGAAAATACATAAAGTTTTGCGTATAATTGCAGCCCCAATCAAAACGATTCCGTAGCTCAGCCGGTAGAGCATTACACTTTTAATGTAAGGGTCCCGGGTTCGAGTCCCGGCGGAATCACAAGCCCTTCCTTGTCAGGAAGGGTTTTTTGATTTAAAGTTATTCATATAAACTTTTTCTACACTCTTACCCCTAAAAATGTTACATCATCGGTTTGATGACCATTCCCTTTCCATTGCTCGTAAA
>CAZNVL010000030.1:0-22737 GCA_964576565.1 uncultured Flavobacteriaceae bacterium | reverse complement strand
ACCTACTCAGAAAAAACAATCAACCACCAAGAGCACCAAGCAAATACACACAAAGAACGGCAAGAAAAAATTTTTTTGTCTAATAAGAAAAATTTTCTCTATTTTTGCAATATGAATGAATACAAAACCTCAGATAGTGAGTTGTTCAGCGTAAGAACAATTTAAACTCACAAATTTCGGTCAAAAAAGTTATGGAGTTATCAAAATTTATCCACAAAATTTTTAGGATACTTAGGATACAAGGAGGGATGGTGGTCTCTATTGATTCATTTGCCATTGTAGGAATTTGTCAAGGTAGATGAAAAGCACAATCAAGTGCCATCAAGTTATAAAAACAAAAACTAAAATTCTAAAACTCAAAACAATATATACAAAAACCTTAAAAATTAATTTATGAAAAAGAGAACAATTCAAAAATGGCTTAGAAAAGCCAGTAAAATAACAGCACTGCTGCTGGTAATGGGGGCAACGCAAATAGAAGCTCAGAATATTGGTATTAGTCCTACGGGTGCGGCGCCTGATAACAGTGCCGGGTTGGATGTGCGATTTAGTGATAAAGGGATGTTAATACCGCGGGTGAGTTTGAGTGATGTGAGCGTGTATAATCCGCCGATAACAGCGGGGACTAATGCGCGTAGTTTGCTGGTGTATAATACGAACACGGCGGTAGTAGGGGGAAATGGGGAAGGTTTTTATTATTGGGATAGTGTAGCGGTGAGGTGGAAGTACATAGCGGCGCCGGGGAATGGACCTGGGGCTGCGGGTCAGGTGTTAGTGAGTCAGGGTTCTGGTAATCCGCCGCAGTGGAGCACCTTGAGCGTGAGCGGGGGGTGTGCAGGTAGTGTGCAAATGATTAGCAATGTGAGTGCTAGTACGATGAATTGGCGTTCTTGTGCGAATTATTGTGCTACTTTGACAGAAGGCGGGTATAGTGACTGGCGGATGCCGACGACACAGGATATTGTGAGTTATATGAGTAATTGGGATAATGTCAAGAATTCGAGTGGGGTATTATTATCTTCGCAACCTGCTTTTCCTGGTTATATTTGGGTTGGGGAATTTTATTACCCGTCGGATGGTTTCTGGGTGGTTTTCTACGAGTCGGCTGGGTCTTGGTACAACTTCTACTTCACGGATACGTACCGCTGCCGTTGCGTGCGTTAGCCCTTCCACACTTCCACTTATGGAAGTGTGGAAAGGGCAAGCCCTTTGCTTTGGAGTTTGAGGTTTGAAGTTTGATATTTGGGGGGTATGGGGGGCTTCGGCTTCTTCAAAGCGGAAGCCCCCCATTGAAAAAAAATTAACAATATGTCGGATTTATTTGGAAATAGAGAAGAGGAAAAGGGGAGAGGGAAGCAAGATAATGCTAAGGAAAGGAGTGGAGCAAGAAAAAGATGAAAAAAATTCTATTTAAATTTGGAAAGTTGAAAATATATTATGTACATTTGCGGTGCCAAAATCAAATGGCCCGTTCGTCTAGGGGTTAGGACGCATCCCTTTCACGGATGAAACACGGGTTCGATTCCCGTACGGGCTACATCACCATCATAACTTGTCGCCCGATAGATCGGGGCAGGATCCGATACTCGACTCGGGGATTTATCGGGAACTCAACACTCAAAATTCATAACTCAAAATTCATAACTCAAAATTCATAACTCATAACTTATTTAATACGGTGGTGTTTGGGTAAATGGTGATGAGTTATATTGTCAGAACTATAAAGAGTCGTTGTACATTTCTTGCTGTCTTACAATTTCATAAAGGATAATGCCGGTAGCAACGGATACATTCAAGGAATCTAATGCAGTGGACATGGGAATTTTGACTTCGTGGTCGCAGAGTTTCAGATATTCTTTTCGTATTCCGTTGTGTTCGGAGCCGAGGATGAGGACGGTTGGGTGCTTGTAATGTATTTCATAGATTCGTTTGCTTGTTTTTTCGTGGCAGGCAATGATTTGAAATCCTTTTGCTTTAAGTTCGGTGAGGAGTTGTGTGATGTTTTGTTCTTTGCAAACCGGGATTTTCAATAATGCACCGGCGGATGTTTTGATGGCATCTGCGTTAATAGAAGCGGTATCTTTGGAAGGAATTATCAGGGCATCTACGCCCATAGCATAAGCACTGCGGGCAATGGCACCAAAATTTCTGACATCGGTGATGCGGTCTAAAAAAAGCAGTAAACGATTGTCTGAACGATTGAGAAGGTCTGTTGTTGAGGTGTAATGTATGTGAATGAGATGTGCCAGAATACCTTGATGGTTTTTGCCTTTGGCTAGTTTTTCAATTTTTTCAGATGGGACGTATTGTACAGAAATTCTGTGTTCTCTTGCTTTGTTTAAAAGGGAACTTAAGGTACGGTGTTTTTTTTCATCTACCAATATTTTTTCAATGCGATGGATGTTGGCAGTGTCTTTCAATAATTCTTCTACGGAGCGAATGCCGTACACTAATTCTTCGGATAATGTTTTCATGAATTTAATAGTCAATTAAACCAAACTGTTTTAGATGGTGGCGAGCGTGTTTATATAGCAGATGTAACCATTCTTCGTAATTCAAATCGCCGAAAAAGGGATTTTGGACTACTTTGCCGGGATTGGTTTTATGAAAATCTATAAAATTTTTTAGTTCAGTTTCTAATTCAAGAATGGCATCGTTGATAGTTTTGTTTCGGAGTGGTGGGGGGATAGGGTTCATGTAAGGATTGGGGGTGTTTTCTTTGAACGGTTTATCGCTCAACATAAAACTTTTTGCTTTGGGCAGATGTTCTGGCGCTGTGTAAAGTGGGAATGTGATTCTTTCCCAACCAATGCCAACAGAATCGGTCATGTGTTCTATCATTCCTTGTGCAGAGAGTTTTCCCCACCTTGGGGATTCATTGCCTTTTAATTGTTTTAGTAGAATAATGAAGTCATTGACCAAAAAATGTTCCTTTGTGTTCATGGGATGTTTAGGGCTTTTTGGAAAGAGCCAGCCGCTTAATCGTCTGAAGGTTCGGGGGCTAATACGGCTTTGGGCTTTTTAGGTTTTAGTTTAGAAGGGAATATGACGTTGATAAGTTCGTTGTGAATGGTGATCATAGTTTCGCTGATGCCATCAATAATTTTACGGTCTTTATTGGAATTGTTTTTCCATGTTTTTTTCACTTCATCGTATGTGCCATTTTCCAATAAGATGTAAATTTTGTTGATTTTGCCATCGATGACTTCCACTTTTCCACTGTAGCAGGTGGCATTTCCTTTGTATCTAAATGTTATAATGACATCGGTATATACGCCGTCTTTCACCTCTTCGGCGCCGCGTTCTTCAAATTTTGCTGCCCACTTGTTGTAGCAGTTCAGTTCGTTTTTGCTTTTAGGGCCTTCATTATTGGCGGGCTGTTGTGAATAAGAGGATGAGTAGGTGTAGAGGAGTAACAAAAAAGAGAAGAGATAGTTGTGCATAGAAAAAATTTCCCCCAAAAATACTCATAATTATTTGTTTGTGGTACAAAAAATGTGCTGAAAATAAATTTGGCGAATACGAGTTTTTTTTTGTATACTTGCCCCCTAAAATTAAAAACATGAAAAAAGATATTCATCCATCCAATTATCGTTTGTGTGTCTTTAAAGATATGGGGAATGGTTATGCATTTTTAACCAGAAGTTGTGCTGAAACCAAAGACACTATTGTTTGGGAAGATGGAAACGAGTATCCATTGGTAAAGTTGGATATTTCTATGGCTTCTCATCCCTATTATACTGGTAAGCAAGTATTGGTAGATACAGCAGGTCGTGTGGATAAATTCAGACAACGTTATCAAAAGAAAGCACAAAAATAATTTTTGAGAATAAGTGTGTTATTGTGCCATTCTTCTATTTGGGAGAATGGCTTTTTTATTTTTTGCAAACAAGAGAGTTTGTATCTTTAAATGAAAAGCATGGATGTTTTTACCAAGCCGGAAAGCAGTGTTGTTTTTAATTTAAGAAGTAAGTAGGGTAAAATTGTCTATTTTTGCGGGGAATAATAAATGGTAAAATGGCAGGAGATAAAACGAGCTTAAAGATAGGTGGTATGACGTGTACGGGTTGTGCGAATACTATCAAGAATGCACTAGAAAAAGAAGGGGCAATGCACGTTTCAGTTGATTTTTCAATGGGTGAAGCGGTGTTTCAAAAACCGGAAAATATTCCACTGGAAAGGTTTATCAAGGCGATTGAAAAAAGCGGATATATTGTAAAAGATGAGGATGAAAAAAATGTTCATCGGCACGATCAGAGAATAAAAACTTATTTTGTTTTATCGGCTATACTCACTGTTCCATTGCTATTGAGCATGGTGGTGGATTTACCACTGCTGCATAATCCAATGTTACAATGGCTATTGGCTACACCGGTCGTATTATTGGGAATAATGCAATTTGGAAAAGGCGCCGTTCAATCCATTTTACATAAAAGCCCGAATATGGATGTGTTGATTTTAACGGGTGCATTAGCGGCATACATATATAGCATCATGGGGTGGTATCTTTATTCTTCTCATGTATACCTGTTTTTTGAAACGGCGGCAGCTATTATTACGTTTGTTATGTTGGGAAATTTTATTGAGCATTACAGTGTAGCGAAAACAACATTGGAGATAAAAAAACTTCAAAAAGGGAGTGAAATTAAAACAGCCACTAAAAAAGTAGAACAGAATCATACAATAGAGTATCAAACGGTTGATGTAGAACAGATTGCAATAGGCGATGTGTTGTTGATTAAAGAGGGTGAGCAGGTTCCTTTGGATTGTAAAATACTGTCTGGTGAAGCGGAATTGAACGAGTCCTTGATTACAGGCGAAAGTATTCCTGTTTATAAAAAAGAGAAGGATGAAATTATAGCCGGAACGATGCTACTGAAAGGCAGTGTGGAAGCATACGTCATAAGGCGACAATCTGAAACGATATTGGCACAAATTGTAGAAACGGTAAAGAAGGCACAACGGGACAAAACAGAGATTCAAAAACTTGGCGATAAGATATCGGCGGTGTTTGTTCCTTCTGTTATTGTAATAGCAATACTCACGGCTATTTTGAATTATTGGATAGTATCAGATATGCCGGAAAGTATATTGCGAGCTATTGCGGTGCTTGTTATTTCGTGTCCTTGTGCAATGGGTTTGGCCGCACCAACGGCTATTGCAGTAGCATTAGGGGTGGCGGCAAAGCATAGAGTTTTATTCAAGGCATCTTCTGCTTTTGAGTTGATTCAAAAAACAAAAGTATTTGTATTCGATAAAACGGGTACTATTACTACGGGTCAGTTCAAAGTAGAGAAGTTTGAACTATTTTCAGATAAGTATTCAAAAGACAGAATTGTATCGTTGGTGTATTCTGCCGAAAGTCGTTCGTTGCATCCGGTTGCAAAATCTATTGCTAAATTTTGTAAGGATTTGGATGCCAAAGGGACTTTAATTATTGATTTTATAGAAGAAAAGGGCAAGGGCGTAGCATTTAAAGAGCTGGAAGAGGAGGATAAGACCGTCTTCCGAATAGGATCCAACAGAATTCTTACGCGTAATTATGTTGATTTATCAAAAGAGTTTGATGTTTTTTTTACAGCGAATGATGTATTAGTGGCTGCGTTCAAGATGAAAGATGAACTGCGTTCAGGTGTAAAAGAAACGTTTGAATATCTGAAAAAGCAATCTAAAGAAATTTATATTTTAAGTGGCGACAAGAAAGAGAAATGTCTATCAATAGCCCGTGCATTAAATTTACCAATTGAAAATGTTTATTATGAAATGTTGCCGGATGAAAAATTGAAAAGAATAGAAGCACTTAAAACGAAAGGAGTTGTATGTATGATAGGAGATGGTATAAATGATGCCCCTGCTATGGCAAAAGCCGATGTTTCTATATCGTTTAATCATTCAGCGTCCATTGCTATAGATAGTGCGCAAGTGATTATTTCGCATCAAAATGTTTTTGAAAAATTACAGGTAGCAATTCAATTGAGTGAACGTACGATTAAGAAAATAAAGCAGAATTATTTTTGGGCGTTTTTTTACAATGTAGTGGCCATACCTGTTGCAGCAGTGGGCTTTCTTCGTCCGATTATTGCTTCTTTGTCTATGGTATTGTCTGATGTAGTCGTAGTAGGGAATTCGTTATCTCTTTACAGATGGAAGAAAGACAATATGCAGTAAGTTTTTTATGCTATATTCCAGATATTTTTACTGACATTTCTAAAAAATCCGACTATTAAAAACATAGTGATGCCACCAAAAAATATCAGCAGATGAAAGTAAACACCTAAACGATAACCACACCAATAATTTGCTGTTCTATCCAGAGTAATGAGTTGAGTTGGTAAGCTCAGGTCTACAATTAAAGTAAATAGGATCAGAGATAATGCTACTGTTTCAAAAGAGCGAAGCGGAAGATACAACCATTTTCTGTACTTCTTTACAGGATGGCCCCACTGGTGTATTAAATAATAATGACCATTTAAGGTAGGTGCAAATAAAATGCCATAATCCTGTTTTGTTTTTGAACTTAAAAAACATTCACGGTACGATAATATTTTAAATCCATTGAGTTTTTTATTAAATGTGTCGTTCAGATATTCTATTTTAATTTCCGCAACAGTGGGAATTTCTTTTTTGTAGTAGCTTGCATCCAGAAAACTCATCCGATAGTTTACACATATTTTCTCAATTTCTTGTATTGTAAAAATTGCATCGGGGTCTAAAGCATCGTCGTCTAATAAGAAGTCCTGTTCTTGATATTGATTTAAATGGCTCAGAATATTGGAAGTATTCAGCATACTTCGTTTCACGATGTCTTTTACTTCCTGAATAATGCGTTCATCTTCCTTTTTGTGATGATGCAATTGTATGAGTTCGTCCAAAAGAGCACAGGTATTATTTGAAACAGAATGTTTTGAAAATACAGGATTCATATTTTTAATTTGCACATTCAAATTTACATAATTTTCATTTACTAAAACAACGGCATAAAATGAAAAAATCGTTAATACCAATAAATGCAAGAATGATAAAAACGTTTTATACCAGCCGACCATACGAAACTAAGATAGGACAGGTCATTCAATGTATTGCTGATGCGAAAAACTGGGAGGATGAACTGAAACATTCTACTGCCCGCTTTGTTATTTTAGGTGTGCCGGAAGATATTGGTGTACGGGCGAACTTAGGTAGGGCTGGTGCACATTCTGCTTTTAAGGCCATGCTGCGGAGTTTTTTGTCTATGCAGGATAATTATTTTTTAAAATCTGATAATATTTTATTGTTAGGTGAGATAGAAGTGTCTGATTTAATGGAATATTCTAAAAAACTGGATGTAAAAAATAAGCAAGAACTTCAAATGCTTCGCACATTCGTAGAAGAACTGGATAGACGTGTAGCTGAAGTACTTAAAGTAATTTTTCAGTATAATAAAATACCGATTATTATTGGGGGAGGGCACAACAATGCTTATCCTATCATTCGGGCGTATACAGATCTTTATTCAGTGCCAGTCCACATTATCAATTGTGATGCGCACAGTGATTTAAGACCTACAGAAGGAAGGCACAGCGGGAATGCTTTTCGGTATGCGATGGAAGAAAACAGAATCCAACATTACCACATACTTGGACTTCACGAACAATACACATCTCAAAGTGTGTGGGAGTACATTCAACAAAAGCCGGTAACATATTATTCGTATGAAGATATGTTTATTCGGGAAAAATTATCGTTTAAGGAAGCACTTTTGAATAGTGTGGAACTATTCGGTCAAAGTCCTTGTGGGATAGAATTAGATATGGATTCTATTACTAATGTTCCTGCCAGTGCACGGACGAGTTCTGGCATTTCGCCTATTGATGCACGAAAGTATATTTATTTTTGTTCCAATAAATTAAATTGTGTATATTTACATTTGGCAGAAGCAGCACCGGAAACGGCTCATTTAAGAGCCGATTACAAGACCGGGAAACTTCTGGCATATCTGACTTGCGATTTTATAAAAGCAATACATGAAAAATCCAATGCCATTACCGGATAAATATCCTGTTTATTTTGAAAGACGAAACTGGTTAATAGTGTTGTTGTTAATGCTGGTCTTTATATCTGGCGCTATTACCTATTATAGTTTCAAAGCATATACGGTCTATCATATTTATTCGGCTTTTGTTTTTGCTGTTTCATTAGTGTATTTATCATGGCTTTATTTCAATCCTTTTTGCATTATTCATCAGGATTATTTTGAAATTAATTCTGGACTTTTTTCGCATAAAAAGTTTGTTTACAGAGATATTTTAAAGGTGGAAGTACATGAAAATGAACATACGATATTTTTAATTTACAACGATTATGATAGTATTCCAATATCTCTTAAAGCCGTTCCAAAAAAAGACAGAAGTAATTTAATTGAACTTATTAAACTACATGTATACAAGGATGTGATTGACAGAGAGTAATTAGTTGTTTTATTCTTCTCTGAAAAAATCAAGTTTTTTTAAATCCATGAATTGAATGTTTTGATAATAGAATCGGATAATTTCTTGAAAATTTAATCCTAATTTTGCCATGCGCATAGCACCTTCCTGTGAAAGTCCTACACCGTGTCCAAATCCGCGACCATAAAAAATTACACTGTCTTGGGTGGTATTGAGTTGAGTATCAAAAAAAGTGGACATGAGTTTTAAGTCCTCTCTTATATTTTTTAATGGAAGTTTTATGGTGTTATATTGCAAGTATATTTGACGGTGATATTGTTTGAAGTTTAAAGCGTGTTTCAAGGCATTGCTGTCTTCTACCGGGTAGTTATTTTTCTTCAGGTAATTGATCCATTCTTTTAGTTCTATTTTTTTTGTCCATCTATAACTTGGCATTCTAACACTAAATGTATCCTGAACACTTCTTAAATAATCTTTTTTACTTCCCCACAGATCTTCAGAGTTTACGGTTTCTCCGCCACTGTTGCTATGAAAGGCCGCCACTATTAAGTCCAGATTACTATCTACAATTACTATATTTTGTGTAGCATTGACGGCGCTGCTAATGGTAGATGAAAAGCAATTCCCATAATACACCTGACAGTGTACCTGATCGCATAAATTAAATCCTTCGGAAAGATGTTTGTATAAATGTGAAAGTGCATATGTTCTGACTAATAATGCTTGTGCTTTGTAGAACTCCGGGTGTCGCCCCTTTCCAACTTCTGCATACACTACGCTACAGACATAATCTTCTAAATCCAAAACATTGATAAATTTTAATTTCCCATTTTCTGCTGTAACGAACAAATGACCTTTGTAGGTACGTTCTTTTTTACTGTGCGGAACCTGAATAGAAAATTCTGCTATGCGAAGATCGGGCGAATAGAAGGCAATTTTTTTAGCTGTAATGATTTTGCCATTTAGATTGAATACAATAAAGCTATCTTTCGTAACTTCTATGCTGTAAAACTGATGTTTGTTTAGTTTTATTAGTTCTTTATCATCATCTATCTGAATAGAATAATCGTCCTGAAAAAAAAATTTAGATTGAGTGATTTTTGAAGAAGTGTAAATGCCAATGTTTACGATATTTTGACCATATAATACTGCATAATACACAAAAAGTATAAATATATAAGCAACCGTTTTGTTGTTGTTCATTTTTCAAATTTCTTGTCATTCAAAGAATAAAAAATTTTTTGGGCTAATCGGTCAGAGGCACCGGGTCCACCTAATTTTTCAAGCATCAGAGAATAGTTGTGCTTTATAGCTAAATTATTTTGTTTATCAAACAGTAATTTTTCCAGTTCACGTTTTAAGTTTTTTTCATTCAGTTCATTTTGTATTAATTCTTTTACAATTTCTTTTTCCATGATTAAATTTACCATGCTGATATACTGAATGTTTTTTACCAGCATTTTGGCTATCCAATAAGATATTTGCCCGCCCTTGTAACAAACGACTTGTGGTAAACCAAATAATGCTGCTTCCATTGTAGATGTGCCGGATTTTATGATACCCGCTTCTGAAAACTTCAAAATAGAATAGGTATCGTCATAAATAACACCAACATTTTCTTTAATGTACGGTTTATATAATGCTTCATTTATTCTGGAGATGCCTGCAATAACAAAGTAATAATCTTTGAAATACTTACTTACTTTAATCATTTCCGGCAAGATATACTTTAATTCTTGTTCACGGCTACCCGGCAATACAGCAATAAATTTTTTATCTGGTAGTTGATATTTTTTCAAAAATTCTTTTCTGGTAATTGTTACAGTATTTTCAGTAATGACATCTAATAAGGGGTGGCCTACAAATTCCACATTGTAGTTATACTTCTTGTAAAATTCTGTTTCAAAAGGTAAGATGGTAAACAATTTGTCCACACACTGAATGATTGTTTGTACTCTTTTTTCTTTCCACGCCCACACAGTGGGGGAGATATAGTAATATGTTTTGATATTATGCATTTTGCACCACTTCGCCATCTTTAAATTAAAGCCGGGGTAATCTACCAATATCACAACATCGTATGAATTTGAAAGCAGGTGTTGTTTGACAATGCGAAAATTTTCAAGTATTGTTTTTAAGTTTTTAAGAACATCTACAAAGCCCATAAAAGCAGTTCTTTCCAAGGGTATAAGGGGAGATTTATTTAATACACTTGCTATTTTGCTACCACCAACAAAATTGATTTCGGCTTGTTTGTCCAGTATCAATAACTTTTTAATAAAATTAGAAGCATGTAAATCACCTGATGGATCCCCTGCGATAATGAAGTATCTCATTGTACTCTTATTAAAATTAAGTTATTCATCCGAAGTGAAATACATTAAATAGATAATATAAAACACAAAGAGCATTGTAGCAGCAATGATGCCTGCGGCACTTTTATTTTTGTGTTTATTAATAAATAAATAAAATGGTAATAAATTGGTGAGTACACATAATTTTACAACGGCATCCCACATATCACCTAATTTAAGAAACCATATAAAGCGGGATGGAAAACTAATATAGTGGTATTTAAACAGCCAATATAATACAAAAGCAAAAAATGGCGTTAAGAGTCCTAAGAAAAGTCCTAACCACAAATTATCCCATTTAAAATTTTTTAATTTACGAAGCATGGTGGCAATTATACTAAATTTTGTTTGCAAGGCGTCTGTTGTTTAACAAGTAGTTTATCTTTTGTATATTCTGGTAATAAACCTGTTTTTTATTAAAGAAATTTTTACAGGCATTCAAAGTCAGTGTTAATGAAAAAATGCATAAATTTTAATTGATGGAATAAGTAATTCTAGTGCAAAAAATAACTTTTACACTTGCTTCTACTTTTGTTATTTCCCCCTATCTCTATCCACAACCTGACAATACACATGACCCACATACTGGTGTTTATTTCCAAAAATATCTAATAAAGTAATTTTGTAAGAATAAACACCATCCTTTGGATTAGGAGCACCTTTAATACTTCCATCCCAACCTACTTTGAGATTATTGGAACTAAACACTAAATTACCCCATCTATCGTAAATCAGCATTTCATATTCATCTTCCATAATGCCTATTCCAACAGGATAAAAGACGTCGTTTAAATTGTTACCATCAGGAGTAAAAGTATTAGGAATGTAAACAGCAAATTGAGGTCTGATTTCAATTACAGCACTTGCTGTATCTTTACAACCATAAGTATTTGTAGCAAGTAGATTAACCATGTAAGTGCCTTCGTATGGATAATAATGTACTGTATTCGTATCATACGAAATATTATCGGGTGAAGAATAATCTCCAAAATTCCACATATAAAAATTTGCTTGTTGCGATTGATTCGTAAAATTTATTTCCGGATTTACCAGATCTGAATAAAAAGGACTATAAGTAAATGCTGCTACGGGCTTTGGATAAACTTTTAAGCTATCTATGAACGGATAATTCACATAACATCCGTATTGGTTCCCTACTAAAATACCTACCGCATAACTGCCATTGGTAGTTAATACAACGCTCGCAGGATTACCCACTGCATCATAATCATATACATTGCCCGTTGTATCAATAAATCCCGCATTATATTCAATGTGCCAATTATAAGTATTAATACTGTTGGTATTTGTTTCAGTGGCAGTAAAAGTAATTTGAGCTGGACTACAACCTTGAGATGGAATAATACTGAATGTTGGAGAAGGAAGTGGTTTTACGTTGATAACAAAATTTGCCACTGCATCCGGTATAGTACAGCCATCTTTAATAATCACGGAATAAGTATAAGTACTTCCTAATGAAAGATTAACTGTAATACTATCATACGGATTGGTAGTTCCATCACTCCAGAAAAATTGATAAGGTCCACCATTACCCAAACTGTTGATGGTGGGACTTAAAACGGCTATATGTGCATCACAGACATCTAATGTTTTTCCAACGGCTGCCAGTGGTGGGTTAACGAAAATCGTTATGACTCTTGGTGGCGCAATACATCCGTTAGCATCACTGGTCATTACCGTATAAGAGGTGGTTACAGAAGGTTGCACTACATAAGGACCTGAACCATTGTAAATAGATGGAATCCATGTATAAGTATAAGGGGCAATTCCACCGGTGCCTGCAGCAAATATTTGTGTGTTTGTTCCATAACAAATAGTATGGTTAGGAGTAGCATTTATAACTACTTGATTGGGTTGGTTAACTGTCACAGTAGTAAAGGTACTACAACCTACATTATCCGATATTACTACCTGATAAACGCCTGCTCCTAATCCAGTAAGAGTAGCAGTATTTCCGCCAGATGGGGCATTCCATGTATATGTATAAGGTGGCGTTCCTCCTGTTACTTGAACACCCGCTGCACCATTTTGTTGACCGTAGCAGATTGGTGGCGTATAGGATGTGCTTGTTACACTTGGATTGGGTGTTGGTAGTATCTGTACAGTTGAATTAATGATACAGCCATTGGCATCTGTTACCTGACATGTCCATGTATTGGGAGGTAAATTCGTAGCAATGTTTGTGTTTTGTGGATTAGGTGTATTCCACAGATATTGATAAGGTGGAGTGCCTCCGTTCACATTAATAGTAGCTGTACCTACTGCATTTCCACAATATGCTGGATTAGAGTTAATGTTTGATACCAGTGGAGCGGGCTCTGTTACTGTGAATATAAAAGTAGCAGGGCAAGATTTTCCATCGTTGATGTTTAGGATGTAACTGCCGCCACTGAGATTTGAAATAACAGGCGCATTAACATTAGAAGGATTCCAGGTAAATGTATAGGGAGGAGTTCCTCCCACTATATTGGCTGCAATTTGTCCATTGTTTCCACCATTACACAAAACATTTTGTATAGTATAACTACCAATAGAAATCGGATTAGGTTGAAGAATTTGTACTGTTTGAGTAGAAGTACATCCGTTGGCATCTTTTACAGTACAAGTATAGTTTCCTGCAATCAAACTCACGGATGTTTGTGAGTTTTGTGTACCACTACCACCTGTCCATGTGTATGTATAGGCGGGCGTGCCGCCATTTACAAGCATTGTAGCGCTACCGTCATTTAATCCAAAACAGGAAACATGTCCCACATTGACAATAGCACTATTCAGTGGAGAAGGTTGAGTAATGGATACAGTCGCACTACCCACACATCCGGCCGCATCCACTACTGTGATTCCATAATTACCGGCAGGTAAATTAGTTATTGTTAATCCGCTTTGTCCTTGATAAGTCCATGCGATATTATAGGGTGGAGTACCCCCGCTTAAATTGGCCTGAGCAGCACCATTGCTTTGTCCATAACAAGAAACATTAGTATAATTGGGTATAGTTACAACCGGTCCGGAAATATCATTCACCACTGCATTCGCATAAACAACACAATTATTGGCGTCTTTTACCATAACTGTGTATATTCCTGCGGATATGTTATTCAAACAAGAGTTGGTATAAGTTGGGCTGCCGCTCCACTGATAAGAATATCCACCTGCCCCGCCAGACGCAGTTACACAAGCGTTACCATTGCTCATGTTACAGTTAGAATTTGTGGTAGTAACATTGGCTAATAATTGAGAAGGTTGATTGACAACCGTTGTAATTGTTGAAACGCAATTATTGGCATCTGTTACTTGAATGGTATGTGTGCCTGCGGGTAAGTTGGTGGCATTAAAAGTGTTGTGCAGAGTAGGATACCACAAAATGCTATATGGTCCTGTACCGCCATTCACTGAAGCAATTCCGCTTCCATCGCTTAATCCATAACAAGAAACGTTGGTGATATTAACAGAAAGCTGTAACGGAGCCGGTTGAGTAATATTAACAATTTGCTGGCTTTGACAGTTTTTAGAATCAGTTACTTGTATAGTGTATGTTCCGGGTGCAAGATTAGTAGCAGTGGGGGCATTACCACCAGATGGTAACCATTGATAGAAATAAGAAGGAGTACCGCCATTGGCTAATACAGAAGCAAAACCGTTATTAGCACCAAAACAAGTAACATTAGCAGAATTAGTAATGGCAACGTTTAATGCAGGTGGCTCAGTGATATTGAATGCTGCAGAAGCGGTACAATTATTTTGATCTGTTAGTATAACAGTATAGTTCCCGGGGCATAGATTGCTGAAAACGGGAGTTGTTTGTGGGGAAACGCCTCCTATCCAATAGTACGTAATTGTCCCATTGGCGTTAATGGCATTAGCAGTGGCTATTCCGTTGCAGGCGCCGTTACAAGTAACATTGGTATAATTTACATTGGCTTGCATTTGAGGTGGGTTAGTTAGTTGAGTAGTTCCACTAATGGCACATCCCATATTATCTTTCACATTCACTATGTAAGTACCGGCGGTTAAGTTATTCGCTTGAGGTCCATTACCTCCAATCGGCGACCATGTATAAGAGTAAGGGGGAGTACCGCCATTTACAATGGTATTAGCAGAACCATTATTGGCATTATAGCAAAGAGGATTTTGAGGAATTATGTTTAAAGATAATGCGGGCGGTTGGGTTATTTGTACGCTGGCAGATGCGACACAACCTACTGCATCGGACACTGAAACCGTGTATATGCCAGCAGACAGATTGATAGCCGTTGCAAGATTTTGTCCATTACTCCACATATAGGTGTACGGTGGCACTCCACCACTGATGGAAGTTGTTGCTACACCATTATTTCCTCCATAGCAGGAAACGTTTGTATATCCGGTTACGGTTAAAGTAGGTCCATTCGTATTGGGTATTGTGATACCAAATACATTGGTACAATTGTTAGCATCTTTTACTACGACAGTGTACGTTCCAGCAGCGACGTTTGAAAGAACATTTCCGGTTGCACCTGTGCTCCATGTATAGTTATAGGCGGGGAAACCACCTGTTGCAGAAATTGTTGCAGCACCATTTGTTTGCATACAATAAGCAGTATTTACTGTAGATGTAATGCTTACAGAAGAAGGTTGAGTAACGGTAATAGAATATGTTTTTGTACATCCTTTGGAGTCAGTGATGATACAAGAATATGTTCCGGCTATTAAATTAGTGGCTGTAGATCCTGTTTGTCCGCCGGGTGTCCATGAGTAGGTAAAAGGTGGCGTTCCGCCACTAATATAACTAACAGAAGCAGAGCCGGAGTTTTGATTAAAACATAAAGCGGGATTTGAAGATATATTGAAATGTAAAGAATCCGGTTCGGTGATTCCAATACCTATTGAAGAGGTGCATCCGTATACATCTTGAATGACACAATTATATGTGCCGGGAGCAAGATTATTGGCAGTTTGGGTAGTTTGTCCGTTGGACCAGGAATACGTTATAGGTGGCGTCATATTACCGACATAACTTACAGTAGCCCAACCATTGTTATATCCTTTGCAAGTTACATTAGCGCCTGCGGTAACAACAGCAGTACCGCCGGGGATTGAATTAATCGTCAGTGTAATAGTTTTAGAACAACCATTTAAATCTGTCACAGTTACAGAATAATTTCCGGCGGTTAAACTATTAGAAATGGGGGCATTTCCACCGCTACTACTCCAAACATAAGCGTAAGATGGGGTGCCACCTGTAACATTTACGGTAGCGGCTCCGTTTGCAGCAGTGCAATTAGCATTTTGAGTAGTTACAGAAAGTTGTAAGTCAGTAGGTTGTGTTATTTGAACCGTTTGTGTTAGGGTACAATTGTTATTATCTTTAATGGTAACATTATAATATCCTGCAAATAAATTATTAAAAGAAGAGGATGATTGATAAGTACCACCATTTAATGCAAACTGATAAGGCGATGTGCCGCCGCTGCCAATACAATTGATAATCCCATTATTCCCACCATAGCAAGAAACATTTGTTACATTAAAACTCAAACTTACTGGTGCCGGTTGAGTAATTGAGGTTGTAGAACTATAACTGCAATTATTAGCATCTTTTACAGTAATAGTATAGTTTCCTGCTTGTAAGTTATTAAATATCCCTAATCCATTAGAGATATTGTTGGGTATTAAAGTATAAGTGAAAGGTGCTGTACCACCTGTTGTGCCAACATTGATACTACCATTATTGCCCCCATTACAGGAAACATCTGTTACAGTAAAATTAAGAGCTGTTGGGCCGCCAATGTTCGATATATTAAAATTGACAGATAAGGTGCAAGAATTGATGTCTTTGATTACAACATTATGAATTCCTGCTGGTAAATTGCTGACAGCATTATTTGTACTGAATGGTCCGCCATTAAAGGAATATTGATAAGGACTTGCACCGCCTGAAACATTTATAACCGTTGCACCGCCATTGCTATTGCCACAGGCAGCATTGATAACGTTCACCGTTGCGGAAGATGGACCGGGAAGTGTAGTAATGTTAAAAGTAGTGGTATAAACACAGTTGTTAGCATCAGTTACCATTAAAGTATGAATACCTGCTGATAATGAAGTGACAAGAGTATTAGAACCAACACCATCTACCTGATAAGAATACGGTGGCGTACCGCCAATTACTGTGGTTAATGTAAAGGTTCCTGTATTTCCTACACAAGCGCTGGGAGCGGTTTGATAATTTACGCCTGATGGAGCCGGGGCGGCATTGATAACGATATTGGTGCTATACGTGCAACCGATAACATCTTTTACATACAAAGTATAATTTCCTGGTGCAAGTCCTGTAAAATTTGGAGAACTTGTGTATGTACTACTACTCAATGCGTATTGAAAACCGGGTGAGCCGCCGGTTACATTTGTAATGTTGATTACGCCATTATTGTTTCCACACGTTGCAGGATAATTGGTGTAGTTTATGCTTGTGATAGGTGGTGTATTAGAAATGTTTACAATGGTGGTTGTAGAGCATCCAAAATTATTGGTAATGCCCACTGTGTGAGAACCAGATGGAACATTCATTATGGTAGGCGTTGGAACATTGTTCCCATCATATTGATAAAATGAAACAAATTGTCCCGGGGGAGAGAGATTGTTGATTACAATTATTCCATTGCTATTTCCACAAGTTGCATTTGTATAAGAAGCAGAAATAACGGGTAATGGATTAATAGTAATAATACTTTGAGTAGATAGGGTGCAACCTAAATCTGTTACAGTGTGAGTTACGGTATAAGTGCCTGCTGAAGAAAATGATACCGGACCATAATTTTGAGTGTTTGAAGCAGGAGGAGCGCCAGATGTGGGTGAAAAAACATATTGATGGTTCCCTCCAGAATATAAGGAAGTAAATACAAAGGAATTATTATTTAAACATTGAATAGCGTTATTAATAGTAAATGCCGGATTGGGTGGTGAAGGGACATTGACGACAGTGGAGTAGGTGGCTGTACAAGACGCTGTATTAACGACGGTTTGGATAATAGTATAAGTTCCCGGATTAGGAAATATAACTGTGGATGTTGTAGCAGAAGTTGTAAAGGAAGGTGGTGGTGAAGTGCCTATAAAGGAATAGGATTGAACCGCAGGAGAAGAGCTCCCTGTATTGCTTATGGTAAATGTATTACAAGAATTGACAAAAGTAAAACCCGCATTTGGACTGGGAGCGATGGAAATTTGAACGGTTTTAGTGATAGGAGCACACACGCCGGGAGGGTTCATGGTAAGTGTGTATGTTCCGCTTACAGACGTTGTAATAGATTGGTTGTTATTATTGACAATTCCGCTGCCCGGAGGACCATTCCAAGTATAAGGAGCAAGACCGGAGGGTGCTGTCAGCGTAGCGGTTGAAATTCCACAAGAATTGGCGTAAACATTAGAGGAACCTGCTGGAAAATCTATTCCATTCACATTTAGAGTCATCGGCTTACAGATGGCATCAAAGTAGCAATAGCCGTAGTGTCCACCCCATGCACAATCTCCTACAGTAATTCTAATCATTACGCATTGCCCAATGTATTGAGTGAGGTCAATAGAACCAATTTGCCAGGTAGGTGTGTAGGCAACACCACCAGATTGTGTCCAACCACCGGGCAAGGCAGGACAACCGGAGCTTGGAGGAGAAATATCTACTTTAGGGCACGTGAGTGGAGTATTACTACAGTTGGAAACATTACAACTACTACAGGTTGAAATATCTATTTTGATATAAGGTTGATTACAGCATGAATGACCGGGGTTTTGAAGCACGGCAATGTAAGCAAATTGAAAAAGCGCATTGGAGGATGTAACAGGGACTATTTGAGTAAGTCGTGCCACACGTGCACCCTTGGCGGCATCGTTTATTTTTGCAACTTTAGTGCCTCCGAAAGGCGAGGCAGGAATAGTTCCTACCACTGGGTCTGTAAATGGTGTAGTCATTATCCACACAAGTCCAGCACCGCCTCCGCAACAGCCGGCCATTGTACAGGAGTTATTATTATAGCCAGTAGTATTGGTCCATCCTGTTAATGTGCCGGTTTCAAAATCTTCATTTACACAAGGTGTGCCGGTTGGAACGGGGTTATTATTGTCGCCAATTCCTTTCCAAGTCATTGTGGTTTCCCAAACATTTTCTTCAGAATGTAAATTATATTTTTGTTTGATAAATTCTCTTTTAGCATAATACATAAAAACTTTGTATTCTTCACCAAAGCAATTGGTTTGTAATGCTTCATTATGGGCGGCTTGTTCATCAAAGCCAATTAACGAATCAAAAGTGAATTTATAATTGGCAATAGTGTGAATGTAATCGTGTTGACTGAATAGAAAATTGCAGGAAGACAGGAGTATAAACAGATAATGTGATAAAGTTTTTTTCATAGTAGTGTAGTGCTATTGTTTTTATTTTTTATTATACGAAAAATCTTATACAAAGGTAATAAATTAAAGAATGAAAATAAAAGTTTTTTATCAACAATAAAAATGAATAATTAACTTTTAAAAGTTAAGAATTAAAGCATGAAAATATGGATTGGTCTAAAAAATAAAAAAGATATGAACAGATTAAGAATTATTAAAAACATGTCTCAAAATTTAACGAATAATTAATAAGAAATATTCAATACCTTTGCAGAAAAAAATATGCAGTATCTTGACTTTGAGAAGCCAATAGAAGAGTTAGAGCACCAACTGGAAAAATTAAAAGAAGTACAAGAAAAAAGTAAAGTAGATTTAAGTTCTTCTATTTCTGACTTGGAATCAAAAATTCAGGAAAAAATAAAAGAAATATATTCAAATATAACTCCATGGCAAACTGTTCAGGTTAGTAGGCATCCTAACAGGCCTTATACATTACAATACATTGAATATCTTACAGGTGGCAATTTTTTGGAATTACATGGAGACAGGAATGTGGCAGATGATAAAGCAATAGTGGGAGGATTGGGTTCATTAGATGGAGAAACTGTAATGTTTATTGGTCATCAGAAAGGCATTAATACTAAAATGCGTCAATTAAGACGTTTTGGAATGGCTAATCCGGAAGGGTACAGAAAAGCCCTGCGATTGATGCGTTTAGCAGAAAAGTTTAATAAGCCCATTGTTACTTTGATTGATACGCCGGGTGCGTATCCTGGTTTAGAAGCAGAAGAAAGAGGACAAGGGGAAGCTATAGCCCGAAATATTCAGGAAATGTTTTCATTAAAGGTGCCTGTAATTTGCATTATTATAGGAGAGGGAGCCAGTGGTGGGGCATTGGGAATTGGTGTAGGAGATAGAGTATATATGTTGCAGTATACCTGGTATTCTGTCATATCGCCGGAGTCCTGTTCGTCTATTTTATGGAGAGGGTGGCAACACAAAGAAAAAGCCGCGGAAGCCTTAAAACTCACAGCGAAAGACATGTTAGAACTGAAACTAATAGATGGAATAATCCCAGAACCATTAGGGGGAGCACATAGAAATCCAGAACAAGCGGCTATGTATGTGAAAGAAGCGATTGTAAAATCACTTTCTCAATTAAAGAAATTATCTCCGGAAGAAAGAATTAATCAAAGAATTGAGAAATTTACTTCCATGGGAGTATTTAGAGAAATTGATACCAATGATTTAGCGGAAACTAATTTATAGTAAAATGATATGGTACAAAATTTAAGTTTATCTGATTTTTTTATTCTTTTTTTTATCGGAATGGTTTTTATTATCGGTACAATTGTTTTGTATAAGTTTATCAACAAAAAGATATTAAAATGATAGATTTGTTTTTGAATTTGGGAATGAGTGAAGTGTTGATGATTTTATTTGTAATTTTGTTATTATTTGGCAGCAAGGGACTGCCGAATATTGCAAGAACTTTGGGTAAAGGAATAAATGAATTTAAGAGGGCTTCAGAAGGTATTCAGAAAGATATTTTGTCAAGTACCGGTGAAATTACGCATCAGGTGAAGCGGGAAATAGAAGACGTCAAAAAAGAGTTAGATAAGGGGGAGTAAATATAGAGTTGAAATCATAGAAGTGTGTTTACTTGTAAAAAGAAAAGGGAAGATTTTTAATTCATCGTATAACAATAAATCACAAACATTTTCGTTTATTAGTTTTTCCTAATCTTAAAATAACATGCTTAATTGTTTATTTGTATTATTGCGGCCAATTAAAAAAGCAATAATGTACAAAGTAGTTCATCTGTTGATTTTTATTTTTGTTTTACCGGAGCTATTTATAGCGCAGAGTTCTTCTAATAGTCAAACCTTGACGACTCAGCAATTGTTGGGTGCTATGAATCCGATTACCACGGCTGTTCCGTTTTTAATCATAGGCCCGGATTCTAAACAAGGCGGTATGGGAGAAGTTGGTGTGGCTACAGAGCCGGATGTTAGTTCTATTCATTGGAATGTGGCCAAATTAGCCATGCAGGAGAAAGACATGGGGTTTGGCATTTCTTATTCACCCTGGTTGAGAAATTTAGTACCCGATATTAGTTTGTCTTATGTGAGTTTTTACAAAAAAGTCAATAAGATGAGTACGGTGGGCGCCTCTTTGAGGTATTTCTCACTGGGCAATATTACATTTACAAATATTATGGGAAATACGGTGGGTCAATTCAAACCAAATGAATTTGCAATTGATTTGGCGTATGCTCAAAAATTATCACCGTATTTTTCAATGGGCATGGCATTTCGCTATGTCAATTCCAATCTTACAGGTGGTTATGCAGTAAACGGACAACCTACCAAAGCTGGTCAAACAGTGGCTGTGGATGTTGGATTGTATTATAGCAGTAAAAAACTGGATATGGGAGATAAAAAAGCGATTGCAACAGGAGGATTGAGTGTAACGAATTTGGGAGGGAAAATATCGTATGGTACAGGCAGCAAAAATTTTATTCCTACTAATTTGAGATTGGGAGGCGGCTTAAAAACGATTTTAGATGACTATAATACCATCGGGCTTTATTTAGATTTTAATAAATTATTGGTGCCAACGCCCCCTGTTTATTTGAAAAAAGCAGATGGTTCGGGCGATTCAACAGATTTGGCCAGTGGTAAAAAAATTATTATAGCGGGTAAAGATCCGGATGTGCCGGTGATTGAGGGTGTCTTGCAATCTTTTAGTGATGCACCCGGCGGCTTTAGAGAAGAGTTGAGAGAGATTAACATCAATACCGGTTTTGAATATTGGTATTCTAATATGTTTGCTTTTAGAATGGGATATTTTTATGAGCATAAAACGAAGGGAGGCCGACAGTTTTTAACGTTGGGCTTTGGCATTCGTTATTCTGTATTTGGACTGGATGCTTCGTATCTTATTCCGACCGTGGCTAACCGAAACCATCCTTTACAGAATACGTGGCGGTTTACGCTTTCCTTTGATTTTGATGCTTTTAAAAAGCAGAATCAGGAAAATCAACAGAATTAAGGTTTAACAGGAGAAAATGCTATTTTGCAGAATTCACACAGAAAAAAACAATAAACCACCAAGAGCGCCCAGAAATAAACACAAAGAACACTGAGAGGGAATTTTTTTAATTATTAGTATCAAAATTATTTTGTAACTTTGTAGAAAAAAAGAAAGCATGAGTGTAGCATTGAAGATAAAACATATAGTCAAAGAGCATTCTGGTGAGATTAAGAACAGTGAGATAGAGCGGTGGTTGGCTCATGTATTAGAGGATCTGGCTTTGTTGATAGAAGAGGAGCAACAAAGCCGTGAGGAGCGATTAGCCACGAAAGAAGATATTAAGATGCTGATACAGATGATGGACAAGCGCTTTGAAGCGGTCAATCAGCGTTTTGAAGCGATGGAGAAAGCGAATGCTGAGCGTTTTGAGTATTTGAAGCGGGAGTTAGAGATTACGAGAACGACCATGGACAAGCGTTTTGAAGCGATGGAGAAAGCGAATGCTGTCCGTTTTGAAGCAATAGAAAAACGTT
>CAZNVL010000029.1:0-23347 GCA_964576565.1 uncultured Flavobacteriaceae bacterium | reverse complement strand
GATAAAAGAATTTAAGTCGGTGGTTGTGCAGATTTTGTATTTTTAGCCCAATTTTTCAGTGAATGAAATACAGAGATATTTTATATCAAGAGATTGCGTATGTAAAAGGAATAGGTCCAGAGAAAGCAAAAATTTTGAACGAAGAACTTGGTGTTTTTACGGTGTTTGATTTGCTGAATTATTTTCCTTTTCGTTATGAAGACAGATCGGTGATACATTCCATTGCCTCCATAAATTATACTTTTGAGTATGCACAAATTAAAGGACCTGTTGTGAATATATCGGTGGATAAATTTGGAAATAGAGAAGTACTTATCGCTCAAATGAAAGACGCTACCGGAAAAATTGATTTAGTTTTTTTTAATGGAATAAAATGGTTGTCTAAATTTTTGAAAACAGGCAAAATTTATCTTGCTTATGGCAAAGTCAATCAATATAGAGATACTTACACGATTCAACATCCTGAGATAACAGAAGCAACAGAGGATACATTGAAGTTTAAAACAGGGTTGTGTGCGGTTTACAATACTACAGAACGCATCAAAAACTCTAAATGGAAAATTGACAGCGAAACAATTCGTAAATGGATTTTTACTATTTATCTACAACATGCTTCTTTACATATTCCGGAAAATTTGTCTAAAGAAATTATAGAAAAAAATCATTTGATAAGTCGGGAACAGGCGTACAAATGGATTCATCTTCCGGAAAATAATGAACAAATACAAAAAGCCAGAGAGCGATTAAAATTTGAAGAATTATTTTTTGCTCAATTGGATATTGCCCGCCAGCATAAGAAAATGAAATTAAATAAGGGCTATGTGTTTCAAAATGTAGGAGAATTATTCAATGAGTTTTATCATCAACATTTGCCTTTTGAATTGACAAATGCACAAAAACGAGTTATCAAAGAAATCCGAAACGATACCAAAACGGGGCGACAGATGAATCGCTTGTTGCAGGGAGATGTGGGCAGCGGAAAAACAATTGTAGCGGTATTTTCAGCGCTTTTTGCAATAGACAATGGTTATCAGGTCGCCATGATGGCGCCCACCGAAATTCTGGCACAGCAACATTTTCAGAACATTTCTAAATTACTTCAACCGTTGCCGGTGCAGGTGAAACTACTCACGGGTTCTACTTCTAATAAGGAAAGAAAACTCATACACGAGCAGTTGATTTCCGGTGCCCTACATTTTCTCATTGGCACACATGCTTTGATTGAAGACAATGTTCAATTTAATAAGTTAGGGCTTGTCATTATAGACGAACAACACCGCTTTGGAGTGGCGCAACGTGCTAAAATTCAGCTCAAATCGGATATTCCGCCACATGTTTTAGTGATGACGGCTACTCCTATACCAAGAACATTGGCTATGACTATTTATGGAGATTTAGATGTGTCGGTATTAGATGAATTGCCACCGGGCAGAAAGCCCATTGTTACAGCACATCGACATTATAATAAGCGGCTGGATGTTTTACAATTTGTCAAAGAGCAGATAGATGCCGGCAGACAGGCCTATTTTGTTTTTCCGCTTATTCAGGAGAGCGAAAAAATGGATTTGGAAGATCTGGAAAAAGGATACGAAGAACTCAAACGTTTTTTTTCAGAAGATAAATATAAGTTAGTAAAAGTTCATGGTAAAATGAGTAATGAAGAAAAAGAAGCGGCTATGCAGGCCTTTTACAAAGGCGAGGCGCAAATTATGGTGGCTACCACGGTAATTGAAGTAGGAGTAGATGTGCCGAATGCCAGTATTATGGTGATTGAAAACGCCAATCGGTTTGGGCTTTCGCAATTACATCAATTGAGAGGAAGAGTAGGACGAGGTTCCGAAAAGTCGTATTGTATTTTGCTAACAAAAAACCTGAGCGAAGATGCTAAAATTCGTATAGATACGATGGTTCGTACGACCAACGGTTTTGAAATCAGTGAGGTGGATTTAAAGTTAAGAGGACCTGGAGAATTGGCAGGGACAAGGCAAAGCGGCATGTTGAACTTTAAAATTGCAGATTTGACGACAGATTATCCCATCTTAAAAGCAGCTCGGGAAAGTGCCATTGAATTGATTGAAAAAGATGAAAATATGCAATTCCCTGAACATTGGCCTATTAGGGAGTATATCCTTCAAAATGAGAAAGAAAAACCTTTGTGGATCAAAATAGCATGATAGTGTCGTTTTTTGGAATGTATAGAATATATCCATTCATCCATAATTCCAACTGTTTTGATGTGAAATCGGATGGAATGTGTAGAAGCAATTGTTTATTCCTTTTTGAGCAGAGCAAAATAAAAACCGTCAAATCCTTCAGAGGGATAAATAGTGTTTTGTTTTACAAGTTGAAAAGCAGGTTGTTCGGAAAGAAACCACTGTATTTGTTTTTCGTTTTCTTTAGGTAAAATGCTGCAGGTGATGTAAAGTAAATAGCCATTTTTTTTGAGCATTTCAGAATAGTTGTATAAAATTTCTTTTTGAGTTTGCAGAAGTGCATTTAAATGTTCTTTTGTGAATTTTAATTTTGTGTCCGGATTTCTTTTAATAACACCTGTTCCGCTACAAGGCACATCCAGAATAAGAATATCGGCTGACTGACTGAGCCGCTTGATGGTTTTAGAAGAATGAATGGGTTTAATCTGAATGTTACTGCATCCTGCTCTTTTTTGTCTTCTGTATAGTTCCTGAAGTTTTTTTTCATCGGTATCCAATGCAATAATTTGCCCTTTGTTTTGCTTTAATGTTGCTAAATGAAGTGTTTTTCCTCCGGCACCGGCACATGCATCTATAATTCGTTTGGCGTTTTGAAGAATATCTTTTGGAATAAATAAGGAAGCTCTTTGAGAGGATAAATCTTGAAATTCGTACCATCCGTTTTTGAATAATTCATTTTGACTTAAAAATTTTTTATTGGTGATAATTAATGCTTCAGGGCAATCGTTGTGTTCAATGGTTTCAATGCCTAATTTGAAAAGTTCTTGCTGTATTTGTTTTTTAGTAATTTTAATTGTGTTGGTTCGAATAACTAATGGGGCAGGTTGGTTAAGGGCTTTGGCTTCTATTAACCATTTTTCCTTTCCAAGTGATTGAATGCCTTCGTTCCATAATTCGTGATTAAAAGAAAGCAATATTCTTTCCGGAATTTCAGAGGGAGAAGTAATTTCGCTGTTAATGTATTGCTTTAGTGTATTAAGATTTTGAAAGTAAAAGTTGACGATGCCAGCAATGCTTTTATCAGTAGAAAGATATTCAAGGAGGTAATAATACCGAACAATGGTATAAACAGTTTCAGCAATGATGCTTCTGTCTCTTTTTCCGAGTTTTTTGTTGGTTTTAAAGAAATATTCTAAAACTTTATCAGAATAATAATTTTCGTGAATTATTTTTTGAAGAGCGGTATTAATAATGTTTAAGATGGGCGTATGGATTTTCATTGGTAATACAGAGAGAGTGCTGCAAAAGTGTGATTTTATTTTTATATAGATATTAAAAATTTCCTTATATTTGCAGTAGAAAATTATTTACTTATGAAGAATGTGAATTATTTTTTTGGTGTTATTTTGATAGGGCTTGGTTCTTTTGTGTATTTATCTTGCAAGAAGAACACTACTTGTACAGTTAATGTGAAGTGTGTGAATGCTTCTACAGGTGCGGCAGTAGGAAGTGCATTGGTAAAATTGTATGCTCCCGTAAAAACTGCATCTGGCGGAACGGTAGTGGCTGATGTGAAAGCAGAAGGGACTACCAATTCAGATGGTGTTGTTTCGTTTAAGTTTAAGTTACCAGCGATTTTTAATATAAGTGCAGAAAAAACGAGTGATTCATTGGTAGGAACTGGAATTGTTACTCTGGAGGAAGGTAAAACAGTAGATGCCACGGTTCAAATGAAGCATCAATAATTTTTACGATTGAAGACGCTATTGTTAGTAATTCGTTTTATTTTCTGTATAGTCATAGGCCTTGTTTTTTTTGCCTGTGATAGTCCTGTATTTCACAATAAGAAGTCGGAGGGGCTGATAGAATATAAAGTGGAAGCAGTAGATAAAACGCACCCTTTGGCTGGTTTGTCGCCTGATAAGGCGATTTTGAAGTTTAAAGATGATAAGTATATGGTGGAGATGAGCACGATGGGGGTTTTTAAGACCATTTTTATTTTAGATGGCAAGAAAAAAACATTGACAGAGATGATAAAGTTTATGGATATAAAAAATGCTTGTATTGAAACGTACGAAGATATTATCAAAGAAGCCAATTTACATGCTTTAAAATTTAAGGACACGAATGAGAAGTCCGAACTTGCCGGCTACCAATGCCACAAACTAATGGCGTACTATGTTTCTAATCCTCAGGATAGTTTTGAAGTGTTGTACACAAAAAAATTAGAGCCAGAAAATATTTATGATTTAAGTGCCTACAAAGGAATTAAAGGTATGTTGATGAAATATAGATTAAGAAAATGGGGATTGGAATTGGAGTTTACGGCTCAGAAAGTATCTTTACAACAAATACCGGATGAAGAGTTTGAACTGCCCTCTTATTATAAAATTATCAGTAAAGAAGAAATGGAGAAGTTTATTAAGAGTTTGCAATAAGGTGGATTAGTTTTAGTATGTTTTCTTCGTTGTTAAATTCTTTCAGAAGTGCTTGTCTTTGTTCAAATGCAAAATCATCAAATTCTTGCGATTGAAGCGATTGAATGGTATTTATCATTTCAGAAGGATTGTTATTAACGAAGAGGGAAGCATTAGATTTTAATGAAGTGCCAGCAATCATTTTATCATTACAAATAATGAAACGCCCTGTAAATAAGCTATACAATAGTTTTAGTTTTAAACCAGTAGCTTGATGAGTATAAAGCCACACAATGTGAGCATTTTGAATGAGTTGTTTCATTTCATTGGTATCAGGGTTGGATACGATTTTTATGTGAGGATATTGTTGAGATTTTTTGTACAAAAACTCGGGTGGATTCTTCCCAGCGATGTAAATTGGCAAAGAGATAGCAGGTGCAATGTTTTCAATGAGAAATTCAGCGGCTTTATAATTTTCTGCTATGCTTAAATTACCATGGTACAATAAATAATTGCCTTTGCCTTTCCAGATGCTGAGATCATTAAAAGGATGAAAAGAAGGTAATAGAAGAGAGCTCGCTTTTGAGTAGTATTGATGAATGTATTGTGCATCATTTTGAGTAACCGGTAAGAGGACATTGGCTTTGGAGAATGCTTTTTTTTCATAAAAATAAAGTTTGATGCTTTCAATTAAAAAATAGATTTTTTTTAATATGTTTTTTTCTGATAAAAATAAATGGTAATAATAATGGTGTTCAATATTGCTTAATCTTAAAATTTTGAAGCGATGCTTTAATTCTGGATGATGGATATAAAAAGCACAATGTAATGTTTCAAATAAAATTGGGTAATTATCCTGTGTAAGATTTTTTAGCAAAGGTTCTGATGTTCGGGAGATGACGGTATATGGTAAGAAGCACAAGTGTTGAGTAAAAGACATATTGCGTTTATAGTAATAGGTTTTAAAACAATACTTTTCAAGTTCTTCGGAAGATGTTTTTGAATTATATTGAAAACAATGCAAAATGACTTTTACTCCTTTTTGATGAAGGTATTTAATTTTATAATAAACATCAATAACACCGCCATAATCGGGGGGGGAAGGTATGTCAAAGGCAATAACGTGTATATAAGAATCTTCTTTCACAACTAAACAGGTAATTTTTCAAGCATAAAGGCCGTGTAGAAATTTTCAAGGATTTGGTGTTGTAAAGTATTTAAATCTATTTTCAAAATTTGAGATGCGGCATTATAAATGTCTTTAATGGATATTGTTTCGTCATTGTTGTAAAATAATATTCTTTTTGAAGAAATGTTTTTTAGACACATTAAAGTTTTTTCGTTTCCTAAAATAACCGATTTATCAAAAGCAATATAAAAATTTTTCATCTGTTCTAAATCATTGATGTTTTCTGGTAAATAAGCGGCTGGGATGATAATAGAGTGTTTAAATTTTTGCTGCGTGAGTATGGAGATAATTTCTTTCCAAGCTTTATGGCAATATAAAATAAGTGGCTTGTTTAATAACTGAGCGGTTTTCACTTGTTGAGTAAAAATTTTTTCTTGTTCAGAATAATTGCTTTCAAAGCTTTTGTCTAAGCCGCATTCACCAATAGCCAGACAAGATTTTTCAGAAGTATGGATAAAGAGCAGTTCAACAGATTTATTATAATTTTCGCGATCTATGTACCACGGGTGAATACCTATAGAATACAATAATGGTTTTTGAATGGTATCAATAGGAATGTTTACTACTTCAATAGACGCTTCTTGAAAAGCATTTTTTGTAAAAACATTTATGTACATATCACAAGCAAATTTAATAAATACAAATTATCTGCACAACTTATTACTTTGCAGGTCTGCCTCTTGGGATAAAAACCATTTTTGATTCGTAGGATTACAAGTAATTTTGTGTCAAAAGTAGTATAACATTAATTATATTCGCAAAAATTCTCTTTCTGTATGTCAAAACATTCCGATAGTTTGTATAATCTGGTGTTACAGACCTTAAAAAATGCTTATCCCGATGCATTAAACTATAAACAAATTGCCAGAAAATTAAGTTCAAAAATTCCGGTTCACAAAGATGAAATGCAAACTATAGTAGAGGATCTTTACAAGAAAGGTTTAATATCCGAGTATAAAATTGGAAAATATCGGTTTAAGATGCCGGATAAATTTGTAACAGGGATTATTGAATTTACTTCCAGAGGCGATGCGTATTTATTGACAGAAGATGGACACGAAGATATTTATATACATCCAGAAGATACAGGCAAGGCCTTTCACGGAGATTTTGTGAAAGTGAAATTGTTAGATAAAAAAAGAAAAAAACAACTAACAGGAAAAGTAGTAGAAGTATTAAAACGTTCGAAAATTCAATTTGTTGGGAATATTCAAATTATAGGTGATTATGCGTTTGTAGTGCCTGATTTTAACAAGATGCACAAAGATTTTTTTATTCGTGAAAAACATATTAATGGTGCAAAGAATGGAGATAAGGTTGTAGTAGAACTCATAGAATGGAAAGATGAGGATAAAAATCCGATTGGGAAAGTAGTAAAAGTTTTAGGTAAGCCGGGCAAACATGAAACAGAAATACACGCTATTATGTTTGAGTTTGGCTTACCATCCGAATTTCCGGAAGAAGTGGAAGAAGAAGCCAATGCGATTCCAGAAACAATTCCCGATGTAGAAATTAGAAAACGGAAAGATTTTAGAGATGTCTTGACATTTACAATTGATCCAGTAGATGCCAAAGATTTTGACGATGCTTTATCTATTCGCAAACATCATAGTGGATTGTGGGAAGTAGGTGTGCATATTGCAGATGTCTCTCATTATGTAAAACCTAATACAGAATTAGATAAAGAAGCATTATTACGAGGCACTTCGGTTTATCTGGTAGATAGAACAATACCAATGTTACCGGAAAAATTGAGTAACAATATCTGTTCTTTACGCCCTAATGAAGATAGATTGTGCTTTAGTGCGGTGTTTTTGATGGATGATAATGCAAAGGTACATCATCAATGGTTTGGGAAAACAATTATTCACAGCAATAGAAGATTTACGTATGAAGAAGTGCAAAAGATCTTGGAAGACAAAAAAGGAGAATATGCAGAAGAATTGTTATTATTAGACACGTTGGCAAAAAAAAACCGTGCAGAAAGAATGAGAAACGGGTCTATTATTTTTGATAAAATTGAAGTAAAGTTTCATTTAGAAGAAAGTGGAATCCCCACAGGTGTTTACTTTAAAGTGCAAAAAGATGCGCATAAATTAATTGAAGATTTTATGCTTTTGGCTAACAAATCCGTTGCAAAATTTTTAAGTGAGCCGCCGGATTATGTGGATGCAAAAGAGAGAAAAAAATATGCTTCTGTGTATCGTGTACACGACGCCCCCTCTGAAGAAAAATTAGAAGAGTTTGCAAGAATATGTGCTCGCTTTGGATATAAAATGGATATTAAAAGCCCGGAAAAAACAGTACAATCCATAAACAAGATATTAGAAGAAGTAAAAGGCAAAAAAGAAGCGAATATGATTGAAATGCTGGCCATTCGCAGTATGGCAAAGGCCATTTATTCTACTGAAAACATCGGACATTATGGATTAGGATTTGAGTATTATACACATTTTACTTCGCCTATTCGCCGATATCCGGATGTCTTGGTACATCGCTTACTGGAAGCAAAATTAAACCAAAAGATGTATTCCAATAAAGATGAGTTGGAATTTTTTTGTAAACAATCTTCTGAACGTGAAAGGGTGGCCACTGATGCTGAAAGAGCATCGGTTAAATACAAGCAGGTGGAATATATGATGGATAAAATTGATCAGATATTTCCGGCAGTGATTACAGGAGTTACTGAGTGGGGAATTTACGCTGAGATCACAGAAAATTTATGCGAAGGAATGATAAGATTAAAAGATTTACAGGATGATTTTTACATCTATGATCCTGACAATTTCAGATATATCGGCAAACATTATAGAAAAATTTATGCTCTGGGTGATCAAATTTTTGTAAAAGTAAAATCTGCCGATTTATTTAAGAAACAATTAGATTTTGAAATTGTGACGAATGTTCACAAAATTAAAAGAAAAACACATTAGTATTTTTCTATCTTTATGATGTTTACAGGACAATTCTTAGCCGCTTCAAGATTAGAATCGTATTCATCTATGTGTACTATGACCGAATAAATTCCTTTTTTTTCTTGTGCACCTAATAATACACTTTTTCCGTCTTTTTTTGACATGCGCCACCTTTGTGGAGTGGCTTCTACACAGGCATTGCATCCAATACATTTATTTCTATAATGCGTGATTCGTATTTGATTCTTCAATTTAGCCATTTAAAAAATTATCGCCTCAAATTTACTGTGTAGATTCAATTTACAACTTTTTCCAATATCGGGCTTTGATTTTGACAGTTTTGCATATTCTTGTTTAAACCATTGCATCAATTGTCTGTCCGCGTATAACCCCATATGGTATATTGCTATATGGTTTTTTTGAGAAGCGATACTCATAAAGGGCAGCGGTTCTTTTGGGTTACAATGGTACCCTGACGGGTAAATGGAATGTGGAACTACATAAGCAATCATTCCATAGCTGATGGTTTCTGCAAATCCTTTGGGTAAATGTGTGATAATAGTTTCCCGCAACCTTTGCATTACCTTTTTTCTCTCTTCTGGTAAAGATGTAATGTATTGGAAGGACTATTTTTTTATTCATAGACCGATAGAACCCTGTTTAATTTTTGAAAAAAGTACAGATTTGAGTTAATTTTTCTTTTAAATGTGTTCTGGGTATTATGAGGTCTAAAAAACCGTGTTCCAAAACAAATTCAGAAGTTTGAAATCCTTTGGGCAAATCTTTTCCAATCGTTTCTTTCACCACTCTTGGTCCGGCAAAACCAATAAGTGCATTGGGTTCTGCTATATTTAAATCTCCCAACATGGCAAAACTGGCGGTAACGCCGCCTGTAGTTGGATCAGTTAACAAGGAAATATAAGGAATTTTGTGTTGTCCTAACTGATATAATTTAGCGGATGTTTTTGCCATCTGCATTAATGAAAAGGGGGCTTCCATCATTCTTGCGCCGCCTGATTTTGAAATTATCATTAAAGGAGATTTTGTTTTAATACAAAAATCAACGGCTCTGGCTATCTTTTCACCTACCACGGAGCCCATAGAACCTCCGATGAATGAAAAATCCATGGCAGCAATAACAATATCGTTTTCGTTGACTTTGCCAAAAGCCACCCTAATAGCATCTTTCAGCTGAGTTTTTTCGTATGCTTCTTTTAATCTATCGGTATATTTTTTTGTGTCTTCAAATTTTAGAGGATCGTCGCTTAGGATATTGTCAAAAAGTTCAATGAATTGTCCATTGTCAAAAAGCAATTGGAAGTATTCTTCGCTTCCTATTTTTTCGTGGTGGCCACAATTTTCACAGACGTAAGCGTTTTTAGCATGATCCTGAGTGGTTGTAATTTTTTTACAGGAAGGACATTTATACCAAAGCCCTTCTGGTGTTTCTTTCTTTTCGCGTGTAGAGGTGGTAATACCTTCTTTAATTCGTTTAAACCAGCTCATAGATTGGGTTTGCGTTTGTGCTTCTAATTCCATTGCGGTTTCGTTTATGCAATCGTGATTTTTTTATTCAAATACACATCTTGAATAGCATTCAGTATTTGGATACCTTCTTTCATGGGTTTTTGAAAGGCCTTTCTTCCTGAAATAAGTCCTTGTCCTCCGGCTCTTTTGTTAATGACTGCTGTGATAACGGCTTCTTGCAAATCTGTGGCACCTTTACTTTCACCACCACTGTTAATCAGACCGATTCTTCCCATATAACAATTAGCCACCTGATAACGACAGAGATCTATTGGGTGGTCACTGGTTAATTCTGAATATACTTTGGGATGTGTTTTACCAAAATTAAGAGCCGTATAACCTCCATTATTGGTGGGTAATTTTTGTTTGATAATGTCCGCCTGAATGGTTACGCCGATGTGATTGGCTTGCCCGGTAAGGTCAGCCGATGTATGGTAATCGATGTTGTCTTTTTTAAATCCGGGATTTCTTAAATAGCACCATAAAACGGTGGCCATCCCTAATTCGTGGGCGTATTCAAATGCTTTTGCAATTTCAACAATCTGACGTGAAGATTCCGGTGAGCCAAAGTAAATGGTAGCCCCTACAGCGACTGCACCAAGATTCCATGCTTCTTTTACGGTGCCAAATAATATCTGATCATATTTATTGGGATACGTTAAAAACTCGTTATGATTAATTTTTACTATAAAAGGAATTTTATGAGCATATTTTCTGGACACTGAAGCCAGTACACCAAAAGTAGAAGCCACGGCATTGCATCCCCCTTCTATAGCCAGTTTTACAATGTTTTCCGGGTCAAAGTACATGGGATTGGGAGCAAAAGACGCTCCTGCACTGTGCTCTATACCTTGATCTACCGGTAAAATGCTCATATACCCTGTTCCTGCCAGACGACCATTGTTATAGATCTGTTGTAAACTTCTTAAAACTTGCGGGTTTCTGTTGGACAATGCAAATGACTCATCCACAAATTTTTTACCCGGCAAGAACAATTGTTCTTTGGGTATTCCTTTACAAACATGTTCCAGATAATAAGTGGCTTTATCGCCTAACAATTCTGTAATTTCGGGTTTTGATGTTTTGGTTTCCATACCAGTTCATTTATTCGGGGGTAAATTTACCAATTAAAGTTTCAATTCAGGTTTTTTATTCGTCTAAAAAAGCGCAGGTTGTTTTTTAGTTGGTTGATAATCAGATGTTTATATTTGTTAATACTGTTCTTTTTCATTGGGAAAATCTCCGGATTTAATATCTTTAATATATTGTTGAAAGGCTCTGGTCATGGTGTCATTTAAATTGGCGTATCTTCTTAAAAATCGGGGGCTGAATTCTGTGGTCATGCCCAACATATCGTGTGTAACCAATACCTGTCCATCTACGTATTTTCCTGCACCGATACCAATAACGGGAATTTTGAGGGTGGATGCTACTTTTTTTCCTAGTTCTGCCGGTATTTTTTCTAAAACTAAAGCAAAACATCCTAATTTTTCTAATAGCAAGGCATCTTCATATAATTGCTTTGCTTCTGCTTCTTCGCGGGCGCGTACTTCATAAGTTCCGAACTTATATATAGATTGTGGTACGAGTCCTAAATGCCCCATCACCGGTATGCCGGCCGATAGAATTCTTTCCACACTTTCTTTGATAGTGGTGCCTCCTTCCATTTTTACAGCATGTGCGCCGCTTTCTTTCATGATTCTAATGGCAGAGTTTAAGGCCTCTTTGGAGTTTCCCTGATAAGTTCCAAATGGTAAGTCCACTACAATTAAAGCCCTTTTGACGGCTCTTACAACAGATGAGGCATGGTAAATCATTTGATCAAGTGTAATGGGCAAAGTAGTTTCATGGCCGGCCATCACATTACTGGCAGAATCACCAACCAGAATCACATCAATACCGGATTTATCAATAATTTTAGCCATTGTATAGTCGTATGCGGTGAGCATAGATATTTTAATGCCCCTTTCTTTCATTTCATACAAAGCGTGGGTGGTAATTTTTTTATATTCTTTTAAATCGCTCATACGAGAGTTTAAACTAAAAATCCCGTTCGTTTTTTGACAACGTACGGGATTTTGTAATAAGATAACATTGTTTTAAAGGAATTAATACTTTGAAAAACCTTTAATATCTGTTTTTTTATGCTCAATGAGGAGGCCTAAACAGGCAGCATCTTTTGATTTTAAACCGTTGCCACTTCCTTCTGTAGCGCCTTCTGGCACAAAAACCTCAATAATTACAGGACGCGTCGTGGCACTTTGAAATTCAAACACCTGCGTGTTTTCGGCAGATGCGTTGTCAAAAAGAAGTTCATTGGTTTTTGCATCATAAATTTTAAAGTTAAGTTTGTCTCCAAGAGCGGTTTCTGCACATAAGGTCATTCTGTAATCCATGCCTTTGTATATGACACAACGGATTTTTGAATTCATGCCCTGAGTGAATAGTCCGCTACGGCTTTGAGAGTTATATTCCCATTTTTCGTCTTTATCTTTTTCTAATTTACAGTATTTTTTGTGAAACTGGCCACAAACAGATGCTTGAGAAACTAATTCTCTTTTCTTTTGTGCAAAAGAGATTGAAAAAGCAGTCATTAGTAATATTAAAACGGATTTTTTCATAGTATTAATTTTTTATTTGTTTTGAGTATAATTTTGACGAAGTGCAGATACTTTAGTTTTAATTTCATTAAATAATTTTTCATCAATTATCAAATTGACGCCGCCACCGATCACTTTTTTATTATTAATGTTATTGATATTGGTATCGGATATTTTTTCTTCTTTTAATAGATTAAAACTTTGCATAAGATTTTCCATATCTGCTTTTACCTGTTTTACATCTTCTGAGTTGCTTTCGTGTTTTTTCAAAAATTCAATAAGATTTTCAAGTGTGTATTTTTGGTCTGCTATTCTTTGAACTACCGGGTTATTGGACTGAAATTTGTCTACCATATTTACGGCAATGTACATGCTTTCTAACCAGCCGCCGGCCACTACCAATGCTAATGTTTGCCCTTGCTTGCTTTCATCTAATGTTTCAAAACTGGAATAATACAAGTCGTCTGTAATTATACTTAAAGAATCGGTGTTGTCAATATTTTTTTCTATTCTTGCCAGTATTTCTGGTTTAATGGTAGCCGACAATCCCAACTGATCGCCTAGTTGTTTCACCACTTTAAAGTATTTAATAGATTCTGCGCCCATATTAAATATGCTGCAATAGCTTAGATCGGTTGAATAAATGCCAAAATTAAGGGACTTGGATTTGTTGTCTGTATATTTATTCAGGTTGTCGGTAGAATTTAAGATGTCTATTTTACTTTTGTCTCTTTTACCAACAGATTTGATAAAAGACAGCATTTCTCCGGGTGAGGGTACTTGAAAAAATGTTAATGTTTCATAGTTGGAGGACAGATTATCTTGCTCAATGTTTGTGTTTAAACTATCTTTACTGTTTACAATATCTTCTTCTGTTTTGTCTCCGGAGCAGGAATAGATAAGTAAAGTAAAAAGAAGTGTAGATGAATTTAAAAGAATGTTTTTAAATTTCATAAAGTTGTTTTTTTGTTATTTATTAATTAATTGTTTTACTAAATTAGCTGCTTCTTGTAATTCAATAGCAGAGTACACTTTCAATCCGGATTCATCGATGAGTTTTTTTGCTTGTTCGGCGTTAGTGCCCTGAAGCCGTACGATAATGGGCACTGGAATGTTGCTCATATTTTTGTATGCGTCAACAATACCTTGTGCTACTCTGTCACACCGAACGATGCCGCCGAAAATGTTTACAAGAATGGCTTTTACATTAGGGTCTTTTAGTATAATGCGAAATGCTTTTTCTACTCTTTCGGCATTGGCGGTGCCTCCTACATCCAGAAAGTTAGCGGGTTCACCACCGGACAATTTAATAATATCCATTGTGGCCATGGCTAGTCCTGCGCCATTCACCATACAACCTACATTACCGTCTAATTTGACATAGTTTAATCCTGCGGCTTTTGCTTCTACTTCTGTGGGGTCTTCTTCTAAAATATCTCTCATAGAAGCCAAATCTGAATGGCGAAATAAGCTATTATCATCTAATACCACTTTTGCGTCTACAGCAATGATTTTATCATCGGATGTTTTGAGTAAGGGATTGATTTCAAATAAATTGGCGTCAATGGTTTCGTATGCTTTATAGAGTTTTAATACAAAATTAACCATTTCTTTGAACGCGTTTCCTGAAAGTCCTAAGTTAAAAGCAATTTTTCTTGCCTGAAAGGGCTGAATACCTACTTTGGGGTCTATTGTCTCTTTCCAGATGAGGTGTGGTGTTTTTTCGGCCACTTCTTCTATTTCCATGCCACCTTCGGTAGAGTACATAATGACGTTTTTGCTTTTTGCTCTATCCAGAAGTACACTCATATAAAATTCTTTTGTAGGTGAAGGACCAGGATAATACACGTCTTGTGCAATGAGTATCTTATGAACCTTTTTGCCTTTGGAACCTGTTTGTGGTGTTACAAGTTGCATTCCTAAAATAGCCGATGCTTTTTCTTTTAATTCTTCTGCATTTTTAGCCACTTTTACTCCTCCACCTTTACCTCTTCCACCGGCGTGTATTTGTGCCTTAATCACAGCAATGGGGGAGTTGTATTTTGTTTTGATTTCTTCATACGCTTTTATGGCTTGCTCTATGTTTTCGGCCACAATGCCTTCCTGAACGGTTACCCCAAAAGATTTTAAAACTTGTTTTCCTTGATATTCGTGTAAGTTCATAATTATTATTTAAAACTAATTGCTCGTTTTGGTTTGTTTAAGACGGCTCAAAGGTACATTTTTTTATTCTCTTTTAAAAAATTTTAATTATTTTGTTTTTTTAGTTTTTTTTTCTATAAATTTGCGACCATAATTGTAAATCAAAAACCATTAAAACTTAAAACTATGAAAAAATTAGCTTTTTTATTAGGCGTAGCAGGTGTTGTTTGTTTTTTTACACCTTCTGCAACAATGGCTCAAACAACGGCAAAAAACACGATGACCCCCGCTAAAGATTTGGAAACAAAAGCAGATAATCAAACTGCTAAAGCTGCACGCGAATTAGCACTGAACGATGAACAAAAAAGTAAGTTTAAAAAATTCGCAATGGACAGATTGTATAAGGTTCAGCCGATCAATGAAAAAATTAAAGCCACAAAAGATGATGCTGAAAAGCAAAATCTAAAAAACCAAAAGAAACAAATCAATGAGGAGTTTTTTAATAATGTGAACAGTATTCTAACTCCTGCTCAACAAGAATTATGGAAAAAGAAAAAAGAAGAATTAATGGAACATAAACACAATAACAAGTAAAATATCGTCTGCTTAAATGAGCCCTTCCAAAGAATCTTCTTTGGAAGGGCTTTTTTATTTTAAACTATGGCCGGCCTTTATATTCATATCCCTTTTTGTCATCATAAGTGTACGTATTGTGATTTTCATTTTTCGGTGAATCAAAGAAGTTTGAAAAAAGTTTTACTCGCTATTACTGAAGAAATTAAAAAGCGAAGAAATGAGGTTACTACTTCTAAAATACAAAGTATTTATTGGGGTGGAGGTACGCCTTCTCTACTTGATTTGAAAGATATAGAACATATTTTTAATCAACTTTCTTTATATTATTTTTGGGATAAAGCAACAGAAATTACTATTGAATGTAATCCTGAAGATTTAAATGAAGATTATCTGATGGGCTTGAAACAATTAGGATTTAATAGGATCAGTTTGGGTGTTCAATCTTTCAACGACAAGGTATTAAAGTGGATGGGACGGAAGCATACTTCTGCTCAATCTTTTTCTGCGCTTCGTCTTCTTCAAAAGGCGGGCTTTCAGAATTATTCAGTCGATTTTATTTTTGGAATACCTTTTTATGCTTCTCATCGGCTTATTCAGGACTTGCTTCATTTTGTTCAATTATTCGCCCCTCCACATATTTCGGTATACCAACTGACTATTGAGCCAAAGACGAAATTAAATTATTTGGTAAAAACAAAACAAATAGTCCCTTCTGGTGATCAAAAAATTATTAAAGAATTTTTAGGCATTCAGGAAATCCTTCAAAAACACGGGTATCTACATTATGAGGTTTCAAATTATGCACAACCCGGCTTTATTTCCAGACATAATTCCGGGTATTGGTTACAAAAACCATATATCGGCATAGGACCTTCTGCACATTCTTACAACGGCCATGAAAGAAGATGGAATATTGCTAATAATTATGTATATTCAAATAATGTTTTAAGCGAAAAACTGTATTATGAAAAAGAAGTATTAAGCACTATTCAAAAATATAACGAATATGTTCTCACGCGACTGAGAACTTCTTTTGGATGTTCATTGAATGAAATAGAGAGATTATTTGGTAAAACATTCAAACAGCATTTTTTAAAGATTTATGAAACGCAAAAAAAGTATTTTGAAAACAACAAGAAAGAGGATCTTTTTACGCTTAATAAGCAGCAAGGATTTTTGATGGCAGATAAAATAACTCAGGAGTTTTTTATTGTTTAAAAATTAAAAAGCCCTTTCCCGAGAAAGGGCTTTTTAATGCTGATATGAATTCGTATTAAATTCCTAAATAGGGCAGAAGCAATTTACTTCTGGAACTATGTCTTAACCGCCGAATGGCTTTTTCTTTGATTTGTCGTACTCTTTCTCTTGTCAGATTAAATTTATCACCAATTTCTTCGAGGGTTAATGGATGTGCTACACCAATACCATAAAACAATTTGATAACATCTCTTTCTCTATCTGTAAGGGTAGATAATGCCCTGTCCACTTCTCTTTCAAGCGATTCTTTCATCAGGGTGGCGTCTGCACTTGGAGAGTCGCTGTTAGGGATAACTTCTACTAAAGTGCTTTCTTCTCCGGATATTAAGGGTGCATCAATGCTAATATGCTTACCGCTCACGCGTAAAGTATCTGCTACTTTTTCAATTGGAATATCCGTGGCTTCGGCCAGTTCTTCTGTGCTGGGTTCTCTTTCGTGTTCCTGTTCCAGTTTGGAGTAGGCCTTATTGATTTTGTTCAAAGAGCCCACCTGATTGAGGGGTAAGCGAACAATACGAGATTGTTCTGCCAATGCCTGCAAAATAGATTGACGAATCCACCACACGGCGTAAGAAATAAATTTAAATCCTCTGGTTTCGTCAAAACGACGAGCCGCTTTAATAAGCCCAAGATTACCTTCATTGATAAGGTCGGGCAAACTCAATCCTTGATTTTGATACTGTTTGGCGACAGATACTACAAATCGCAAATTAGCCCGTGTGAGTTTTTCCAATGCTTCTTCATCGCCTTCTTTAATTCGTTTAGCCAATTGCACTTCTTCTTCGGCCGTAATGAGTTCTTCTTTTCCAATTTCTTGTAAGTACTTGTCTAAGGATGCGCTTTCGCGATTGGTAATAGATTTGGTAATTTTTAATTGTCTCATATTTTATGGTTTATTGGTTTCCAAACAGAATATAACGAATGAACTTTCAAAATGTTACATTTAAAATTAATTTTTTTGCCTTTAAATGAAAAAAGTCGGATAGTTTCTTCATTTTTAACAAATTATGGGACTTGCTTAGTTTGGTTTATTTTTTGTCGTATCCCCATTTGAGCCACATAGCCCCCCATGTAAATCCTCCTCCGAAAGTAGAAAGCACAAGATTGTCGCCTTTCTTTAATAAGTGCTCGTATTCCCAGAGCAAAAGCGGTAATGTTCCGGCCGTTGTATTTCCGTAACGTTCAATATTCATCATGACGTTTTCAGGGGACAAGCCCATTCTTTGGGCGGTGGCGTCAATGATTCGTTTGTTGGCCTGATGCGGCACGAGCCAGGCAATATCTTCTGGTTTTAAGTTATTTTTTTCCATAAGTTGTGCAGAAACTTCTGCCATACCATAAACGGCTTGTTTGAAAACCGGCTGCCCTTCCTGATAGACGTAATGCAGCCGTTGTGCGACGGTATCATAGGAAGGTGGCAGTGCGGATCCTCCCGCTTTCATGTGTAAGTGTTTGCAGCCATTACCATCCGAATAAAATATAAAATCTTTAATGCCAAGATCTTCTGTTGTTGGCTCTATTAATACAGCGCCCGCCCCGTCTCCGAAGATAATACAGGTTGTACGGTCTGTATAATCTATGATTCGGCTCATCATATCTGAGCCCACTACCACTACTTTTTTATACCTTCCTGTTTGTACAAATTGGGCTGCTGTTCCAAGTGCAAATAAAAATCCGGAGCAAGCCGCTTCTATATCGTAGCCCCAGGCATTCTTTGCTCCGATTTTAGCCGCAATGATGTTGGCTGTTGCCGGAAACACGTGGTCAGGGGTTACAGTAGCACAAAGCAACATATCAATTTCAGAAGGTTCGATTCCTCTTTTTTCACAGAGTTGTTTTACGGCTTCAATGGCCATGTCCGAATTGGCTTTTTGGGGATTGGTTTCAATGCGTCGCTCTTGAATCCCGGTTCTGGTAAGAATCCAGTCATTGGTCGTATCCACCATTTTTTCCAGATCAAAGTTGGTGAGTTTGGTTTCAGGAACATATCCTGCTACTGCGGTTATGACAGCGTTAAGCATATTTCATAATTAGGGATTGTTTAAAGAATACATTCTATATTTTATGATTGAGTTAATTGGTATTCAATGCTTTTTTAATTTTTTCAACCAGGTTTTGTTTAATCATATTTTTGGCCTGAAAAATCATATTGTAAAAAGCAAGTGGGGAAGAAATACCGTGTCCGATGATGACATTTCCATTGACTCCTAATACTGGCGTTCCGCCGTATAATTCGTAGTTAAACTGACTAAAGTACTCATCTGATATTTTCCTTTTTATGAATAAGCCATAAAAAGCTTCGGCCATTTTGAGCATTACATTTCCGGTAAAGCCGTCTGTAACAATAACATCGGCTTTGTCTGAAAAGATGTGGCGGCCTTCCACATTGCCTACAAAATGAAAGTCCGGATTGTCTTTCATCAATTTATAGGTAGCTTGAACCACTAAATTTCCTTTTTCGCTTTCTTCACCGATATTGAGTAGTGCCACTCTCGGTTTTGCTATGTGAAGCATTTCTTTTGCAAAGATGTTTCCAAGGATTCCAAATTGATATAACACATCTGGCCGAGTATCTACATTAGTACCTACATCCAACAAGAAATTTAATTTGCCATTTGGCTTTGGTAAAATAGTACCAATGGTTGGTCGCATAATTCCCGGAATAGGTTTAAGTGTAAGCATGCTTCCTGCCAGCATTGCACCGCTGTTTCCGGCGCTTAAAAACGCATCCAGTGCTTTGTCTTTTAATAATTTAAATCCTAAATGAATACTGCTATTGGGTTTCTTTAGGTACGCCTTGGCAGGATGTTCGCCCATTTTAATTTCTTCGTTGGTGTGTACAAACTCCAGATGATGAAGATAATTGGATTTCCTGAAATAGGATTTGGCAATATGTTGGTCTCCGATTAAAATAAGTTTAGTAGAATAGTGCAAGTGTGGTAGAGCCATTTCAATGCCTTTCAGGCAATTTTCAGGGGCATAATCGCCACCTAATATGTCAATACCTATTCTCATTCAGAAGTTTGATGGGGACAATTATACAAATTTTAATGCGGTAAATCATTCTTTAATTCAGCAGACGTTCTTTTAAAATTCAGGAGTATATTTTACTATGCGACGAGTGTTATGGTGACAATCGGCTTTTTATCCACTTGCCATCTGCTTGTTTTTCGTAAACAATTCTGTCGTGTAAACGGCTGGCTCTACCTTGCCAGAATTCATAGTAATGTGCTTTTACATCCCATCCGCCCCAAAAATCGGGATATGGAACGGGATATGTTGGAAATTTTTGAGAATACTCTTCAAATTTTTTCATCAGTTCTGCTCTGGAATGTATTTTTTGACTTTGATGGGAAGCGTAAGCAGACAGTTGGTTTTCATAGGGTCGTGAAAGAAAATACTTTTTACTTTTTTCAAGCGGTGATTTTTGGGCTATCCCTTCAATGCGAATTTGTCGCTGAAGCGGTATCCAATAAAACAACAAAGATACCTTGTTCGATTCTGTGATTTCCTGAGATTTTCTGGAGTGGTAATTGCAATAAAAGGTGAATACGTCTTTTTCATAATCTCTCAAATACACTATTCTGGAAGAGGGTTGCAGGTTTTTTCCAACCGTCGATACTATCATAGCATTGTATTCCGGCACTTGTTTTTCAATGGCTTCTTTCATCCACAGCGTAAATGCTTCAAAGGGTTGTTCTGGTAAATGCAGTTCATTTAATTCTTCGTTTTCAAAATCTTTACGAATAGTTTGTATCAGTTTTTTTAGTTCTTCCATAAATGCATAATTTTGTGGCAAAATTGAGAAAAATAAAGAATCTGTTATTATTGATTTTTATCAGTTATGAGAATAGACATTATTACGATATTTCCGGAACAGTTTGAAAGTGTGTTTAATTGCTCTATTATTAAACGGGCGCAAGAAAAAGAGAAGGTACAACTTGTTTTGCACAATCTCAGAGAGTATTCTACGGACAAACATAAGAAGGTGGACGATTATCCTTTTGGGGGTGGTGCTGGCATGGTGCTGATGATAGAGCCCATTTACAATTGCATTCAGCATCTTAAGTCCCAAATTATTTATGATGAGATTATCTACCTGACGCCGGATGGTGCATTATTGGAACAAACTATGGCTAATTATTTATCTACGCTGAATAATATTATTTTGTTGTGTGGTCATTACAAAGGTATTGATGAAAGAGTACGGGAGCATTTGATAACAAAAGAAATATCTATTGGCAATTATGTGTTAAGCGGCGGAGAAGTGGCGGCTATGGTGGTAACGGATGCGGTTGTCCGGCTGATTCCGGGTGTTTTAGGAGATGAGACCTCGGCACTATCGGATTCTTTTCAGGATGATTTGTTAGCGCCACCGGTATATACAAGGCCTGCTGTGTTTAATGGATGGGAAGTGCCGGCTATTTTAAGAAGTGGTAATGCGCCGGAGATTGAAAAGTGGCGTTATGAACAAGCGGTTTTACGCACGCAAAAAAGAAGGCCGGAGTTATTGAAAAAGTAACGATTGATTTTAAACACTATTAACAGCAATGTTTTAGGGAGATTTTTTGTATGGTTCATCTGTGTATGGAGGGCTGTACTAATTTTTACTCTTCTCTTCTTTCGTATTTACAATTATCCGGGAGTTTTTCATAAGCATAATCATCTGCAAAATAACGTTCGTTGTCAAAGCCGGCCATTGCTATACTTTTTAAGATATTATCCAGAGAGGTTTTGGTAGTATCAAACTTTAAAGTAAGAAGTCGTGTTTCTTTGTTCCAATCTGCTTTTACAACACCGGGTAGTTTGGCTGCACTGTCAATTTTTTGTTTTGCTAAATCACATACGCCCCACACGTGGACTTGTGTTTCTACTTCATTATTTTTACACGAAACTAAGAAAATTAAAACGAGTATAATTAAAGTGCTCAAGAGTTTTTTCATAACAATGATTTTTTTAGCGGCACAAAGTTAAGATTTAATTTATGACAAAACTCTATGTATTGTGGTAAAATATCTGAAATTAGACGAAAGGACTTAATGCTATCATGAAACAAAACAATCTGCCCGCCAATAGTTTGATTTTCAAGCAATTTCCAACATTTCTGCGGCGGCATAGACGAATGATAATCATAACTGATAATGCTCCAGAAAACAATTTTATAGTTTCTTTTCAATAATTCTTTGTATTGACTTTTTTTTATCTTTCCATAAGGCGGGCGAAACAAAGGCGTGGAATATATGGCTTCAAATTTTTCTATATCCTGAAAATATGCCTGGTTGGAATACTTCCATCCATTCAGATGTGAAAAGGTGTGATTGCCAATGCTGTGCCCCTCCTTTATTATTCTTTCAAAAATTTTTTTATGTTTGACAATGTTATTGCCCACACAAAAAAATGTAGCAGGAATTTGATAACTCTTTAGAACATCTAAAACAAATTCTGTTACTTCTGGAATAGGTCCGTCATCAAAAGTCAGAGCGATTTCGTTAGAATTGTTAAGTTGGAATGTTGCTTCAGGAAAAAGTTTTTGATAAAGTAAAACAGGGGTTTGAAGGAAAAACATGAGTTATTTCGTTGCGATGTAAAATAAATCTAAAGCAGAATCATTTACAGGTAATAATGAAAAATCTTCTGCTGTAATATCTTTTGTGAGTGGATTGTCTTTTAGTAGTTTGCGTCTATTCCAGCGATTCAGAAGATCATAAGGAATTTGCAAAGCCCATCGGGGCAACTTGTGTTGTAAATCCAACACATCCCAACGAATTATTTTTTGTACGGCTTGTTTGTTGTGTTCGTAATACTTCATTACTTTTTCATTTCCAAAAATTCCAAATGTTTCTATTTTAGAAAAATAGGGGTTTAAGAGTTGATACAATTGCTCTTTGGTGTATTCACGCACATGCCAAGGGTTTCTGGTCAGTGTTGTGAGAATGTTAGGCGTTGTAACGATAAATTTTCCATTGGGCTTTAGTACTCGTTGAATTTCTTTTACAAAAAAATCGTCTTTTTCAATGTGCTCAATCACCTGAAAACTCACTACAAAATCAAAAATCTGGTCTTCAAACGGCAATGGCGGCACGGTGCATTGAACAAACCGAATGTTTTTATATTTTGAAAAATCAATATCGGATTTAAATTTATCTATTGTAACAAACTCTTCTGCTTTTGGTGCAAGGTAATCGATGCCATATCCGCTTCCGGTGCCTATTTCTAACGCTTTCCCACGGATGTATTGCGCCGCGTGGATATACGCACTGATGCTTCGTTGCAACACATAGTTGTCCGACAATTCTTTATGATTTACTCGCTCTGCTGTAGACATTTTTTGGTGCTAAATTATTAAAAATAAAATGTTTTTTTGAGAACTTTTTATCCCGCCTATTGGCGTTCTTTTAAGGGAATTAAAGAACAATCAAGCTGTTGTTTATTGAACAATGAAGGGGGGTTGAATATAGATTGCTAACTTTACAAATTCCTTTTATCAAAACATCCTTATTAAAAAATTTTTCCACCATGACAAGTTTTGTCGCATAGATGGTTTATCTTTGTATCAGGAAATTTTTATTAA
>CAZNVL010000028.1:7097-23905 GCA_964576565.1 uncultured Flavobacteriaceae bacterium | reverse complement strand
GGTCCGGACGGGACTCGAACCCGCGACCCTCCCGACATCTCGGGATATTCTAACCCGCTAATAATTTTTGTGAGAAAATTTGAAACAATAAAATAAAGGGATTAATCTTACACCATCCAGCGGTCCGGACGGGACTCGAACCCGCGACCCCATGCGTGACAGGCATGTATTCTAACCAGCTGAACTACCGGACCAATAATTTCGGGGGCGAATATACACAATAATTTACAAATTATGCAAATGTTTTTTTAATTCTTACTCTTACCCTACCTCTTTAATTTTCTTCTAAATTTTACAAATCAAACGTTCAACAAAAACTAATGGTAATTAAAGATTTCTGTATTTTTTTCATCAGAGAAAATCTGACCATCTTTAAGGCGGACAATGCGTTTAGCATATTTTGAAATATCTTCTTCGTGTGTTACTAAAACAATAGTATTACCTTGCTGATGAATCGTTTCAAGCAGTTTCATAATTTCTATAGAGGTTTTACTGTCCAGATTGCCTGTTGGTTCATCGGCTAAAATAAGGGACGGATTGTTTACCAAGGCACGTGCTATGGCTACTCTTTGCCTTTGGCCACCCGAAAGTTCATTGGGTTTATGCAGCATTCTATCTTTTAAGCCGACTTTTTCCAATGCTATTTGGGCTTTTTCAACTCTTTCTTTTTTGGGTACACCGGCGTATATGAGTGGCATTTCAACATTTTCTAAAGCAGTGTTTCTGGGTAAGAGATGAAAGGTCTGAAAAACAAAACCAATAAATTTATTTCGGATGTGCGCCAGTTCATTATCATTCATTGTGGATACATCAATGTTATTCAAAAGATATTTTCCATAAGTAGGTTTGTCCAGACAACCCAGAATATTCATTAAGGTAGATTTTCCGCTGCCAGAGGGCCCCATTAAAGCAAGGTATTCATTTTTAAATACCTTTAGATTAATATCTTTTAAAACGGGAATTTCTTCTTTAGCTAAATAATAACTTTTATATAGATGTTCCAGTTGTATGATTGTTGAATTATTTTCCATTTTTAGATTTCAACTTTTTGATTTGATAAGATCGCCAGAAATACATAAATGCAGAAACAATAAAACTGATTACAAAAAACCATGCGGTGTTGCCGGGGGTTTTAAATTGTATCCAAAATACACATACAATACTAAATATAGCTGCTATCAGCCACATCATTTTTGATATTTGTAAAAATTTTATAGGATTCATTGAGCAGTATTTGTAGAATCTTTAATTTGTATGCTACCAGAGATGTTTTTAATCGTATAGGCCGAAAAATCTTCTTCGCATTCTATGCCTGTGCCATTAATAATCTGATGGGGCGTAATAATTTTTACTGGTTTATCGGTAGTTATTTTCCCGGTGGATCGGTTCCAGATAATGGATTCCGTTATTAAATGTTCTTTTTTATCGTTGATAAAGTTAACATTATACTTTAAGTACGCCTTTTGAGATTTGGTATAATAAACGGCTTGCTGTGCTGTAAGTGTGGAGGTGGGCACTTGTTGAGGATTAAAAAATATAATTTTTATGGAACGGGGAAAATAAACAAATGGTTCATTTTGATTCTTCTCGTACGCAATCATTTCATCGGCTTTGAGTAATGCTTTGAGATGAGAGGAATCACTATAGAGCAATGTTACCATTAAAGATTTTTGGGTAGGTCTTTCGTTAGGCGGGCTAAGTTTATTTATTTTACTTTTTTGATTCTCACAAGATAAAAAGATGATACAAATAACTATCTGAAAAAAGTAGGTATTTATTTTCTTAAAATGTTTATCTGATATGAGCATTCGTATAATGGAGCATTCCATTATTTAGTTTTGCTAATTTTCATTGCCATTTTTACAGCATCATACATATTTACGATGCCACCTGTTTTACTTAATTCTGAAAATTCAATTAAATTATCATTGGTACCGGGTTTAATGACTTTTTTATTTTTGTATTTTGTGCGAACAGTTTTAGTGAGAATTTTTTTGATTTGTTGAGGTGTAAGATCAGGGAAATAAGATTTTAATACAGCGGCAACACCGGCCACTGTAGGCGCTGCCATAGAAGTGCCACTGGCAAATTCGTATTTTCCTTCCGGAATGGTAGAATAAATATCTTTACCCGGTGAAAAGAAATCTACTGTTTTTTTGCCATAATTACTAAATCCAGCTACAATGTAAAGTGAATCCTGCCAACTGAGTGCTCCTACATCAATAAAATTACTGGCTTCTTTATTACTCATTTCAAATTTCTTTGAAGGATAATGTGTAATCAAATCAATATTCAAACTTTCGTTGCCTGCCGCATGGATGAGTAATACACCTTTTTTCTCAGCATATTTCACAGCAGCATCTACTGCTTTTTTATTCCAGGAATATTTTTTGCCGAAACTCATGTTGATAATTTTAGCCCCGTTATCAACGGCATAAATAATAGCATTAGCCACATCTTTATCTCTCTCATCGCCATCTGGCACACAGCGAACACTCATTATTCTGACATTATCAGCAATACCCTTTATACCTATATTATTGTTTCGGTTGGCACCAATTATTCCCGCTACGTGAGTTCCATGATAACTATCTGGTCCTTTACAGTCCTTATTTCCGTAATATTTTTCATTAACATCATCGTAATTATCACCCACAATTTCTTGTCTTGGGTCAAAGTCCAGGTTCAAATGGTATTTCAGCATTGTTTCATAATGTTGATACCCTCTGTTAATTTGTGAAGTAATCTGATTAAAAACTTCTTCCTTGTTTTTTTCTAGTTTTTCAGGGTCATTCACTTTTGAAAGTATAGAAAGTAATATAAATTTACCTTGTTTGGTCTTTGGAGTTTTAGGTTCATATTGTTTTAATCTTTCAAGAGAAAAATGTTCCACTCCTCCAATTTGGGAAACCACGGAATCAATGCCTTCTTTCATATAAAGCATTTGATTATAACCCATTTCAGCTTCTTTTAATTCACTTTCATAATCGGCTTTTAGTTTTTCATAGAATTTAAATTCCTCTTTTTCTTTTTTACTTTTTAGTTCTTCTTCTTTTTTACCCTCATATAGTGTTTTGTATTTTCTGTATAAACGAGTCAGTTCCAGATTATCTTTATCAATGTTCCTACCATCTTTTCCGCCAATAAAATTCCATCCATGAATATCATCAATATATCCATTTTTATCATCGTCTATTCCATTATTAGGTATTTCTTTTTCATTTACCCACATAACATCTTTTAGGTCTTCATGAAAGTAATCTACTCCGCTATCCAGTACGCCTACAATAACGGGTGTTGATTTTTTGTTTTTAAGTAACTCATTGTAGGTTCGTTCCACACTAATGCCATTTATTTTATCCAACTCCGGATCTTTTAAGAACCAATCTTTGTCGGGTTTTTGTTGTGATACGGCTATCAAAGATGTGGAAATTACACCTGCTATAAAAAGCAACTTTTTCATAATTTTTTTGTGCAAAGAAAAGAATTGAAATTGTAATTCTGTAAGTTTTTTTCTTTTTTTTTAATTTTTAACGATGCGTGTTAATGTTTTGAATTTAGCAGAAACATGATATGGAATTATTTTACCATCCCTCCATTAGGCATCGTTATCACAGGTGAAACCGGTACTAATTTTCCCTGTTCATCTTCTGCATATAAAATCATTCCTTTACTCTCAATACCTCTGATTTTTCTCGGCTTTAAGTTGGCTAAAACAATAACTTGTTTATGAAGTATTTCTTCCGGGGCAATGCAATGTGCCACCCCACTTACAATTGTTCTTATTTCAAGTCCAATGTCTACTTCCAACTTAAGCAATTTGTCTGTGTTAGGCACTTTTTCGGCTTTCACCACCTGTCCGATACGAATATCGCATTTTTCAAAATCCTCAAAATTTATCTCTGGTTTTATGGGCGGTATATTGGGGGAAGCAGATATATTTTTTTTGTTGTGTAATTTTTTTAGCTGGTTTTCAATTGACACGTCGTCAATTTTTTCAAATAGTATCAAAGGTTCTTTTCGTATGCAATGGCCAGCATGGAGTAAATTAATATTTCCGGCATTAGCCCATCTTAATAATGGTAAGTTAAATGCTTGTAATATCTTTTTTGAAGTGTCGGGCATAAAAGGTTCAGATAATAGCCCTATGTTTACTGCAATTTGAGCCGATAAATTCATTACTGTATTTACTAAATCCGGATTAGTTTTAATTTGTTTCCATGGCTCATTATCTGCAAGATATTTGTTTCCTGCCCGTGCTAATTGCATTAATTCAAATAATGCTTCCCTAAATTTATATTGTTCTATTTTTTGACCAATTTTTTGCGGTGCTTCAGAAATAGTATTTATCAACAACATATCCTGTTTAGAAAATATGCCCGCATTCGGAATTTTTCCATCATAAAACTTATTCATCAGCACCACTACCCTGTTTATGAAATTGCCCAGAATATCCGCCAATTCGCTGTTGTTTCTGGTTTGAAATTCTTTCCATGTAAAATCATTATCTTTTGTTTCAGGTGCTGTGGCGCATAGTACATATCTTAATACATCTGCTTTGCCCGGAAACTCTTTCAGATATTCATCCACCCACACAGCCCAATTTCTTGATGTTGAAATTTTTTCTCCTTCTAAGTTCAAAAATTCATTAGCAGGTACATCGTACGGTAAAACGTACTCGCCATGCTCCATCAACATCGCCGGAAAAATAATGCAATGAAACACGATATTATCTTTCCCTATAAAATGTACTAATTTAGTATCCGGGCTTTTCCAATAGAGTTCCCATTTATCAGGCAATAATTCTTTTGTAGCCGAAATATATCCGATGGGGGCATCAAACCAAACGTAGAGCACTTTACCCTGCGAGTCAGGAATTTCCGGTGGCACGGGCACTCCCCAACTTAAATCACGGGTCATTGCTCTGGGCTGCAAGCCGCCACTGCTTTCAAGCCAACTTTTGCATTGCCCGTATACATTGGGTTTCCAGTGCTTGTGTTGTTCAATGTACGCTGCAATTTTCGGTTGTAATTTATCCAATGGTAAATACCAGTTCTTTGTAATTTTTTTTACAGGTGCGGCATTGGTTAAAGCCGATCTTGGATTTATTAATTCTTCCGGACTTAATGTAGTGCCGCATTTTTCACATTGATCACCATACGCTTTGTCATTCCCGCATTTTGGACAAGTGCCGATAATGTATCTATCGGCTAAAAACTGATTGGCTTCCGGATCAAAAAATTGTTCTGTTTCTTTTTCAATAAACACAGCTTTTTTGTAAAGAGTTTTGAAAAACTCTTGTGCGGTTTGATAATGTATTTTATGAGTAGTGCGAGAATAAATATCAAAAGAGATATTGAGTCCTTCGAAAGATTCTTTGAGAATATGATGGTATTTGTCAACAATCGCCTGCGGTGTAGTATTTTCTTTTTGGGCACGAATAGTAATAGGCACGCCGTGTTCATCGCTTCCACAAACGAAAATCACCTCTTCCCCTTTGCTTCTCAAATAACGTACATAAATATCAGCAGGTAAATAACAGCCGGCAATGTGTCCAATATGTAAAGGTCCGTTGGCATAAGGCAACGCCGCTGTTACCAATGTTCTTTTAAACTTCATATTTTTTGTTAAGCGATGCAAAAGTACAGAAATAATTCATAAAGATTTTGCAATACAGAGTATTTTTATATGTATTTTTGTGAAAGATTTTAAAGTAAAAAAATTACAAAAATTCTATCTATCAAAACTCTTAAAAATTCAATAGTATGAAATACTTACTGGTTTCTTTATTAAGTGTAATGTACTTAGCCATGGATAATAACAAAATGCCCAATGTGCTCATCAAAAAATTAGACGGCTCTAAAATTTCAACCAATGAGATTATAAAGAATGACGGGAAGCCCGTTGTTATTAGCTTTTGGGCTACCTGGTGTAAGCCGTGTAAAAAAGAACTGGATGCTATAGCAGAAAATTACGAAGATTGGAAAAAGGAAACAGGGGTAAAAATCATTGCTATTTCTATTGATGATTCCCGCAGTTCTGCAAAGGTTGTAACCGATGTCAAATCCAAAAACTGGCCATTTGAAGTATATCTGGATGAAAATCAGGATTTGAAAAGAGCACTGAACATTATCAATGTTCCGCATACATTTTTATTAGATGGAAATGGAAACATTGTCTGGTCTCACAATTCTTATGTTGAAGGCGATGAAGACATTTTATTTGACAACATTAAAAAAGTGATGAAAGGAGAAAAAATACATTAGTTCTTTTTATTGCTTTTTCAATAAGTGTACAAAATTTCCCTCTTGCTTAATTTCCCACACAGGTGGATTAAAAAACTTTCTCACAAATCTTAAAAATACTCTCGTTCGTCCCGTTATTTCAATTTTATTTTCAATCTCAAACGCCCTTCTTTCACCTGAAAACACATAATGATGAACATTCGGATGTGCTTCTGAAAAACTTAAAATGATTAAACAAACTGTATTTAACACTCTGTAAACATCTCCTTTATTGGTAACAGCATATTGATCATTTTCATACTCATCGTTTGTTACGCAAAAAGATACGGTAACCTTTAAATAATCCTTTTCATCCCGTGAAAAAGATACTTCATAATGTTCCTGAAACCGGTTGATAAAATAATAACTAAACTTTGTCGGAAAAGGATCCTTTTGAAAAGAATAAGAAATCACCATATAGGTTTCATTTACTATAAATGCGTTGTTTGGATAGATACCAATAAGCAAAGTTAATAAATAAAACTGGCAATATAAAATATCGGTAACGAACAATAGCACCGGTATTAGGTGATGTCAACGCTATTATTACTATGAGCAGTAGCATCCAGAATAAAAGATACGTTGAAAAATAATTATACTTATATCGTCCCCAAAATAACAACATTACTATACCTAACAAAATTCCCAAACTTTCAAACCACACAACCAAGTCCATTATACTTTCAATACATTGAGGATAAAAGAAAAATACGTTTAGTGCCTGTAAAATAGAAATGAAATTGTATGGAATAGATTGACGACTATTCAATGGCTGAATATACACCGTGCGATGGGCTTTTTCGATGAAGTAGAGCACCTTATATTCTTCAGTTGTATCTTTATTTTCTACAAAAATCGTATCATTCAAATGCGTGAGTTCCCAATACATTATAGGAATGCTTTTTCTAATACAAACAGATGGTATAGATTGAGAAGAATCTATTTTCAGTCCCTTCCAATCATAAGGCACCCGTACAAATTTCTTAGAATTAAGCAAAAATATCCCACCTTTTGACGCGTCCAAAAATCGTTCCTGCCGATATTGTATAATGTTGAATACCCTAACAGACAATACCTTCTTGAATATCCCTATTATTAATAATATGCAAATCACAGAACAGCCAATAAAAACAGGCGTTTTATAGCTTTTCACATACTTTATCACCATCATAAAAATAGTGCTGAAAAAAAGAGCCGACAAAGTAAAGAGAGGTCTGAATGTCATTAATACAGGCAATAACAAAACAAGCATGAGAATATATTTTCCTCTTTTCCTCTCATAAAAAAACATTTGGTACAAAAGCACTAATGCTACCCCTAATATTAAAATCAATAAACTTTCTTTTAAAACAAAACTTGTATAAAAAAAATAAAAAGGGAAACATTGTGAAATCAGAAAAACCAATGATTCATTACTTTTTTTAAGGACAACCGAAGCATCTATTTTTCCCCATAAATACTTGAAAAAAAGCCATATTAAAAAAAATCCTATTAGTGCAAAAAAAGCCGAAAAAAGCCGAAGAACAGATAAATTTTTTTCACTAAAAAAAACAAGGATACTGTATATTTTCACAACCCATCGGTTATCATTATAAAAAAATTCTGGTGCTTTATACCATGCTTGCGTCTGAGTATAATAACGATTAAAAATGTCTTCATCAGCAGGTTCTTTATCTAATAAAAATTTAAGATAAAACAAAGGTTTTTCTTTTGCTAAATCATTAAATAAGAGAGCATCATGAAAGTAATTATCTTCATCCGGAACATTTAAAAACGAGTAGTTCTGAAAAGATGAATAGGAGATTAAAAAAATAAAAAAAGATTTTACAAACCAAACAAACAACACTATTCTTGCATTAATCACAACATTTAAATACTTCCAGAGCACCCACCCTAAAAGTACAACATAAAGAAAAAATAACCACATCTACTCTTCTTTAAGAACCAATTTAGATTTAATCAACAAAAATACAAAATAAGCAATTATGCTTCCCATTAACCATCCAAACAAAACATCTGAAAAATAATGAACTCCCAAATACATTCTGCTAATACCAGATAATAATGGATATAACAGAATCCAATATTTTAAGGAATGTTTTCTTACAAAAAGAATTACAAGAACCGCAATAGCCGCACTATTCGAAGCATGCGCCGAATAAAACCCATACTGACCGCCTCTATAATGATTTACAAGATGTATTTTGTCCTGATAATACACATTATGCGTAGGCCTTAAACGTTTAAAATGACCCTTAAAAAAATTACATGTTTGATCGCTTATAACTATTGTAATCCCAACAACTAACAGAATTTTCCACAATTGAGAATAGGTATATTGTTTAATTATTTGTATCAATGCCCATAACCACATTGGTATAAAAACCCACGCCTCTGACACATACCAGAAAAAAATATCAAATGCCTCCGTATGTTGAGATTGAAAAAATAACAGAATACTTATATCGAACTCTTGAATAAAATCTGACATTATTACACCACTACAAACCATAAATATCCCTGAACTTCACAGATTGCCTACGACTCAAATCCACTTCCATTCCATTAGAAAGTTTTACCATATAACCATTATTGACCCAGGTAGAAATAGTAGTAACGTGATGAAGATTAATAATAAATTTTCTATTGGCACGAAAAAACATTTCTGTCGGTAATCTTTCTTCTAATGCATTTAAACTATTGAATATAACCGGATGTGAATTCGCTAAATGTACTTTGACATAATTGCCAAGCGATTCAAACAGTATAATATCTTTTAATGCCACAAACCAACAATTATTTCCATCTTTCAAAAACACACGAGCATCAACATTTAATTGTGTTGTATTTACAACAGGGACATTCTCTTTTTCTTCTTTAATCTGATACTTTTTTATACACTCTGCCAGCCGCTGTGGATCCAACGGTTTTAATAAATAATCCAGCGCCTGAAATTCAAACGCCTTGATAGCATACTCATCATAAGCAGAGATAAACACCACATCCGGAATAGCACTAATTTCATTCAACATCTCAAATCCTGTTTTATCAGGCATTTCAATATCCAAAAATACCAGATCCGGCTTTAACTCTTCAATTTTTTTCTTGCCCTCTTCCGCATTGACACATTCAGCAAGTATTTCAATATCCGGATATTGTTTTAACATTTTTTTTAATTCTTCTCTGGATAACCTTTCATCATCTACTATTACCACTTTCATAACATTTATTTTTTAATTGCGAAAAATTACACATTCTAATTCAAACCCTACCATCTTTTTTTGTCCAAAGGTCAAAATTATATCTCATCGGAAAAATAAACAGATGGATAAGCTCTTAAATTATAATCCGAAGCCATCACCTCGCCATAAGCACCCGCCGAACGAATGGCCAAATAATCACCACGACCGGACTTTGGCAATAACACATTTTTCCCAAAATAATCCGTCGTTTCACATATCGGACCACACACATCGTATAAGGCATCACAAACGTGTTTATACTTGCTGATGTTTTCTATCTTATGATAGGCCTCGTATAAAGCCGGTCGTATTAAATGATTCATTCCGCTGTCTAAAATTAAAAAATTTTTCTTCCCGGACATTTTATGATAAAGTACTTTACTTATCAAAGTGCCACATTGTCCCACAATAGAACGACCCAATTCAAAATGCAACTGTTGATGCTTTCGCCGTTCAAGGAAATTTGCAAACACCTCAAAATAGCCATTAAAGTCCGGAAACAAATTCTCATCCGGATGTGTATAATTAATCCCAAGTCCACCGCCTAAATTAATATGTTGAATTTCTATTTTTCGTTCTTCCAAAAATCGCTGTAATTCATTTACTTTCAAACACAGATTTTTAAATCCTGAAAAATCCGTAATCTGCGATCCTATATGAAAATGTAAACCTATTAACTTTACATTATCCAACTGGTTCAGATATTCTAACGCACTATGCAAGTCCGATGCATTGATACCAAATTTATTTTCTTCCAAACCAGTTGTAATAAACTTATGTGTATACGCATCCACATTCGGATTAATACGCAGCGCAACAGATGCTTTTTTATTCAAAGATGTCGATATTTGCTGAATAACCTCTAACTCCTGAATACTCTCTGCATTCAAACAAAATATATTATTTACTAACGCATAACGAATTTCTTCATCTGTTTTACCCACACCTGCCAATACTATAGAAGACGCTTTTATACCACATTGAAGTGCTTTTTGAATCTCTCCCATACTCACACAATCCGCACCTATCTTATACTTTGCCAATATCTGTAACAATTTCTTCTGATGATTGGCTTTTAACGCATAGTGTATATGTCCCTCTACTTTTTTACTGGCTTCTAATGCCTTTTTTACAGTCATTTCAAATATGTCCACATCATAATAATAAAAAGGAGTAGGCAAACCTATTAACTTTTTAATTACACCATCATTAAAATACATAACTTATATTTATAAATTAAACAGCACTTTATTCAACTGCTCCATAGCTTGCTTTTTATGTTTCTGATGTATCAACACCGATATATTATAGTCGCTGCCACCATAAGAAATCATACTTACCGGTATCTCTTTCAATGCTTCTGATACTTTATATAAATAACCCGCTTTCCCTTTTGGTAAATAACCCGCAATGCAAATAATAGTTTGATCCGGAATTACCTCCACACTGGCTATTTGTTTCAATTCATCCAGGATACTCTTTAAATGAGTAGTATCATCAATTGTAACGCTCACAGCCACCTCAGAAGTAGTAATCATATCAATGGGTGTTTTATACCGCTCAAAAATTTCAAAAATAGACCTCAAAAAACCATACGCCAGAAGCATGCGATAACTTTTTATTTGTAAAGCCGTGATATTATCTTTTGCCGCTACCGCCTTAAATCCCTCATTAGGAAAAGTATTGGTAATGATAGTCCCAAATGCCTGTGGTTGAAGCGTATTCTTCAGAATGACCGGAATCTGTTCCTTTTGTGCAGGTAATATACAGGCAGGATGCAAAATCTTTGCACCAAAATAAGCCAACTCGGCGGCCTCATCAAAACTCAAATAATTCACAGGATACGTCCGTGATACAACTCTGGGATCATTATTATGCACACCATCAATATCTGTCCATATTTGTATTTCTCTTGCCCGAATAGCGGCACCTATTATGGACGCCGTATAATCACTCCCTCCTCTCTTTAAATTATCAATTTCACCAAAAGCATTTCTGCAGATATACCCCTGTGTGATAAATAAATGATTGTCTTTATACTTTGATAAAATACCACTTAAAACTTTTCTGGTAAAATCTATATCCGGCTCGTGGTTTTCATCTACACGAATAAAATCCAGTGCGTTTAATAAAACACTCTTTACTCCTATTTGCTGTAAATAAAAATAAAACAAATTCGTACTTAAAATTTCACCTTGTGCTAAAATAATCTTTTCCTCCAGTTTTGTAAAAACATTCGCTTCATTATGAAAATAATTAATCGTGTCAAATACCGAATTTACAAAAGAAATGGCTGTATTTTTATACTCGTTTTCAAACAATTCATCACATACCTGAATATATTTTTTCTGTAATCTGTTGATCTGTTCTTTTGCTTCCTTATACTGCTCCCGATACAAACAATCAGAAATTTCAACAAGTGCATTAGTCGTACCGCTCATTGCAGACAGCACAACAATTTTGGGCTGCTCATCTGAAATTAATTTTACAAGATTCTTCATTCTTTCTGCCGTCCCGACACTTGTCCCTCCAAACTTCAAAATTCTCACAGTAGAAAAGTCCACAGTCATAAAATTTTTTGCCGCTAATACTATTAAAAATATCTTAAAAAATTCTGCATTCGGTTTATTTGCTGTATTTTTACCCCAAAAATAAAAATGAAAATTCTATCCTTTATTATTCTGAAAACTATTTTAATAACAACAGCAATACTGGCACAGGCACCTATCCAATTCACCATTAAGGGTGTAGTAAAAGGCAACAAATACACTAAAATATATTTGCATCACAAGTGGAATAATGAGTTCAAAACAGATTCTGCTATTATTCGGAACAATGCCTTTATTTTCAAGGGAAATACACCTGAAATAAATATGTATTGGCTCACATTTGAACGCAATCCGATGGCTATGCCAAATGCACCATTTTTCATAGATCAATCCAACATCACTATTGATTTACATCAGGATTCACTGTACAACGCCAAAATAAAAGGCGGCAAAGAACAAAATTATTTTGTTGAATACAGAACACTCATGAAAAATTTTGGAACGCAACAGCAAACACTGTATCAAAAATACAACGAAGCATTACAAAAAAACGACGGCGCTACAGTACAACAAGTACAAATGGACTTTACACAACTCAATGAAAAAGTCAAGAACACTTTAAAAGAAATGATTAAATCTCATCCTTCTTCTCCTGTGAGCGGCTACATCATTTATCAGGAATTTAATAATAACCCCAACATTTCAGTGCCAGAACTGGAAGAAGTGGTTTCGTACCTTGATAAAAATTTTCTCAATACCAAGTTTGGAAAATTAGCACAACAAAAACTAATACAAATCAATGGCACTGCCATCGGCAAAAAAATTATGGAATTCACTCAAAATGATCCTAATGGCAAACCCGTCAACATCCGGGATTTTGAAGGTAAATATGTGTTGATTGATTTCTGGGCCAGTTGGTGCGGACCCTGCAGAATGGAAAATCCTTATGTAGTAGCCGCATACAACAAATACAAAGAAAAAGGGTTTACCGTCTTAGGTGTATCTTTAGACCAAAACAAAAATGCCTGGCTTAAAGCCATTGAAAAAGATGGACTAACATGGACACACGTCAGCGACCTGAAAGGATGGAGTAACGAAGTGGCACAGGGCTTTGGTATTTCCTCTATTCCACAAAACATTTTAATTGACAAAAATGGTATTATTATTGCTAAAAATCTTCGTGGCGAGGCCTTAGAAAAAAAGTTGAGTGAAATCTTTAATGAATAACCTTGTATGCTGAAGAAAAAAATCCTTCAACTTTCTGAAAAAGTTTTTCCAGAAATTGTCAAACATCGCAGGCATCTTCATCAAAATCCCGAACTCTCTTTTCAAGAATACAAAACCTCGCAATACATCGAAACACTGCTAAAAAAATGGAAAATTCCTTATCAAAAAATAGCTAACACGGGCTTCATAGCCACATTAGGCACAAGACATAAAAACCAACCTTGCATAGCCCTTCGTGCTGATATAGATGCTTTGCCCATTCAGGAAAAAAACAAGTGTTCGTATGCTTCTGTCGTTCCCAATGTCATGCATGCCTGTGGCCACGATGTACATACAGCATGTGCATTAGCCGTCATTCAAGTACTAAAACAAATGGAAAATCATCTCCATGGTTGCGTAAAGATTTTCTTTCAACCCGGTGAAGAAGTCCTGCCCGGCGGTGCTACACTGCTGATAAAAGAAAAAGCACTCTCCAATCCCAAAGTAAATAGCATCATTGCACAACACGTTTTTCCGGACTTAGAAGCCGGAAAAATAGGTTTTCGTTCAGGCCCTTACATGGCCAGCACCGATGAAATTTACATCACCCTCATTGGCAAAGGCGGACACGGCGCTATGCCCGAAAGAGCCCACAATCCCATTCCCATTGCTTCTCAACTCATTACCAAAATTTCAAGTGAATATCCATTAGAACGAATGTTAGAAGAACACACCATTCTTACTTTTGGTAAATTTATTGCCAATGGTGCCACGAATGTCATTCCCGAAAAAGTTGAAATAGCCGGCACGATGCGTACATTAAATCAAAAAAAGAGAGAACAACTTTATAAGTATCTAAAAGAAACCACTTCAAACTTTTCTAAAAAACATAAAATTAAAATTGAACTTAACATCATCAAAGGTTATCCGCCGCTCATCAATCATCCTGCTCTGACACAATTCTTTAAAGAAAAAACTATAGAATTATTAGGACAAAACAATGTGATAGATCTTCCAATAAGAATGACCGCTGATGACTTTGCGTATTATTTGCAAAAAATACCCGGCACATACTATCGTTTAGGAACAGGAAATAAGAAAAAAGGAATTGTACACAATGTACACACGCCTTATTTTGATATAGATGAAAATGCCTTATTCTACGGCACTTCTACCATGAGTTGGTTGATATTAAATTACCTCAACAACTTTAAAAATTAAATTTTATGAATAAACCAATTATAACACTTTCAATTATTGTTTTCGCTCTTTCTTGTACTACGCTAAAATTAGCAGAACCAACAGAAGCAGATGTAGAAAAAGGAAAAAACACCTTTTCCAATCTCACATTAGAAGATTTAAAGGAAGGCAAAAAATTATATGAAAGCCATTGTAATCTTTGCCATAAACTCTATAATCCCCAAGCCCTCAACGATGAAGAATGGAAAAAAATTGTTCCTCCAATGGTCAAAAAGGTAAATAAAAAAATTGGACAACAAGTTTTATCTTCCCAAGAGGAAGAAAAAATTCTGAAATACATTTTAGTTATCAAACAAAGATAAAAAATAGATGTCTTAATCTTTAATTTCACTATTATTTTTAATAATTTTAAGGCAAAAAATTATGTACAACGAAAAATTTTATCAAGCCATCGGACACGCATTCTATGCAGTAGCACATGCAGATAAAGAAGTTAAAAAAGAAGAATTTCAAACACTTATAAAAATTGTCAGAGAACAATGGGCACCTTTAGAAGACGAAACCGATGCATTTGGCGAAGATATTGCTTTTCAAATAGTTTCTGTGTTTGATTGGTTAGCAGAGAACGATATAAAAGATAAAGAAGCATTAAAGCACTTCAAGGATTATGTGGCAGAACACAAAAAGTTGTTCACTTCAGAAATAGCTCATAAGATACTAAAAACCTGCCGCAAAATCGCAGAATCCACGCATGGTATCTCCAAAAAAGAAAACAAAGTTTTACACGAAATAGAAAAAATCTTATCTTAAAAATTCCTATAGATTTCAAACTTTTGGGTTACTTTTTCGTATAATTAGTATCCACTAATATGAAAAAGTTAATCACTTTTTGGCTTTTGGTTTTTGTTTTTAATTTATTTTTTTCACAAGAAGTAAATGATCAATTTTTTCTTCCTGTAAAAGCGATTATTGTAGAGAAAGATACTTTTCCAATGATTGATTTACCAGAAGTTCAAGTATGGGCATACTGGGGCAAAGCAACATATTCAAGAAAGGTCTTTGAAGAATGGACGAAGACAAAATATCATGTAAAAAAAGTATATCCATACGCCGTTTTGGCATCTGCTATCCTAAAAGAAATGGATAATAAACTGGCTCAAATACCTTCCGAAAAAGAACGGAAAAGATTCATCAAACAATGTGAAAAAGAATTAAAACAAAAATTTGAAGAAGATTTGAAAAATCTATCTGTCACACAAGGACGCATTTTAATGAAACTTATTTATCGTGAAACAGGTAAAACCACTTACCAAATCGTCAAAGAAATGCGCGGTGGCTTTGAAGCGGCCATGTGGCAGGCCCTGGCCTTCATTTTTGGAAATTCTATGAAAGTTACCTACGAACCGAACGGAGAAGATTATATGGTAGAAAAAGCCGTTCAATTGGTAGAAAAAGGATATTTTTAATTCGTTTTCAAGGATTTTTCCTTTGGCAAATCTCTTTGGTACTTCGGTTTGGATTTTTTGCTACAAGGGCAATAGTTAATAACAGAAAAAGGGATGCCTTGCATACAGATTGTAGCACTATTTTTTTGAATATATCCCCTTGCTTTAATGCAAGTTCCTTCTTTAATGTCAGTTTTTAAATTAAGCAATAAATACACTTTTTGCTCTTTAGTAGTGAGTATTACACAACCTGCTTCTACGGCTTTTTTGACAACTCCTTTAATAGTAATTGTTTTTTTTGTAGTATCCGTATTCCCAGCAATTTCCTTTTTTTGTGCTGAGATGGTAAATGAAACAAACAATAATAAAATGATTGTGATTCTATTTAATACCATACTATATTGATTTTTTGGTTAATATCAGGATGTAAACTTTTGGCTACCGGACACGTATATGCTGCATTTTCCAGCATTTTTTTCTGCTTCTCAGAATACTGGAAATTTTTAATTTTAAGATTCACCTGTATTTCACTCACTCGTCTTGGGTTATCCGCCATGATTTTTGTTACTTCTGCTTCTACTTCCAGCGGTATATTTTCTCGTTCTGCAATGATTGACATTATCGTAATCATACAAGATGCAAGAGAAGTGGCTAATAAATCGGTTGGAGAAAACCGTTCACCTTTTCCGTTATTATCTGGCGGGGCATCGGTTTCAATCACAGATTGACTTCTGATGTGTATGGCTTGTGTTTTCTTTTCGCCTAAGTATTTTACAATAGATGTTGGCATAATCTTGATTTTATTTCTGTGCTATTCCATAAACGATGTGCTTATTTTTTGAAGATAAAAAATGATCTATTTTTTTATCAACACATACCGCT
>CAZNVL010000028.1:0-6997 GCA_964576565.1 uncultured Flavobacteriaceae bacterium | reverse complement strand
AAAATTTTTTTTCACTATTAAAAGGTTTTTTAGGCGGTTCAGTGGTCGTCAGAATGTTTTTCATTTTCTCCTTGTCCGATAAGAGATCTATGCAGGTTTTAATTTCATTATCTTTTAATACCAAATATTCCTCTTTCCCTTTTGAATAATAATAAAAATTAATAATGTTTATTTCTAAAAACTCTTTAATAAACTGAATATTTCTGGATAATAATTTTTCTTGTATTCTACTTAAACTATTCATCAGTTCCTCATATTCTTTTCTTATCTCGTCATAAATACTATCATTTTGCGCACTACTTTTAAATTCTTTCAAAATGCTTTCTTGATCAGAATGATACACATACTTTTTATCTTTCAAAAACTGAAAGAAATCCTCCACATCCTTCTTGGACAAAGAAAAATCTTTAATAGCAGGAATGGATGGCTTATTCAAAGCATACTGATACGCATACTGAAAAAACAAATTTTGTTGGTTTAAATCAAGCAAGATATTAGAAATACTTTCGGGTTTGGTAATGACATCCGGCGTAATACCTGCTCCATCATACACAATTCTTCCATTCTTTGTTTTAAATGCTGTAATTAAAGAATCCGGCACTCTCAATACTCTTCCACTTTTGTCTTTTTGTGAATAATCCAAGGCCTGAATACAACGGCCACTGGGTGTATAATATTTGGCAATGGTAACTTTTAATTTAGTATTATACGGCAAATCAATCGTATTTTGTACCAATCCTTTACCAAAAGAACGACTACCGACTATCACGGCTCTATCCAAATCCTGCAAAGCACCCGCCACAATTTCAGAAGCAGAAGCAGAATTCTCATTAATAAGTGTAATCAACGGCGTTTCAGTATCAACAGAATTTTCCAATGTTCTGTACGACTTATACCAATTGGATGTACGTCCTTTTGTAAATACCACTTCCACATCTTTTGGAATAAAGATATTGACCATCTGTATGGCCTCCATCAACAGCCCTCCCGGATTATCTCTCAAATCCAGAATAAGCCCTTGAACATTTTGCTTTTTTAATGCTTTAACAGCATTCTTAACTTCCTCCGCACACCTTTCTGTAAACGATTGTAAGCGTATGTAACCAATATTATTACTTAAAGTAGTATAAAAAACATTATTGCTTGTTTTTATGTCCTGACGAACAATTATTTTTTCAACAGGAGACGTGCTTCTAAACGGAATAAACTTTATCGTTACCGATGTTCCTGCTTCACCTTTTACTAAACTGATGACTTCTGCCGTACTCATTTTTGATACGTCCTTGCCATTCACAGTAAGAATTTCAGAACCGGGCACCAATCCATTATTCAATGCAGGCGAGTTATCATATACGTCTGTAATGTATAATTTACCATCAATTTTTTCCAACGCTCCGCCTATCCCCGTATACACACCGGTTGTCTGAAAACGATAATCTTCTATATCGTCTTCACTAATATAATTCGTGTAAGGATCCAAAGAATTGAGCATAGCATCAATGGCCGTTTTGATGAGTTCACCGGACTTTGGCTTTTCAATGTAGGACTCATGAATGTTTTTATACACACTATTAAAAATCTCGAGATTTTTTGTAATTTCAAAAAGGTCATTGTCATCATAGAAAAAGTAAAAGAACGGTATAAGTGCAAGTACGAATAAAATTGAAAAAAACTTGACTTTTGCCTTGTATTTATCTAATATCTTCATGAATTATATATTGTTTTACTATAATGTTTTACTATAAATCAGCCGCTTCTGTTATGAGTTGAGCAATATCTTTTACCGCTACTTTATTTTCTTGTTGAAAATGTTTTACACCATCATTCAACATCAAATTACAAAAAGGGCACGCAACGGCTATGACTTCCGGCTGATGAGAAAGTGCTTCTTCTGCCCGTTCGTTATTCACCTCTTTATGGCCTTTTTCTGCTTCCTTAAAAATTTGTGCTCCCCCTGCCCCACAACAAAACCCTTTTGCTCTGCTTCTTTTCATTTCCACTAACTCGGCATCCAGATTTTCAATCACTTCTCTTGGTGCTTCATAGATATTATTAGCACGTCCAAGATAACACGGATCATGATACACTATTCTTTTTCCCTTAAAACTTCCTCCTTGAATTTTAATTTTTCCTTCATCCAATAATTGTTGTATCAATTGAGAATGGTGCAGCACTTCATACTGTCCGCCAAGAGCCGGATATTCATTTTTAAGCGTATTAAAACAATGCGGGCAAGCCGTAACAATTTTCTTTACTCCATAATTATTCAAGGTCATAATATTTTGCATCGCTTGCATTTGAAATAAAAATTCATTACCGGCGCGTTTAGCAGGATCCCCTGTACACGTTTCCTCTGTTCCCAAAACAGCAAATGAAACTCCTGCTGCCTGAAGAATTTTAGCCACTGCCTTGGTAATTTTTTGTGCCCGTTCATCAAAGCTCCCTGCACAACCCACCCAAAGTAAATACTCCACACTTTCTCCGTTCGCTACTACCTCTGCCATCGTCCTTACTCTAAGTTCAGACATAACATTTTTTTGTGCAATAGTAAAAAAAGAATAAGGTATAAACAAATAACAGAATGATTTCAAGTTTTACAATACCATCCTTTTCTTTCAATATACTTGAATAAAATTACCGCAAATCATTACCTGCATTTAACTTACTCTTTAAATACGCCACATCAAATTCTTTTTTATTCAAAAACTCTACCCATTTTTCTTTTGGAAAAAGTTGTAACATATATTCATCCTGCATGTTTTCTATTTTGTAACGATTAATTTCATCTGCCGTATAACCCCATCGTGGATTTACAATATCAAACATCAATACAACCCTGTCAAAATCCGTATTATTCCATGCTTCGTGTTCAAACGAATCGTCTAATATCAATAATTTTCCTTCTTTCCACTTTCTTGTTTGCTTCTCTACTCTTATGCCCGTATCGCCTTCCGGAATAATTAATCCAAGATGCACTCTTAAAACCATTTTTGTAAACCCCTTATGTGGTAAAATTTTTGTTTTCGGAGGAATATAAGAAAAATCTGCGGATATAATATTAGAATTCGATTTTATCAATTGACTCGTTACGGGACATAATGAATGATTGATAGGATTATCTATTCCAAAAAAACGAAAAGAAAAAACTTTCCATTGATTCTGACTACTTTTATCTACATAATGTGGAAAAGTATCCAACCAAAATCCTTTATTATTTTGTTTTACATCTAAAAATTCTTTTCTGATTTCAGCAGCACACTCTTCAAAAACCAACAATTCCGGAAATTCATTGGACTCGTAAAAGTATTTGGGATTTTTATCCGTTAGCGCATTCATTTTTTTTTGCAAAGATAAAGAATTTCACCCTTCACATTCCACTGATTTTAATCATTAAAAACAAAATTGAAAAAACTAATAAAATCATATCCTTAATTTCCGTTCTTTAAGTAAAAAATTTTCTACTTTCGCAGCCAAAAAATATGCCATTCATTCACACAATTATTGGAAGACAAATTTTAGATTCCCGTGGCAATCCTACTGTAGAAGCAGAAGTTTATACCGATGCCGGTACTGTAGGACGCGCAGCCGTTCCATCTGGTGCCTCCACCGGCACACACGAAGCAGTAGAATTAAGAGATAACGATACCCTGCAATATCTCGGAAAAAGCGTCACCAAAGCCGTCAACAATATCAATACCATTATTAAAGAAAAACTCAGTGGAATGTACATCTTTGACCAGGAAGATATTGATTATACCATGATTGAACTGGACGGAACAGAAAATAAATCCAACCTCGGCGCCAATGCTATTCTGGCCGTTTCGCTGGCGGTGGCCAAAACAGCCGCCGAAGAAAGCCGCTTACCGCTCTATCGTTATGTGGGCGGTGTAGGTGCAAATTTATTGCCCATTCCTTTAATGAACATTTTAAATGGCGGTGCACATGCCGACAATGGCATTGACTTTCAGGAATTCATGATTGTCCCCGTCAATGCAGATACTTTTAGCGATGCTTTGCGAATGGGCGTCGAAGTATTTCATCACTTGAAAAAAGTATTAAAAGATAAAGGTTTAAATACAGCCGTTGGAGACGAAGGTGGCTTTGCACCTAATATCAAAAATAATGAAGACGCCTTAAAATACGTGCTTCAAGCCATTGAAAAAGCAGGATACAAACCCGGCGAAGACATTTTTATCGCACTGGATGCTGCTGCATCCGAATTTTACGACGCTGAAAAAAAAGTGTATCATCTGAAAAAATCAACAGGTGAAAAATTGTCTTCTAAAGATATGGTCAATTACTGGAAAGAATGGAAAAACAAATATCCTATCATTTCCATTGAAGATGGCTGTGCCGAAGATGATTGGGAAGGATGGAAATTACTCACAGAAGAATTAGGAGACATTCAATTAGTAGGCGATGATTTATTTGTAACTAACACCCAAAGAATTGCAGAAGGTATTAGCAATAATGTGGCTAACTCCGTTTTAATTAAAGTGAATCAAATCGGAACATTAACAGAAACGATTGCTGCGGTAAATATGGCACATACCAACGGATATACCACTATTATGAGTCATCGAAGCGGAGAAACAGAAGATACAACAATTGCAGATCTGGCAGTAGCACTTCGTTGTGGACAAATCAAAACCGGTTCTGCTTCTCGTACAGATAGAATTGCCAAATACAATCAACTTTTAAGAATAGAAGAAATGCTGGGAAATACTGCACATTTCCTTGGCAAAAATTTTAAATTCGTTCCATAATAATTTAACTAAATTCGCAGCATCATTAATCTCTATATTCCCTTAAATAACTTTGGTATGGAAACACTAAAAAATAAATTCAGAGAAAAAGCCGCCCAATTAAATGCGGAAATAAAAGACATGTTGAATAAGCACGGTAACCTGAAATTAGGCGAATATACCATTGAACAAATCTACTCCGGAATGAAAGGCGTTATTGGCTTAATCACCGAAACATCAAAATTAGACCCAATAGAAGGCATTCGTTTCAGAGGATACTCTATTCCGGAATTGAGACAACTTTTACCCAAAGCAAAAGATGGTAATGAACCCTTACCAGAAGGTCTATTTTACTTATTGCTCATAGGAGAAATCCCAACAGCAGAAGATGTAAAAAACATTACCATTGATTGGCAAAGAAGAAGTAATGTCCCCAAACACGTATTTGATGTTATTGACGAATTGCCTTTAGATGCACACCCTATGACACAATTTGTAACCGGCATCATGGCTATGCAAACCGAATCGGTCTTTGCTAAGGCCTATGCTAAAGGAATAAGCAAAAAAGAATACTGGGAATACATCTATGAAGATACGATGAATTTAATTGCCCGTGTGCCAAGAGTAGCGGCTTATGTGTATCGCAGAAAATACAAAAATAACACACACATTGAACCAGATTACAATTTAGATTGGGCAGCAAATTTCGCTCACATGCTGGGCTATACAGATGTGAACTTCAAAAACTTAATGCGTCTGTATCTCACTATTCATGCCGACCATGAAGGGGGGAATGTATCCGCACACACGACTCATTTAGTAGGTTCTGCACTCAGTGATCCTTATTTATCATTAGCCGCAGGATTAAACGGATTAGCAGGGCCATTACACGGTTTAGCCAATCAGGAAGTTATCAAGTGGATTTTTCAACTCAAAGAAAATTTAGGCGGCGGCTTACCAACTAAAGAACAAATTGCTGAATACATTAAAAAAACGCTGGCAGAAGGTAAAGTAGTACCCGGCTACGGACATGCCGTATTAAGAAAAACAGACCCAAGATTTACTGCTCAACAAGAATTTTACAGAAACTATATTAAAAAAGACGATATTTGTGAAATCGTGCAAATGATCTACGAAGTAGCACCTCCTATTCTCGAAGCCACCGGTAAAATCAAAAACCCATGGCCGAATGTAGATGCACATTCGGGGGCTTTATTAGTGCATTATGGAATGTTTGAATACGAATATTATACCGTTTTATTTGGTGTTTCCAGAGCAATGGGTGTATTAGCCAGTTTAGTATGGGATAGAGCACTTGGAATGCCCATTGAAAGACCAGGTTCAGTAACTACCGAATGGATTAAAAACTACATCGCTAAACAAACCGCTGCTCAAACAAATTAATCAAACTTGAATTATCACCAATACTTCTGAGATACTTAATTTAAATCTATTATTTTTTAGAGAAAAACATCTCAAAAATCTTTCAGTATAAATTTGTGTTTATGTTCAGTATGCTGGTTTAATTTTTACACTTTAAAACCCAATTATGTCCGGAACTTATTCTCAGATTTATATTCAAGTTGTTTTTGCAGTAAAAGGGCGACAAAGTTTGATTCAGCCGGAATGGGAAGAAAAATTATATAAATACATAACTGGAATTGTGAGAAATAAAGAGCAAAAAATGATTGCTATTAATGGAATGCCAGATCATATTCATATTTTTATTGGCATGAAACCATCTTGTTGTTTATCTGATTTAGTTAGAGAGATTAAAAAGTCATCAAACGAATTTATTAACGAAAATAAATTTTCAAAGTTCAAATTTAGTTGGCAAGAAGGATATGGGGCATTTTCTTATAGTCATTCACACATTGAAAGAGTAGTTAAGTATATTATGAATCAGAAACAACATCATCGGAAAATAAGCTTTAAGGATGAGTACATTAGGTTTTTGAAAAAATTTGAGATTGAACATGATGAGAAATATTTATTTGAATGGATTAATTAAACTGATACCGAAGGTATCAAACCTTTATAGCAACAAAAATTGAATTCAGATAGTTGATACCGAAGGTATCAAAGCTTTATAACAACAAAAATTGAATTCAGATAGTTGATACCGAAGGTATCAAAGCTTTATAACAACAAAAATTGAATTCAGATATTGGATACCGAAGGTATCAAACCTTTATAGCAACAAAAATTGAATTCAGATATTGGATACCGAAGGTATCAAACCTTTATAGCAA
>CAZNVL010000027.1:0-25621 GCA_964576565.1 uncultured Flavobacteriaceae bacterium | reverse complement strand
ACCAGCCATGCTGTTTTTCGTGAAGTAATTATTCAGGAATAAATTGCTACGTTAAAAAAATAATTCTAAAAATAAAAAATGTATCTTTGTGTCATTAACCAATAAAATCTACCACTATGGGATGTATTACAAGCATTGCTATTGCCGCATGGTTAATAGCATTTACAGGAGGGGTACTACTCCTTTACAAAGTACAAAAAGAAAACCTGCAATGGCCTTTTAGAGTAGCCGGCTGGTTAGTAGTTATTGTTGCATTAGGTGGAATGCTTTGCTGCTCATTAAGATGCATGATGCGATCCTGTCATGATGGAGCATGCGGAAGACCGCCTATGATGATGCCGTACATGCATCATGGAATGTGTCAATCGCATTGTGGGGATGAAAGATGTTACAAAGGTGGACAATGCGAAAGAGAGGACGAAGAATGTTGTGAAGAAGATGAGAATGAATGCAAAAAACACGAAGAAAAAGAAATCAGCATCACAATTCATTCTGACAGTGCAGAAGTAAAAAAGAAATGAATTCCAAATTCATTTTTACTAATCCATTTCCCAAAACGAAAAAGCCCTTCCATAATAGAAGGGCTTTTTTATTTCTGCCACGATTGCTCTAATAATTAATCCACAATAATTTTTCTGGCCATTTTTTGACCATTTAATTCAAATTGCAGGAAATAAATGCCTGTTGGCACGGATTGAATATTGACATTAATGGTATGCTCACCGGTTTCATATTTTTGCTTGTTAGATTGTAAAATGGTCTTTCCTAAAATATCCGTTATTTGGTATTGCACTTCTGAAACATCACTCAATGTGAATTTGATAGTAAAAGAGCCATTATTCGGGTTGGGAGAGATATTAAATCCTACACTTTGAGTAAGTTCATTTACACCGGTAGGTACAGAAAAATTGATGTCATCTAAAAAGAAATTGTTGCCAAATCCGTTCGTTGCATCTTCCTGAAATATGAAGCGAACTCTTACATTGGGTTTTGTTTTGAAGGTATTAAAAGCCGGGTTAGTAGTCAGCGTGTAAAGTTTGAATTGTGATGGTGTTGGATAAAATGGTGTAGAACTTACACCGCCTGATCCACTTGCCAGAGTAGTTGCAGAGGGCTGATATACATTCGTCCAGGTTCCTCCACAATCGGCACTGGCTTGTACAATGAGTTTGTCCTGATGAGAGGAAGTTTTTTGAGCATAGGCATATTTAAACGTGAAAGTAGCGCCGGTGTTATTTAGAAAGTCATAAGAAGGTGTTTCTAAGGTTTCTTGAACTCCTGTTGGTTCAAGTGAACCATCAACAAACATGGCATTTGTGCCGGTAGCGCCGCCACCTGTATAAACCTGCCAGGTAGTACCTCCGCTTCCGTTAATCACACTCCAGTTCGTTGGTAAGCTTGTCCCACCTTCAAAACTTTCAAAATAACTACCCGTTACATTAGGTGTACCATTTAAAACATTGACAGCAAAGGTATAAGTGGTACAGCCGGCAAAATTGCAGGTAGTTAATGAAACGGTTTGAATGCCGGGTGTGGAAATGGTCATTGTTGTAACAGAGGCAGATGGATTGGCAATAGTAGCACCGCCAGAAGCAGCCCATGTTCTGCTGGCTACAGGTCCATTAAAAGATTTGTCTGTGACAGTAAATGCACTGCCGCTGCATACCGTAAAGGAAGAGGGATAACCATAAGCAATCGGATAACATGTTGAAGTGTCATTAACGCCCGTAGCAGTAAGGTTAGAAGTAGTAGATAAATTGTTTCTTCCGGAAGTAGCAGATGCTAATGCTGTTCGCATTTTATTCGTTTGACCCGTCGTAAACATTTTGGGACAAGAACTATAATCCATAATGTTTTCCACATTTTCAGGAGATGAGCAGCCCGAACCGGTAGCACTATTAGGACAGGTGCTGAAAAATCCTTTTGTAATGGGTGTATCACTCACCCCATCATCACCGCAACTTACACCCGGATTATTGGTATTTCCCCATGTGTGACTGAGATTCAACCAGTGACCAATTTCATGCGATAGTGAACGCGCTTGTGTACCACTTAAAAATTGATAGTTGTAAACAATAGCATCTCGGGAAGATCCTGATGACCATGTGCCTGGTTTATAGGTATAACCGACAATTATCCCGCCACTTGTACTACAATTAGGAGCACTCTGGCAAATTTCTTTTACGATATAGATGTTTAAATATTTCGTTGGATTCCATGTATATGGATACGGAAAGGCGGCTTGTACCCAATTAGTATTGGTATTATAGTAATGAACAATTCCACTGGTGCAATTACCATTAGGGTCTTTATGCGCCAGCATAAAAACAATATCACTATTGATGTAAAGCGACTTAAATGCTGAATAAATAGTTCCGGTATCAGAACCTTGTCGGGCGTAATCTTTATTTACTTGTGCCAAGGCATTGATAAGTGTAGCATCCGAAATGTTTTCAGGACCATTTAAATGTAACACATGAAATACTACGGGTACTGTGTATTGAAACGCTGCTATTTTACCTTCGTGTAACTTTAAAGAAGCTTCGTAGTTTTTATAGGCCTCTTCTAATTCTTTCTGCGCTGCTTCATAGCGTATTCTGGCTTGCGGATCCTGCTGAAACGCATATTCCATCGCTTCATACGTGGCACAGGGAATAATCTGCTTGGATGTTTCTTGTGCATACAAACCAATCTGCGTCATCAAAAACAAAGCACTACTAATAATAATTTTAATTTTTTTCATATCTTTTAGTTTTTGAAACAACAAATTTAGTAATTTTTTTTGAGATTTCTCTGAAATCTATAAATTATTTTTTTGAAAGGTAAAATAATTTTATAAGCGGTGTATATGAAATATTATACAAGGATTAATCCGGGGATTATGTTATTAAATTATACAGCATTCTTTTTTATTACTTTTGCCAAAAACAAGTTTATGAGAAGAATAGGAAATTATATTTTAGGGAAATGGATAGAAGGAGAAGGCAAAGGGCAAACACTGTATAATGCCATAACAGGCGAAGCAATAGGCATAGCCACTACCAATGGAATTGATTTTAAGCAGGTGCTTGAGTATGGTAGAAAGATAGGAGGTCCTGCTCTGCGAAAAATGACGTTTTATGAAAGAGGTAGAATGCTGAAAGCATTGGCACTTCATTTATTATCCAAAAAAGAATTGTTTTATGAGATAAGTTATATGACAGGGGCTACCAAAGCCGACAGCTGGATTGATATTGAAGGCGGAATTGGAAATTTATTTTCCTATGCATCCTTGCGGAGACAATTTCCGGACTTGCCCTATCATGTAGAAGGAGAAAGTGTGAAACTATCTAAATCCGGTAAGTTTATTGGTCATCATATATTAGTGCCCAAAAGAGGGGTGGCTTTACACATCAATGCTTTTAATTTTCCAGTATGGGGCATGTTGGAAAAAATTGCTGTAAATCTTTTAGCTGGTGTTCCTGCCGTTGTAAAGCCCGCCACGGTTACTTCTTACTTCACAGAAGCCGTTGTAAAGGAAATAATTTCATCAGGAATATTACCAGAAGGAAGTTTGCAATTATTGTGTGGGTCTATTAATGGAATGTTTGACTATCTTGAAAATCAGGATGTGGTTACATTCACCGGCTCAGCTTCCACAGGTAAAATGCTGAAATCACATCCAAGAATTATAGAAGAAAGTATTCCTTTTAATATGGAAGCCGATTCTTTGAATGCAATGATTTTGGGGGAAGATGTAACGCCTGATCAACCGGAGTTTGATTTGTTTATTAAAGAAGTGGCTAAAGAAATTACAATTAAAGCCGGACAAAAGTGTACCGCTGTAAGAAGAATTATTGTTCCACAAAACAGAGTAGAAGAGGTGCAGAAAGCATTACATAAAAGATTGTTGTCTGTTGTCATTGGTAATCCAAAAGATGAGAGAGTCAGAATGGGCGCATTAGCTTCAAAAGATCAAGTAAAAGATGTTTTGGAAAAAGTAGAATTACTCAGAAAATCTCAAAAAGTAGTAATTGGAAATCTTGAAGAATATGAGGTAGTAGGGGCAGATAAAAACAAAGGTGCTTTCTTACCACCCATTGTTTTCTTGAATGAAAAACCACTAGAATGCGTAGATTGTCATAATATAGAACCATTTGGTCCGGTGAGTACCATCATGCCATACAAAGATTTAAATGAAGCCATTACATTAGTAGAAATGGGTAAGGGATCTTTGGTAACCAGCATCACAACGAATGATAAAAAAATAGCCAAAGAGTTTGTATTGAACACTGCTCATATTAATGGTAGAATAATGATCTTGAATAATGAAATCGCAAAAGAACACACAGGGCACGGATCACCATTACCATTGTTGGTGCACGGAGGTCCCGGAAGAGCGGGCGGAGGCGAAGAAATGGGCGGCGTCCGTGGTGTTTTACATTATATGCAACGAACGGCTATTCAGGGAACACCCGATGTGATTACAGCCATTACAGAACAATACCAATACGGTGCAACATACATAGAAAAAGAAAAGCATCCTTTTGCACAATACTTTGAAGATTTAGAAATAGGAGAAACCTATATATCAGCAAAACACACGGTGACCGAAGCAGATATTGTAAATTTTGCCAACTTAAGTGGCGATCATTTTTATGCGCATACAGATGTGACATCTTTGGATGGGACTATTTTTACCGGCAGAGTAGCACATGGTTATTATGTATTAAGTAAAGCAGCGGGCTTATTTGTCATGGCAAAAAAAGGACCGGTATTGTTGAACTATGGAATAGACACTTGTCGTTTTACAAAACCGGTTTATGTAGGCACGACAATTGGCGTAAAACTTACTTGCAAAGAAAAAATTTCTGTAGAGAAAAAAGACGAGCAGGATATTAAAAAAGGTATTGTGAAATGGTTAGTAGATGTATACGATGAAACGGGTGAAACCGTCGCCATTGCAACAATTCTCACCATGGTCAAATGTAAAAATCAATAAAACATGAAACCAATCTTAATCATTGGCGCTGGTCGTTCTGCTACTGTATTAATTGAGTATTTATTAAAACAATCAGAAATACATAACTGGAAAATTATAGTGGCAGATAATAGTGTTGAATTAGCGCAGTCAAAAATCAATCAACATCCTAATGGAAGTGCAGAAGAATTAGACATTTTTGATGTAAAAAAACGTCAACAATTAATAAAACAAAGTGATTTTGTCATTTCAATGTTACCGGCTTCCATGCACACAGAAGTGGCAGAAGATTGTGTGGCTTTTGGCAAAAGCATGGCGACGGCCAGTTATGTCAGCGATAGTATGAGAAATCTGGATAAAGCAGCCCGTGATAAAAACATCGTCCTCTTCAATGAATTAGGTTTAGATCCGGGAATAGACCACGCCTCTGCAATGAAAATCATTGATGACATTCATCAACAAGGCGGAAAAGTTTTGACATTTCGTTCGTATTGCGGTGGACTTGTAGCGCCGGAAAGCAATGATAATCCGTGGGGATATAAGATCAGCTGGAATCCCAGAAATGTAGTCATGGCTGGTAATAGCACGGCAGAATATCTGGCAGGTGGAAAAATTAAACTATTACCGTATCAAAGATTATTTGAACAGGCAGAAATCATCCAGATAGATAAGTATACTTTTGATGCGTACGCGAATAGAAACAGTATTCAATACATTGAAGCATATAAAATTCCTGAAATAAAAAATATACTTCGTGGAACATTGAGATACAAAGGATTTTGTAAAGCATGGAATGTCATTGTCAATCTTGGACTAACAGACGATAGTATAGCTATTGACAATCTTGAAAATATCTCATATAAAGAATGGGTAGAAATGTTTTTGCCTGCTGGTGAAGAAGACACTATAGAAAAACTAAAACGCATTTTTAATAATCGTATCGATGAAGATGTGATTGAAAAATTGCGTTACTTTAAATTATTTTCAGATGAAAAAATTCAAAAACCATCTAAAGGCACATCTGCTATGATTTTACAATCCATTATGGAAGAACAATTGAAACTAAAATCAGACGATAAAGATTGGACAGTAATGTATCATTATTTTGAATACGAAATCAAAGGTAAAAAAATGGCTTTGGAATCTTATTTTGAAGATAAAGGTAAAGATAGTATTCACACTTCAATGGCAAAAACTGTTGGATTACCATTAGGAATTACGGTAAAAAATTATTTATTGGAAAAAATAAATTTAATCGGCGTGCAAATTCCAACTTCTTCTGAGATATATTTACCATTGTTAAATGAATTAAAGGAGTACGGAATTATTTTCAAGGAAAGAAAATATAACCTTTAACAATTATTTGCGTAAAATTTGTTACCTTTGTGGAAAAATTTAGTTCAATGAAGATAAAATACATCACGATATTATTGTTGTTTTTAATACTGAAAACTTTCTCACAAAAAACGCTTTATTGGGTAGGCGGAAGTGGTAAGTGGAATGACCCTCATCACTGGTCATTTGAAAGTGGTGGCAAACCATCTGGAATAATTCCTGATAAAAATACAAACACAATAATCGATGAAAATAGTTGCTATTCACCTGCTATCATTGAAATCATTGGAAATGCCGAAGTGAATAATTTTGAAATCACATCTCAGCAAAATGTATATATTCAAATTTCTTCTGCTTCATACTTAAGGATTAATGGTAATTTTTTAATTAGGTTTAATACAAACATAAACACGACTAATCCAATAATTATCAGTAATACTAAATCTTATGCTACACAAATAAATACCAGCGGCGCATCCATAAACGGATCCCTTATTTTAGAAGGAAATGAATTTAATATTAAATACTTAGCTGCCAAAGAATTAAAGGTTAAGTCCCAAAAACTTAATCTGAATAATGCTTATCTGGTAATTGATAAAACTCAAATTAACTCTAATACAAAAATTCAATCTGAAAACTCTGTAATTAAATCGGAAATTTTTGAGGCACCTCAAAATGTAATATGGGATGTATTTAAAACACATGTTATAACCAAAAGTAATATTTTTCAATCGGATAATTCTAACTTAAAAGTTTATAATCCCGACCAGATTGCGGGTTGTGGTGCTACTTTAACTGGTTACCCCATCTCCTGTAATGGAGTGTGTGATGGTAAATTAGTACTCACTGTAGATTTATCTTCTTGTGCGCCCTCAACACCTCCCTATACTCTGAATTGGACTTATTCACCCTGTACACCATCCCCAACCTTAACGACTATCATGGGCTCCGGAACTTATACTATCAATGGACTTTGTGCTTGTGATCCTTATGTTGTATGGATTTTTGATTCAGGAGGTAATTTAGTAGCTATTTCTAACAATGCTACTGTAGGTGGACAATCTTTAATTGGGTTTATTATAACATCCAGTGTTCAACCCAGTTGTTTTGGTTTTTGTAATGGTTCTATAACAGCCATGACCAATGGTGGCGTGCCTCAATCGCCAGGAAACACTTATACTGTTGTAGTAGATGGAAGCACCACTTATACCAACGTCTCTCAAGGCGCTGCATTTACCTATACCAGTTTGTGTGCAGGAAATCATACTTTTGTTGTTACAGACGCGAATGGATGTAGCCGAACATTTACAACTAATTTATCGCAACCCACACAATTATTGGCGAATGGCAGTTTTACTAATATAACGTGTTTTGGATCTTGCAACGGCGCAGTACAAGTGTCTCCTTCGGGCGGAACACCCGGATATACCGTAAACTGGAGTACAGGGGCTGTACAAACAAGCAGTCCGTATTCACTCACCAATCAATGCAATGGAGTTTATACAGCCACCGTTACTGATTCTAAAAGTTGTACCGCTGTATATTCTGCCACAATCACACAACCCACCTCTATTACTGTCGTGCCTACTCAAACGAATGTCAGTTGTTTTGGCTTATGTGACGCCACTGCTTCTGTTAGCGTCAGCGGTGGAGTAACCCCTTATACTTATTCTTGGTCTTGTTCTGGTTCTACAACCAATTCAGCCAATTCTTTATGTGCCGGTAACTGTACAGTAACTATTAGAGATAATAATAACTGTATAAAAACTCAATCTTTCACGATTACTCAACCGGGATCTATTACCATTGTTCCTTCTTCAACGGCTGCATTATGTAATGGTGCTTGTAATGGAAAAATTTCATTTACAGTAAGTGGTGGCACCCCTGTTTTTAATTATACAATAAATCCCGGAACAATTACCGGAACAGCTAATCCAACGGCTACAATCAATAATTTATGTACCGGTAATTATACCATTTCAATAAAAGATGCTAATAATTGTACTCAAACAGCTACGATTAGTGTCTCCCAACCTCCGCCACTTTCTGCAACAGTTACAACTAACAGTGTTACCTGTAATGGTTTGTGTAATGGAAGCGCTTCTGTTTCAATAGGAGGCGGTACTGGTCCTTATACCTATACATGGTCGCCGGGGGCACAAACCGTAAATCCTATTTCCTCTCTTTGTGCAGGGAATTATAGTATCATCATTAAAGATGCCAATAGCTGTACTTTAACTGTAAACTATTCTATCACACAGCCCTCTTCAATCACACCTAATATCTCTTCCACAAGTGTTACTTGTAATGGCTCGTGCAATGGTTCAATCAATTCGTTTCCAACAGGCGGAACGCCTTCCTATAATTACACTCTTACAGGTCCATCCACTACTATTACAACTTCTCCACCCTATACTAATCTTTGTGCCGGAACGTACACTTTGACTATCAAGGATGCCAACAATTGTACATCTACTAATACAATTAACATTCAACAACCGAATGCTTTAACAGCAACAGCAGTTTCTACCAGTATCTCTTGTTTTGGTGGATGTGATGGGTCTGTTTCAGGTAGTGCCAGTGGTGGTACTCCACCGTACACTTATGTCTGGAACGTTCCACCAAGCGGCTCTTCTTTTACGGCAGCTGTATTAACCAATCAATGTGCAGGCACCTATACTCTGACAGTAATAGATGGTAATAATTGTAACAATACCCAAACAGTTAATATCGTTTCCCCACCAGACATGACTATTACTGCTACTACCAATTCTACTTCATGTAGTTACAACTGCAATGGCTCCATTACTACAACTGTTACAGGGGGTAATATGCCCTATACCTATAACTGGAGTACCGGTGCTACCACCAACAGCATTACTAATCTATGTCCTGGTAATTATACCTTAACTGTAACAGACGCTAAAAATTGTACCAAGACACAAACTTTTACAGTAATCGCTCCACCTGCTATAAGCATTACTACTAATGTACAGGATGTTCTTTGTTTTGGTGCTTGTAATGGGTCAGCCACTGCTACTGCTACAGGAGGCAGTCCGGGATACTTTTATTCATGGAATACAGTGCCGGTAACCAATAATTCAGTTGTAACAAACTTATGTCCGGGTAATTATGTTGTCACTGTAACGGACAGTAAAGGTTGTGTAGCTTCACAAGCGATTAGCATTTCACAACCTGCACAATTACAGGCCAATATAACAGGATTACAAGCCAGTTGTAGTTCTACCTGCATTGGGGCCGCAACCGTTACACCAAATGGCGGAACAAGCCCTTATTCTTATACATGGTCACCTTCAGGAGGCAATAATCCAGTAGCAACAGGATTGTGTATTGGAAACTATACGGCATTAGTACAAGATGCTAATGGATGTACCGCCACTGCAACCGTTAATGTGCCACAAGCCATATTCTTGACTTTGACAACCAGTGGAAATACTTTGACCTGCAATGGTTCGTGTAATGGTGCAGCCAATGTTAATGTAAGCGGCGGATTGGCTCCATATACTTATACATGGAATTCCTCCGGTGGTCCTATTTCTAACAGCCCGAATGTCAGTGGTTTGTGTGCTGGTGGATATACCGTCATTGTTTCCGATAATCAAGGTTGTCAAAACACGGATTCTGTGCGGTTCACAGACCCACCGCTTATTGTCATAACATCTTCTAATGTAACGAATGTTTTATGTAATGGCAATTGTAATGGGCAAATATCCGTCACTGCCAGTGGCGGAACCGGAAGTTTGAACTATTCATGGACGCCTTCCGGATTGACGGGTGATGGCACCGGGACCGTAACTGGATTGTGTGCGGGTAATTACACAGTAGACATCAAAGATGCAAATAATTGTACGAAAACGGCAACATTTAGCATTATTCAGCCGCCGGCTACCACCGTATCATTTTCCAATACAGACCCAAGCAGTTGTGTTTCAAATAATGGCGTTATCAGCGGTACTATTAGTGGAGGAGTACCGAACTATAATTACACCATTAATCCGGGTCCTAACGGCAGTACTAATTCATCTTTTACAGTCAATACACTATCACCGGGGGTTTATACTGTATCTATTAAAGATGCGAATGGTTGTTTAACCACTTCTGTAATATCTTTAAATGGTCCGGGTGGGCCTACCATCACTTCTGTTTCTGTACAAAGTGTTACATGTTATGGGGGAAATAATGGAAGTATAACGGTTGTTGCCACCTCTACCAATCCGCCATTATCTTATACATGGTCACCTTCTGTCTCTACAGGTAGTACAGCTATTAACCTTTCATCAGGCGTTTATATAGTAACCGTAGGAGATGCAGGAAGTTGTACCACCAGCTCTGTTATATCTGTTGCAAGTGCGTCACAGCTCTCGTTTAATCCAACGGTTATACAACCTTTATGTAATTCTAATTGTTCTGGTGCAATTAACTTATCTCCGTCTGGGGGTACCCCATCTTATTCCTATTCATGGTCCCCATTGGGATCCACTTCGCAAAATGTGAATAGTTTATGCCCGGGAAACTATACGGTTGATGTTACAGATGCTAACAATTGTATGTATTCTCAAACGTTTACTATTAATCCACCTTCTACATTGAATGTTACATTTACTCAGCAAAATGTATTATGTAATGGGGCTTGTAATGGGTCTATTACTGCCAACGTTTCGGGTGGAACTGCTCCGTACACCTATTCATGGACACCAGTTGGTAGTTTCCCAGGATCATCCTTAAATAACATTGTTGGTTTATGTCCTAATGTTTACACCTTAAATGTTCAGGATAATGGAAGTTGTAATGTAGTGATGACTGTTACAATTACAGAGCCCCCTATATTAACAAGTACAGTTGTGAATTCTGCAAGTGTAAATTGTAATGGGGATTGTAATGGTAGTGCTACAGTAACGGCAAATGGTGGTACTACTCCTTATAGTTATTCATGGAGTGGTACAGCACTAACGACTTCTGTTGTTAATACTCTTTGTGCAGGGACTTATTCTTCTATTGTTACAGACGCTAATGGCTGTCAATCTATTAAAACATTTACCATTAATCAGCCAGCACCTATAAATGTTACTCTTACGCCTTTTGATCCAGTGTGTTATGGTGCTTGCACAGGTAGTATCACTTCCAGTATCAATGGTGGAAACGGTGGTTATACTTACACTTGGATACCTACTGGCGGTAACGCAGCAAATGCAACCGGATTGTGTTCAGGTAATTACACTTTGCAGGTTTTGGATAGTAAAAATTGTCCGGGACAACAAGTTGCATCCCTCATTAATCCCCCTAAAATTTTAGCAAACATATCCTTTACTAATCCTACCTCTTGCAGCAATTGTAATGGTATTGCACAAAGCAATCCTTTAAATGTAACACCACCAGTAAATTATACATGGACATCAACTCCTCCTCAAAGTACACCTACTGCAACCGGATTGTGCGGAGGAACTTACACAGTTTATATTGAAGATTCTAAAGGATGTAGAGATAGCGGTATGGTAACCCTTAGCGCACCTGTTACTTTAACCGTCAATCCTTCTATGAGTCCATCTGATTGTAGCATTTGTAATGGGTCTATTACCATTGCGGCAGGAGGAGGCACAGCACCCTATACATTTTCATGGTCCCCCTCTGTTTCTACAAGTAGTGTTGCAACAAATTTATGTTCTGGTGTTTATACAGTAACTGTTATGGATGCCAATTCTTGTCAGCAAACCTTTCAACTGCCTTTGAGTAATTCCAATGGTCCAAGCGGAATAACAATTTCGTATACCAATACTTCTTGTAATGGATATTGTGATGGTATTGCGGTGGCATCCCCTCCAATCACTGGAGGTACAGCACCTTATACCTATACTTGGGTTACTCCGCCGGTGGCGTCACCTACTATCTCCAATTTATGTGCAGGCGTTTATACCGTTCAAGTGATAGATGCCAACAATTGTAAATACTTTCAATCTGTCACTATTTCTGAACCCTTACCATTAAATGCAAATGCTAATATTCAAAATCCTCAATGTAATGGTGTTTGTGATGGCAGTATCTCTATTTCTCCTTCTGGTGGAACATCTCCTTATACTTACACATGGAGCACCGGTGCAACAAGCAATTCATTGACTGCTCTTTGTCCCGGGGTGTATTCTGTTTCTGTTTTTGATAATAATGGATGCCAGTATCCGCTCACTTATACCTTAGTGGGAGGTGTTTCTATTACAGCGAGTACATTTGCTATAAATAATACTTGCTATTATGATTGTAATGGTTCTGCTTCTGTTGTTGGAATTGCCGGGGGTGCACCACCATATAGTTTTCATTGGAGCGATCCATTAGGACAAAGCAATTCAACAGCCAATAATTTGTGTAATGGAAACTATACTTGTACCATTACAGATAATAACGGATGTTTTGAAAATTTTTCTGTTACAATCACCTCACCTTCTTCTGTTACAGCAAGTTATTCGTCTAACCAACCATCTTGCGGAAACTGTGATGGAAGTATTAACTTAAGTTTATCAGGAGGTACGCCGGGTTATACCGTACAATGGAGTAATGGTAATTCTGGATTAAGTGCTTCTAATTTATGTGCAGGTTTGTATATGATAACTATTACGGATGCTAATGGTTGTGTGCAAAATGAATTTATTCCACTAAGTAATAGTTCCTCATTAGTTACTGCCATTACTGTTACTAATCCGGCTTGTTTTGGGGATTGTGTGGGTTCTGCAACGGTTACCGGTAGTGGTGGTACACCTCCTTATTCCTATTTATGGATTAGTTCTGGTAATACTTCTAATATTGAAAATGGGCTTTGTGCTGGTGTTTATTATGTACAGGTGAAAGATTCTATGAATTGCATTAATACAGAATCTGTGAGCATTAGTGCTACTAATACCATTCAGATTATTCCAACTATTTATCAACCTTCCTGTGGTATGAATGATGGAACAATTATTGGAACTGTGAATGGAGGTACTGCACCATTTTCTTATACATGGTTACCCGGAGGCAGTTTTTCGGCTACTTTGACAAATATAGGTTCTGGAACTTATACCTTACAAGTGAGTGATGCAGCGGGATGTACAACATCATCTGTTTTTGTTGTTTCCAATCAAAATGGTCCTACGGCAAGTTTAAATATTGTTGATGCGGCTTGCAGTTCTTCTTGTGATGGTACGGCATCGGTAACGGTTACAGCAGGGCTTTCTCCATATACTATTACTTGGTTTGATGGTACTGTGACAAATGGAAGTTTTAGTAATATCTCGGGATTGTGTAGTGGGTTAATTACTGCTACGGTTACAGATAATGCGGGATGTTTAACCGTATTAAGCGGTTCTGTATCATCGCCTACTGCTGTTTTGAATAGTATGCCAATTGTTCAAAATCCAAAATGTTATGGGGACACAGATGGCTCGATTGCGATAGTTACAAGCGGAGGCACATTGCTATACACTTATACATTTATGCCTGGTGGAAGCACTACTAACCCATTGGTAAATATAGGTACAGGAAATTACACGGTGAATGTGTTGGATGCCAACGGATGTTCGACCACTGTTACAATTAACATCAATCAACCGCAACCAATAGTTGTAACGGCTTCTATTACAGATGCCAGTTGTAGTGCTTTGTTAGATGGGGCTATTACTACAACAGTGACAGGTGGTAATCCAACGTATACATACAATTGGTCTGGTCCAAATTCTTATACCAATTCCACCAGTTCAGCCACTAATATTGGAGTGGGCACGTATTCATTGAATATCATTGATACAAAAGGTTGTACTCATGACACAAGTTTTGTTGTTTCATCTACCTTGACATTAATAGCCAGTGCCAACAGTGGAACAGCACAATGTGGTAATTACACTTATTTATTGGATGGAAGTTCTTCCACGAATGCCTTAACCTATCAATGGACACAATTACCGACAACTACTGTTGCCAACACTTCTACAGCAGTCGCAAATGTATCGGTGGGTACGAATAGTTTTGTGTTGACGGTAACAAACGGCAGTTGTGTAGATACACAAATGGTGATATTGGTAGGTTATCCTTTACCTAATGTGGATGCCGGACCATTTTCAGCGATGCCTATTGGTTCATCAACAATAATTGGAGGTAATCCTACAGCGCCTACAGCTACTTCTTATGTTTGGATGCCGCCAGTGGGATTGAGTAATATAAATACATCTAATCCGGTTTCTTCTACGACCTTGACGACCACGTATACAGTGGTAGTAACGGATGCAAACGGCTGTACAAATTGGGATACTGTAACGGTATATGTTTATCCGGAAATTGATATTCCAAATGGATTTAGTCCAAATGGGGATGGTAAAAATGATTTTTGGGTAATTGATAATATTCAACAGTTCCCGGATTGTGAAGTAGAAGTATATAATCGTTGGGGCGAGCAATTGTTTTATTCCAGAGGATACAATACACCCTGGGATGGAAAATATAAAGGACAAGATTTGCCGGTTGGAACGTATTATTACATTATTCGCTTGCATTCGCCATTGTATCCAAAAGATTACACAGGACCTTTAACTATATTTAGATGATAAGCTTAAAAATTATTTTATGAAAAAATTATTATTGATTATATTGATAAGCATGATAATATGTAAAGGGTATGTGTTTTCTCAACAATTACCACATTATTCACAATTTATGTTGAATGAATTGGGCGTAAATCCTGCTGTGGCCGGAAAATATGAATATGTGGATATGCGGGGTTTTTATCGGTATCAATGGAGTGGAATAACGGATGCACCAAGAACTTTTAATCTCAATGTTCACGGACCAATTGCCAAACAAAAAATGGGTTTGGGTGTAAATATCTTTACAGATATTGTAGGACCAACGAGAAGAGAAGGTGCTAATCTAAATTATGCGTATCATTTGACACTGTCCAATGAAAAAGATATAAAATTGGCTATGGGTTTGTATGCAGGTTTTTTGAGATGGGGAATAGATGGTCATAAGTTGAAATTGCACGATGCGGGAGATGAAAATCTTTTAGTACAATATCAAACGATCTTTGTGCCTGATTTTGGTACAGGTGTACATTTGTATAATCGGAAGTGGTATTTTGGTGTGGCTGTGCCGCAATTGTATCAAAGCCCCTTGAAATTGTATCCGCTATCTACTGAAAAGAGTAAACTGGTTTCGCATTATTTTATCAATGGGGGATACCAATTGGATATTAATGAGGATTTTAAAATTGAGCCCAGTTTTTTAGTAAAGTATGTAAAGCCCGCACCTGTTCAAGTAGATGTTGCTTTGAAGACCTTGTATAAAGATCAATTCTGGATAGCAGGAAGTTTACGAACACGTGATGCTTGGAGTGTGATGGCTGGTGTGTTGTATAAAAATTATTTGATGATTGGGTATGCTTATGATTTTACAACTACAGCATTAAGAAAATACAGTACAGGAACGCACGAAGTAGTCATTGGAATGCGTTTGTCTAAAGGTCAAAGCAAGCATTGGGAAGAAGAAGGACAATCAATGTATTAAAAACCAACTTACGTGTTAAATATTATATTCAGAATAAACAGTGATAAGTAATCCATTTTGAAGACAATAGATTCAATTTGGAGGAATAGATGTTTGTTTGCCATTTTAGTTTTTTGTTAGCGCATTAAATGGATGTTTGTCTTTATTTTTTTCGATTAATGTACATTCAAATACAGTTTCAAAGTGCTTTAAAACTTTTGTTCTCACTTCATGCTCATTTACCGATTGGCCTAATTCAACCTGTAAGGAAGTTACTTTTTTATTTGCAATACCACAGGGGACGATGTAATTAAAATAATTCAGGTCTGTATTAAGATTAAAAGCCAATCCATGCATTGTTACCCAGCGGCTGCTTCGTACACCAATAGCACATATTTTACGGGCTTTTTGAGGATACTTTGCGTCTATCCATACTCCGGTTTCACCTTTGCTTCGCTCGGCTTCAATACCATATTCTTTCAATGTGCGAATGATTACTTCTTCCAAATATCGTACATATTTATGTATGTCTGTAAAAAAGTTTTCTAAATCTAAAATAGGATACATCACTAGTTGTCCATAGCCGTGATAAGTAATATCGCCTCCTCTGTTGACTTTATAAAAGGTGGCGTTTATTTTCTTTAAGAAGTCATCTGAAACTAGTAAATGCTGTTCTTTTCCGCTTTTACCAAGTGTATAAACATGTGGGTGTTCAACGGTTAATAAATAATTAGGTGTGGGTAGTGGAATAGTTTCGCTTCTGTTTTTTAATTTGATATGGATGATTTCCTGCATTAAACTTTCCTGCAAGTCCCAACAAGGGGCATATTCCATTGTTCCTAAATGTTGATAAAAAACTTGCTTCTCCATTTCTTTTCCTGGCAAAGATAGAGAAGAAAACTGTAAACTTTAAGATAGAAATTTTTTCTGAAAAAACTAGAAATTAAAGCCTAATTGCAACCACAATTGATTATCGTAATTATTTGTCTTTTTATATTCCCACCAGTAGGTAGCGCGAACACTCAGGGTTTTATTTACTTTAAATACTAAATATCCTCCTAAACGATTTTGATCAAAAATTTTAAACGAATGAGTGCCGGCGATATTCAGGAATACTTCATTGGCCAGATAGAGTGTGAGTTTTTGTCCTTTTTCATTGTGAAACAAATCTGAGCTCCAGTTTACCATGTATCGGAATCTAAATACCGATTTTATATAACTCCATTCTTGTGAGTAATAATTTCTATAATCTAATCTGTAGCGATTAAAATACGTCCACTTGCCAAACTTTTCTTTAATACCTGTTTCTATATGTGTTCTCAATTCGTGTCCGGAAACATCGTTATTATGCCAATTGTTAAACCAATCTGTGCCAAGGTGAGAATGCACTCTATCATTCCACTGACGAATATAGAGCAATCGCCATAATGTAATGGTAGTGTTTTTAGTAAAATCTTCTACTCGCATTTCTGGTTGAAAACTAATGGTGTTTTTCTCTTTGAATTTGTAATTCAACATCAATTGGTACCTTGACTCCTCATAAATTTGTGCCAGTGAATGTAAGGCAACAACAGAAGCGATGGATAATAAAAGTTTTCTCATAAAGATTTTTGCTGCAAAATTACAGCAAGTTATACTAATGTTAGATATAGGTTAGATATATTTAAACAAAAAGTAAAATTTATTTAACTTTTTCTTAACAAAAGAAGGGTTTTAGGAAAAAGTAAGTGTCTCTTTTTCAAAAAAATAAAAATTGATATGTACGTGATGTGTAATAAATTGACAAAAAAGAGAAAAAACAGATCGGATTTTTCAAAAATGTTTTTGGGTTTATCCATTTTCTGCAAAAAGAAAATGATTCACTGGTGTGATAATATTATTTTTCAGAGCAAATAATACTAAACCAGCCGTATTATTGGCGTGTGTTTTTTTCATGATATTTTTTCGGTGTGTTAAAACTGTGTGAATGCTGATATTCAACAGGTCCGCCATTTCTTTATTGGATTTGCCTTCTGCGATTAGTTGAATAATTTCTCTTTCACGTTCGGTAATGGTGATGCCGACACAACTTATAGTGCCCCGGGATTCCACTGCATATTCTTCATCTTGTGATTGTAAGAACTGCACCAATTTATTACAAAAGAATGATTGATTGTGTGTAGCATATTCAATACATTCTTTAATTTCTGTTTCATCACATTCTTTCAATAAATGCCATTTTATATTCAATTGGAAATAGCGGAGTAGTTCGGATTTTGGCAACCATTCCGTAATTAGAATAAACTTTGTATCCGGATACCGAAGCATTAATTTTTCAAGTTCATGATGTGAAATACCCATAGAAAAATAATCTAAAATAACTATATCCGGCAAAAAATGCTTGATTTGTTGAGATAAAACTTTTAATCCTTCTATATGAGAAGATAACAACTCTACAGGACCAAAATGTTTGTTCACAACATATTCCAAACCTATTCTTGATAAAAAATGCTTATCTGCAATGAGTATTTTCATAGACATTTATTTAGAATAATTCCAAACAAAGATACACAGGAAATTTCCAATAAACCAAATAAATTTTAAATACCTGATTATCAGTTGGTTTAATCAAAAAATTGAATCAAATTATACACGTCCCCTACCCAAACACCTCCTCTTACAGATCTGTCAAAAAATAACGCTTAATAATATCCTACTGATTTAGGTTATTTTTTCTCTTTTGTTTCTGGTAACTGGTGTTGTACATCTATTCCTTTTAATGGATTCGGAGCAAAAGGGAATCTTAAATCCTGATATTTTGAAAGCACATTACCTTTTTCATCCACATCATCTTTTCTAATTGCGACTATAAACCACGAAAATTCTACATTGCTTTTTCCATTCATAAGTTCTACTACTTCAAAACCTTTATTGGTAATATTTTTTACAAATAAGCCATTACATTCTCCCAGCGGTTGTATAAAAACATTGGCGGGATGTTTTTCATCAATGAGTATATTATTTGAAAATACTTCATCTAAAGGAATGTATATTTTACCATTTTCTAATTTACCTCTTCCCATATCCTGCAATAAAACTTGTGGGGCTTCTGGTGCAAACATGATTCTTGTTTTATTATTATTATCTTTCACAATAGTTGATACAGCACCATTCCCCATTACTTTATATTCTGTGCCAGCTACAAAGCCACCCACCATTGCCGTGCGAATATTTCCGATATTATCTCTCCACATCGCATAATACGCCCTTCTATCACCGCTTGTCATATTTGCGTAACTAAATGCACCGATTTCTGTACCGGAAAAATAACCACCTGCCCCGTTAGATGGAATATTCATAGCAGAAGTACCATTTCCTACTCCCACTACTCCAATGCTTTTTGCCCCTCTCGTTTCTGCCCATATTGCATAACTTTGAATGGTCGTACTATTGTTGTTGGATACACCCCATATTGTAATTGATTGCGGGGCGTCGTTTTGACCATAAACAGCCGTTCCCGGCGAATTAGTTAAGGTGGGCGCACTTGTAGAAGAATTATACCCTCTCACGGCGTGTCCGTCATTGGAATTCACTCTTCCATCTACACCAAAGTTAACCCCTGAGGTGGCCTGATTTTCACCATATACCCCTTTAGAACCGGTAGATGCTGAGTTCACTCTTCCCCATACGCCATACGTAGCACCGGTAGCGTTTACATAAGCCCAGAGCCCATTCCCGGCGTTGGTGGTGCTTTCAATATAAATGCCATTATTGACGGTGGAAGTACGGACATCCAGTTTCCCGTTTGGCGTAGCAGTTCCAATACCCACACGCCAGCCAGCCGTGAATCTTGCTATTTCAGAGTTATTGGTTTTAATCACCAAATCTTTATTATCTGTAGTCCCTAAAAAATTAATGGTTGGATTGGTACCAGTATTACCTGTAGTCAGCCATGCTAATGAACTTCCTCCCGATGTTCCGGTAGAAGAAAGCAAACATATCCATTGAGTCCCATTCCAATAATAATAGCCTGCTCCACAGCCGCCCGTAATAGACGCATTGGTATTATACACTAATAACGATACCGCAGGACTTGTAACCGGTGCCGGATTATTCACTGCTGTTAAACTTAATCTTGGAATGAGTACACCTTTATTATTAAAATCAACATCTAAACCCGCAGACGCATTCGGAAGCGCCCCTGTTGCATTAACCCCTACATTTTGAGCATAGAGTTCAGAAGCAAGCAGCAGTGCTAAACTATACAAAGATTTTTTCATAGATATTTTTTGCAAAATTAAAAAGAAAAATTTAATCTACATTAAACTTTTTCATGATTTCTGTATCTAAACCTAAAATTAACTCTTATGAAAACAGTATTTCTTTTTATTGCGAGCGGATGCATCGCCCTTTCACAAGCACAAACCACGTCAAATGTGGCAGAAAAACCACAACCATCTGTTAAACAGGAAAAACGAAAAATTCCACCAGCCGAACAACGTGCTCAAAAGTCGGTGGATGAGTTAGACAAAATTGTTGGCTTAACTTCTGACCAGAAAACCAAAGTTTACGAATTGGCACTGAATCGTGCAAAATCAGTGGATGCCATCATTGAAAAATACAAAGGCCAACCCGACAAAAAAGAACAAGCCAAAATGGAAATTCATCAGATACATAAAAATTACAGACAACAGGTAAAAACTATTTTAACTCCTGAACAAATTGAAAAACTTAAACAACACCGACAAGCCACACATTCTAAATCAGAAAAAAATATCGAAGATGCTATTCCTACCAAAGATGAAAATTGAGTAGTAACTGACCAGTGATTTCTCTCTTGCTCATTTCGTTTTCATACTTTTAAAATAAGTTGAAAGTTTCAATTTTTGTCATTTGGATGCTAACACTTTGTTGGCATCGTTAGAAGTGTTTCATAACATCAATGATAAGTATTTTTACTGCTGTTGTATTAAGTGCGGAGTGTATAGCATGTTTTTTCAACGGTTTTGTTAGAAACTTAAACCACAAGTATTATTTGTTTGAATTCTATTGAGTAATCTGTCTTTTTTTCATTATCTTTATGGGCTTAATATTAAACCACAGATAAAATGGAAAATACGGAAAAAGAAATAAAAAATTACAGCGCTGATAACATTCAGATATTAGAAGGATTAGAAGCAGTCCGCAAAAGACCCGCCATGTATATTGGTGATGTTAGTGTAAAAGGACTACATCATCTCGTATATGAAGTAGTAGATAACTCAATAGACGAAGCACTGGCAGGATATTGTAAAAATATTGATGTAATCATTCACAAAGATAATTCTATTACTGTAAAAGACGATGGACGTGGAATACCCACGGATATTCATCCTAAGCAAGGCGTTTCGGCTTTACAGGTAGTCATGACCGTTTTACACGCCGGCGGCAAATTTGACAAAGACACTTACAAAGTTTCAGGTGGATTACACGGAGTAGGTGTATCGTGTGTCAATGCTTTATCCATCCACTTAAAAGCCGAAGTGCATCGTGACGGAAAAATCTTTGTTCAGGAATACTCAAAGGGACAACCTTTGTATGATGTGAAAGTAGTAGGAGAAACAACTTACAGGGGAACTATTGTTACCTTCAAGCCCGATGCTGAAATTTTTACTGTTACCGAATATAACTACACTACCCTCGCTAACAGAATGCGTGAACTCGCTTTTTTGAATAAAGGCATACGCATCACTCTAATCGACGAAAGACGCACAGATGAAAATAGTAATCATTATTCAGAAACATTTTATTCCGAAGGTGGATTAAAAGAATTTGTGGAATACTTAGATGCCGGAAAAGAAAAACTATTAAACGATGTGATTTACTTGAATACCGAAAAACAAGGCATTCCTGTGGAAGTGGCCATGACTTACAACAATACTTATGTAGAAACTATTCAAAGTTATGTCAATAACATTAATACTATTGAAGGTGGCACACACTTAGCAGGATTCCGAAGAGGACTCACTAGAACATTGAAAAATTATGCGGAAAAAAATGGACTCTTAGCCAAAGCAAAAGTGGAAATTACTGGCGATGACTTCAGAGAAGGGCTGACAGCTGTTATTTCTGTAAAAGTAGCAGAGCCCCAATTTGAAGGACAAACCAAAACCAAATTAGGTAACAACGAAGTGATGGGAGCAGTAGATATGGCTGTGAGTGAAGCATTAGAGCACTATTTAGAAGAACACCCCAAACAAGCCAAAACTATTGTAGATAAAGTTGTATTGGCCGCTACTGCCAGAATAGCGGCCCGCAAAGCCCGTGAAATGGTGCAGAGAAAATCTGTGATGAGTGGTGGTGGCTTGCCCGGAAAATTAGCCGATTGTTCCAGTACCAATCCGACTGAATGTGAACTATTCCTTGTAGAGGGCGACTCAGCAGGCGGTACAGCCAAACAAGGCAGAAATCGGGAGTTTCAAGCCATACTTCCCTTACGTGGGAAAATATTGAATGTAGAAAAAGCATTGGAATCTAAAATTTACGACAACGAAGAGATTAAAAACATCTATACGGCATTAGGTGTATTCAGAGGTACCAAAGAAGACGATAAAGCCCTGAATATGGAAAAACTCCGGTACCACAAAATTATCATCATGACCGATGCCGATGTAGACGGTTCGCATATTACAACACTTATACTTACATTCTTTTTCCGCCACATGCGTGAATTGATTGAAAAAGGCCATGTCTATATTGCTTCACCGCCTTTGTACTTGGTGAAAAAAGGAAAAGAACAGGTATATTGTTGGAATGATGAACAGAGAGACGAAGCTATTAAAAGATTAGGCGGTGATAAACCCGATAGCGTAAATGTACAACGATACAAAGGGCTTGGTGAAATGAACGCTGAACAATTGTGGGAAACTACAATGAACCCAGAGACCAGAACCCTAAAACAAGTTAGCATTGATAATGCGGCAGAAGCCGATCGCATCTTCTCAATGCTGATGGGCGATGAAGTAGCTCCCCGACGTGAATTTATTGAACAAAACGCCCGTTACGCTAAAATTGATGCTTAACTTAAACACCCCTGTGACCCAAAAACGTTTTACACTACGAAAACATCAGATTTTACGCAGTAAAAAAGAAATTGCAGAACTTTTTGAAAAAGGGAAAACTCTTGTAGAACATCCTTTAAAGTGTGTTTATTATTGGAAACCCGTAAGTGAATTTCCGCAAAATGAAAAAACAGATCGGTTTAAAGTGATAATCATTGTGCCCAAAAAACTCATCCGAAAATCTGCACACAGAAATCGCATCAAAAGAAAAATCAAAGAAAGTTTCAGATTATTACAACACGAAATGCTTATTCCAAAAGAATATGTGCTTTTTATTGGATTAATTTATATTTCAAGAAATAGAGATAAAGAAACACTTAATCTTTTTGAACAAACCATTCAATCTATTTTCAATCAATTAACTTTAAGCCAAAAGTAAACTTCAGTTTATAAAAACACTTCAAAATCTTCTAATACCTTTTTGTTATATGCTTTCCATCCTCCTCTAAAATCCCGACTTGCAGCATTAATATAATGATACATTCTTTCAGAGTTTAATTCAGATAATAATTTTTGATAATCTCCATCGTATTTAATAAAATAACCAGAATACAAGGTGCATTCTTCAAGGTTTGATAAAACAAAATTGGGATATTTATTCATTGGTGAGAAAATGATTTTTTTACCAAATGCTGTATCTAAACTTTGATGTCTGCCAAATGCATACCAACTAACAGGATTAGGTTTTCCATTATCTCTTTTGTCCAGAATATTTTTGACTGATAAAAGATATTCATAAGAAAAAGGATATTGAAGTTTAAGAATGTCTTCGGGAATGATTTGATATTTATTGTTTATTTTATGATATGGAAAAAGTATAAATTCTTTTGGATGTCCCTCATCTCCTTTATAGGTAGATCCCTTAATGATAGGTTTTAATAGAGCTGTTTCAATTTTAATTCTTCCCTTTAATTTTGTTTGTACATAACAATACTTCTCATCTATTTTTTCTAATCCACCAAAAATATAGGCCTTGTCACACAAAGTTGTAATTCCAACACCTATCTTACAAACGTCTTTTAATTTTTTCCCCTTTTTCTCAACAGAAATTGAAGTATTAGATCTTTTAATGCTTTCAAAAACATTGTTCAAAGGATTGTTGTATGAATGAGTACTTTTTTGAGATTTAATTGGATTTTCGTACGCTTCGTAAATTAACTTGTCTTGCTTTTCTTTTGTAAAAATGGTAATAGCACTATATGTTCCTTTGTTTTGAAATAAAGGCAAAGAGCGGAAATTGATAATTTTAGAAATGTTTTTATTAGTTTGAATATACTGTCGGAATATTTTTGCAGTTTGAGTATAAAGATAAGTATTTGGTGTGATAAAAGCTCCAACGCCATTTTTATTCAATAAATGAAAACATAGTTCAAAAAAAGCAATATAAATATCCGTTGAACCTTCTTTGCAGAAATTGTAATGATGTTGAATAAAAACACGTTGAAATTTGTCCAGATGCTGTATTCTGATATATGGTGGATTCCCAATAATAAAATCAAATAATGGATAATTGGATTCTAAAATAATGTTAGGGGGAAAAGATAAAATACTGTTTTTAACTTCAATATTCCAATTCATTTTTATTTTAAATGGTTTAATAAGTTCATCAAGATGAGAGATACACTGTTTTACAGCGTCTTCATCAATATCCCAGCCATAAACATTTTCTAATGCATTGGGCAAAAGAGGTTCCGGAACAAATTGAATAATTCGCTTCACAACTTCTATTAAGAATCTACCATCTCCGCATGCAGGGTCTAATACCCGTTTGTCAAGTATGTTTTCACCACAATAATTGATTTCATCCAACATTTTATTGACAATCCAAGATGGTGTGTATACTTTTCCTTTTAATTTATATTCATCGTAGGTCTTTAATAAAGAGCCCATAACTATTTTTTGTTTTCCTTTAAAAATTCTTTAATTTTATCTTTGTCTATTTCTTTTAATGTAAATTGAGAGATAAGTTTTTCTTCATTAATGATTTTTTTTACATCTTCCATAAAAGCTTCTTCGTTAAATACTTTTATAAAAGGATTCTCTGTATCTATAAATAGATTGTTTTTTTCATCCATATCCCATACCAATATCATTGCCGCATCAAATCTGTCTTTAGTCGGGATATTAGTATTTATCAATGGTAAAACTTTTTTGGGTATGTTTTCGTAATAGTATTCACTTAAATTTTCTCCATTCACAATATCTGTTTTTTTGAGCAAATAAACTAAACCAACTTTTAAATTTGGATAAATAGATTTTAATCCAACCACTTCTCCCTGTAAAGAATTTACATTATTCGTAAAATTTTTCTTTATAGAACTACTTTGACTTCTAATAGCCAATGCTAACTTTACATTACTATCTTCTACTATCGCTAAATCTACATTTTTATTATACATCTTCAATTCAAAATGTATGTAATCTGCTGATACTTTTAATTCTTTTTGAATTTTAAGAGCAATGTGCAAATGAAAATGACGAATAAATTTCTGACTGCGTACAGAATACTCTAATCCATATTTTCCCAAGTATTCCGACATTTTTTTCAAAGTATAATTTAAATCTACCAATCCCTCCACATCATATTCAATATCACCAATTTTGAATATATCACTCATTTTGAAATTTTTATTTTCAACAAAATTACCAAAAAATCTATATCCCTAAAAAACATATTCTCTTTCAAATTCACTACATTTGCCTTCAAAAAATAATGTTAGCACATTTT
>CAZNVL010000026.1:0-25951 GCA_964576565.1 uncultured Flavobacteriaceae bacterium | reverse complement strand
TTTGGGTAGATAGGTCTGATTTTTTCGTTCTTATTCCATTGCCAAAATTATTAAAGAATTTACCAACGTGGGACCGTTGCAAAACTTATTTAAAACAATTTTAACATATTTTTAAATAATAATTAAGTGTAGGTTCAATTTACAAAAATACTCACATTATTTTTCGCACATTTGTTGCCAAAAAATTTATGCACTCAACTACACTTGTTGATTTAAATGCTTTGTGCTCACAGATTCGTAGAGATATTATCCGAATGGTTTTTAATGCACAATCCGGGCATCCCGGCGGTTCATTGGGTTGCGTAGAAGTTTTGGTGGCTTTGTTTTTCAAAATTATGAAACATCAGCCCCATCCGTTTAATATGGATGGTATAGGAGAAGATATATTTTTTTTAAGCAACGGACACATTACGCCCGTTTATTACAGTGTACTGGCACGAAGTGGTTATTTCCCAATAGAAGAACTAAATACATTTCGGAAAATTAATTCCCGCTTACAAGGACATCCGGCCACACACGAACATTTGCCGGGTGTTCGTATTGCTTCTGGCTCTTTAGGACAAGGTATGAGTGTAGCCATTGGTGCCGCATTGGCTAAAAAATTAAACGGAGATAAGCAGATTGTGTATAGTTTGCATGGCGATGGCGAATTGCAGGAAGGACAAATCTGGGAAGCGGCTATGTTTGCAGCCGGCAAGAAAGTTGATAACTATATTGCTATTATTGACTATAACAATAAACAAATTGATGGTAATGTAGAAGACGTGATGCCTTTGGGTAACTTAAAACAAAAGTTTGAAGCATTTGGATGGATTGTAGTTGAAAATAGGGAAGGCAATCAACTTCAGATGGTAATAGATCAATTATTGGAATGTAAAAAGCAAACAGGACAACAAAAGCCGGTGGTTTTAATCAATAAAACAGAAATGGGATATGGAGTTGATTTTATGATGGGCACTCATAAATGGCATGGTAAAGCACCTAACGAGGAACAAACCCAAACAGCACTTCGTCAATTACCAGAAACACTCGGTGATTTTTAATGTTTAATGACCAATGAGACGATTTATTCTAATTTTGTTTTTCATTTGGACGTGGCATTTTAGTTTTTCTCAAAATGTTATCAATCGGATATTATTTATTTTTGATGATTCGTATAGCATGTACGCACCATGGAACACAGAACCCAAAATTACTGTTGCCAAAAAGGTCATCGGCAGATTTATGGATTCTATTCAGAATATTCCTGATTTACAGATTGCTTTGCGCTGCTATGGACACACTACATTCATTCAGCCGGTAAGAAATTGTCAGGATACCAAATTGGAAATACCTTTTGCGGCCGCATCTGTCAATGCCCCGAAAATAAAACAATTTATTAACAAATTAGAGCCCAAAGGAACAACCCCCATTGCGTATTCGATTGCTCAGGCAGAAAAGGACTTTACAGAATGCAAAAATTGCCGTAATATCGTTATTTTACTAACAGATGGTATTGAAGAATGTAATGGAAATCCTTGTGAAGTGTCTGCTATGTTACAAAAGAAAAGCATTTTCATTCGCCCTTTTGTTATTGGGGTTGGCTTGGATGCAAAATTTGCAGATGCCTTAGGTTGTATGGGAAAATTTATAGATGTAAGCAATGAAAATAATTTTTATCCGGTACTCAAAAATGTTTTGGTAGAAGCTTTAACGAGAACGACCGTTCAGGTAAATTTACTGGACATTTACAAGAAACCTACTGAAACGGATGTAGTGATGAGTTTTTACAATGCTCAAACAAAAGAACTTTTGTACAATTATGTTCATACTATAAACAATTATGGACATCCGGATACATTAATTTTAGATCCAGATGTTACTTATGATATTGAAGTGCATACTTTACCAAAAGTCCGTAAGAATAATGTGCGTATTGAAAAAGGAAAACATAATATTATAACCATTGAGGCCCCACAAGGGTATTTAAAACTACAAATTGAAGGCAGTATAAATGATTATTATCCAACGACCATTGTGAAAAAAGCAGGAGATAGTTCTATTGTCAATGTACAGGATTTTGGAAAGACAGAGAAATACATAGTAGGTAAATACGATCTTGAAATACTGACCTTGCCGCGTATTTATCTTAAAAATGTAGAAATAAAACAAAGTTACACCAATACCATTAAAATTCCAGCTTCCGGAAATCTGTTCTTAAGTAAAGCAGCAAAAGGATATGGAAGTATCTATTTAGATAAAGGCACTACGCTGGAATGGGTATGTAATCTGGATTATACTTTGGATATAGAGAGCATTTATTTACAACCCGGAAAATACAAACTGGAATTCCGATACACACACCACAAACAAATGACACAAACCATTGAAAAAAAATTTGAAATAAAAAGCAAAGAAGTAACTCGTTTATTACTAAATTAGAACGTTTCGTACATATTCAACGATTGATACGATATGGCTTTTTTTTATTATTAATGTAAAATCATTTTAATATACCAATCATTGATCTTTCAATAGCAAGAAGTGTTTCTTAAAATTTAATTTTGTTGCAAATTTTTCTATACATTTTCACCGAAATAATTTGAATATGAAAGAACAATCACCTGAAAATAAATCACAGTTTTCAACTACTCAAATTGGGGAATATCGTTTGATATTATTAAATGATGATAATAATACATTTGACTATGTCATTCAGACACTTGTAGAAGTTTGTCAGTTTGATTACGAAAAAGCAGAGCAATGCGCCTTAATCACGCACCTGAAAGGGCAATATCCTATTTTAAGTGGAGATAAAAAAACATTGGAGGCAATATCCAATCAGTTACAAGTAAAAGGAATTGGTTCAAAGATTCAAAAAAAATAGTTTATGCGAACGGTATCGGTTAATAACTTTTTTAGCACAATAGCATCTGTGTTGATTTTTGCAGCATGCACTAAAAACGTTGTTACAGGCAGAAAACAGTTGAATCTGATACCTGAAAAAGAACTGATAGGCATGAGTTTAACAGAATATGATAACTTTTTGAAACAAAATAAAAAATTACCGGACAATGATCCCAGAGTTATTCAGGTACGAGAGGTGGGTAATAAAATCAAACAGTCCGTAGAACGATATTATCAAAACAAAGGAATTTCAAAAGAACTTGAAATGTATCAGTGGGAGTTTAATGTAGTAGAGGATAAAATCATCAACGCATGGTGCATGCCGGGTGGTAAAGTAGTCGTATATACCGGGATATTACCAATTACGCAAGAGGAGGCAGGGTTGGCAGTAGTAATGGGGCACGAAATATCGCACGCCTTGGCCAAGCATGGCAATGAACGAATGTCACAGGCGATGTTGGCACAGTTTGGTCAGGTAACACTGGCCGTAGCATTGTCTCAAAAACCACAGGAAACGCGTAATTTATTTTTATCGGCGTATGGTGTAGGTTCAGGATTAACGTTATTAAAGTACAGCCGAAATCAAGAAGCAGAAGCCGATAAAATGGGTTTAATTTTTATGGCCATGGCTGGGTATAATCCGGAATATGCGATAGAATTTTGGAAACGAATGTCATCCATCGGCGGACAAAAACCACCGGAAATTTTAAGCACGCATCCAAGCGATGAGACGCGAATCAAACTCATTCAGGAATTTTTGCCGGAAGCAAAAAGATATTATCATCCTTAAAATAATGATGAATAGAAAAATCATATTGGGCTTTGTTTATTTTTTCTTTGCTGTGAATGTTGCAGAGGCACAGCAGTATCCGTTTATGACGCAGTACAGAGGAAATTTATATGTGTTTAATCCTGCTTTCTCTGGGACCAAACGTTGGATAGATGTAAGAGCCATGTATCGTCAGCAATGGACGGGTTTTTCAGGAAGCCCTACTACTGCCGCATTAAGTTGTAATGTTCGTTATTTCAAAGGGAAACTGGGGAGTGGGCTTATGATTTTTAATGATAAAATAGGGCCATTTGTGTACAATTATTTTTCGGGCAATGGCGCTTATCATATAAAAATGTCCGATACCGAATTATCCTTTGGTTTTGCTGTGGCTTATACAATGTTTACCATCAATCCATCGTTGATAACACTGCGGCATCTGATAGATGCGTCGGTAGATTTGTCCAGTTCTTCTTTGACGCAAAAAAAACTGGAAGGTACCTTTGGTGTGTTGTATTACAATGACCGCTTTTTTCTTTCACTGTCTATGCTTCAATTATTTAGAGCGGACTATAAGTTTAAGTTTTCAAATCCTGATTTTTACAAAGGCAATTATTTTAATGAAAATCAGATAATGTTGGGTGTGGGCTATAATTTTGGAGAGAATCCAGATTATGTCTGGGAAAATACATTTTGGGTGATGAGCGGAAAAGCCATGCCTTTGTTTTTAGATTATTCTTTAAGATTACACCTTCGAAAAACACTTTTGCTGGGTTTTAGTATTCGTCCCGGGAATGCGTTGGCTGGACATGTGGGGCTTAATATCTTGGACAAGTTTCAAATCTCTTATAGTTATGATCTGCTGGTGTCAAAATTAAAAACAGCACAAAAAGGCACTCATGAAGTTAATCTGGTGTTCTCAATTGAGCAAAAAAAATCCAATAAAAAAAGGAATGTAGATAGCAGATTTATCAAACAAAAATATCAATACTTACTGAACTAATTTTTTGTACTTTTACTGAATTATATTCGCATTTTGGTGAGAAGTTGGATTGTAATACTTTTTACTATTTCTTCTTTTTGGGGCTTTTCACAAAGCAAAAAGAATGTATTTAAACAAATGCAATTGAACTATTTATCTGTAAAAAAAGCGTATGAAAAACATTGGAACATTCTTAAAGACAGTATGTTTCTGAAAAAAATTTCGCCGGATAGTTTTAATATCTACCTGCGGGTATTCAAAAAAGAAGGTACGTTTGAAATATGGCTGAAAAACAGTGGTGATGCCCGTTTTCAACTATTCAAAACATTTTATTTGTGTGCCGTAAGTGGTAATTTAGGACCCAAAAAATACAATAAAGATGGACAAATTCCCGAAGGATTTTATGAAGTGATTTATTTTAATCCAAAAGATAAATATAAGTATTTAGCATTAAAAATCAACTTCCCCAATACAGTGGATAGAGATATAGCGGAAGAACCTTTAACAACGAGTATTTTTATACACGGCACTTGCGAAACAACGGGCGATATTGTTCTGGAAGAAGAGGATATGGAACAATTGTATGTTTTGTGTACAGAAGCTAAAAACAGGAAAGAAAACATTTACCTGGATATTTACCCACTTCGTTTTTCAAAAGAAAACGAAGAGTTGTTGTTGTCGTATCCTAAAAAAATTATTCGCTTTTGGTCAAATATTCGGGAGGCCTTTTTGTATTTTGAGGAAAATCACTGGTTACCAAGAGTTAATTCTAATCATAAAGGACAATATATTTTTGAAGAATGATGTTAGAAGAAGAACTATTGTATTCATTTAAGGTGCATTTATCTATTGAAAAAAATTTATCTGAAAACACTATCCTTGCTTATTTACGTGATGTGAAAAAATTAGCCGATTTTGTGGAGGGTATTTCCGAAATTTCAAACATTACTGAAGCAAGAGTTGAGGATATTGAAATGTTCATAAAAACACTATCGGATTTGGGACTTGATCCTAATTCTATCAATCGTACTATTTCAAGCATTAAAGCATTTTACAATTTTTTAAATTACTCACAAAAACTTTCCTACAATCCATCTGAAAATATCGGGATATTAAAAACAAGAAGGAAATTGCCGGTTGTTCTTTCGGTAGAAGAAATTGAACAACTCCTGCTTCAGATCGACCGAAGTACAGCCGAAGGTGAACGTAACTATGCTATTATTGAAACAATGTATGGCTGCGGCTTGCGGGTATCTGAATTAATTGCTCTCAAAATCAGTTATATCCATTTTCAGGAAGAGTATTTGAAAGTGCTTGGCAAAGGCAATAAGGAACGACTGGTACCAATTGGAAAGCCGGTCATCAAAGCCATTCAAAACTATTATGAGCATTTCAGAAAACATCAGAAAACTGAAGCACGATTTGAAGATGTTTTGTTTCTCAATAAGTTTAATCGTCCATTAAGCCGTGTGATGGTATTTTACATTATTAAGGATTTAGCCCATAAAGCGGGTATAAAAAAAACGATTAGTCCGCATACATTACGGCATAGTTTTGCAACGCATTTAATGGAAGGAGGTGCTAATATTCGTGCGGTACAGGAATTATTGGGACATGCCAGCATTACGACTACAGAAATATATACGCACATGGATAGAGAATATCTGCGAGAGAACATTATGAGTTATCATCCAAGAAATCAAAGACAGTAAGAATTATTTTTAGTTAATTTGTCTGATTAGAATGCATGAAGCCAGTTTGTGTCATATCCGTCATTTCAGATGTGTGGACGGATCAAAGAATATTGCGGACAGTAGAGGTGCTGCAAGAAATGGGATACCAATGTAATGTCATAGGTAGGAAAACAAAAAAAAATACGAACTTTTCATCTCAACATTTTTCAGAAATATCTGTTTTTCACATAAATCCTTTCTTCCAAAAAGGCGTGTTCATGTATTTGTTTTTCAATGTTTTGTTACTCTTTCGGCTCACTTTTTTGGTGTTGAAAAATAAAGTGGTTTCTTCTCGTAGAATTATTTTTTATGCTAATGATCTGGACACATTGTTGCCTAATTACATAGTATCCAAACTATTTTATATTCCTTTGGTTTATGATTCTCATGAGTTGTTTACTGAAGTGCCGGAATTGCAAACACGAAAATTTAAGAAATCGATATGGGAAACGATAGAAAAATACATAGTGCCAAAATTAAAATTTGCCATAACGGTTAATCAAAGCATTGCAGAATGGTATTCTAAAAAATATGCTATACCTTTTTGTGTGGTGAGAAACATTTCAAAATCACCTTCGGTGAAAAGTATAAAATCGCGTCAGGAATTAGCTTTACCTGAAAATAAACATATCATCATTTTACAAGGTACTGGCATAAACATTCATCGGGGAGCAGAAGAACTGGTGCAAGCGATGCAGTATTTAAGTGAGGATTACCTTTTATTGATCATTGGTGGAGGCGATGTGATTGAAAATTTAAAACAGATGATAAGGGATTTGAACATTCAGAACAAAGTTTGGTTGAAAGATAGAATGCCGGCCGATGAATTGTATCATTATACTGCCAATGCCACGATTGGCATCAGCATTGATAAACCGAATAATTTAAATTATTGGTATAGTTTACCCAATAAAATTTTCAGTTACATACAGGCGCACATTCCTATTATATCCAGTCGTTTACCAGAAATTGAAAAAATTATACAGACCTATCAGATTGGCATGTTTATAGAGCATCACGATCCACAGCACCTTGCTGAGATTATTCATACAGCTGTTCATCATAAAGATTATGCCTTATGGAAAGCCAATACATATAAGGCGGCAAAGGAATTAAACTGGGAGAGAGAAAAAGTGCATTTAAAATCTGTTTTAGAAAAGTATATTAATACTTAACTTGCAGCAAAAATTTTTCTATGTCTAAAAAAAGAGTTTTAATTACAGGGGCAGCGGGCTTTTTGGGATCGCATCTTTGTGATCGGTTCATTCAGGAAGAATTTCAGGTAGTGGGCATGGATAATTTGATTACCGGTGATTTACATAATATAGAACATTTGTTTAAGCATCCGTCTTTTGAATTTTATCACCACGATGTTACTAAATTTATATTTGTGCCCGGAGAAGTGCATTATATTTTGCATTTTGCTTCGCCGGCCAGTCCGATTGATTATTTGAAAATTCCTATTCAAACTTTAAAAGTATCTTCACTCGGAACGCATAATGTATTAGGGCTGGCACGGGTAAAAAAAGCAAGGGTGTTGGTGGCTTCTACCAGTGAAGTGTATGGCGATCCTTTAGTACATCCACAGAATGAAAGTTATTGGGGCAATGTGAATCCGGTAGGGGTGAGAGGGTGTTATGATGAAGCGAAGCGTTTTATGGAAGCATTAACCATGGCATATTACAGAACGCATCGGATAGAAACGCGCATTGTCCGGATATTCAATACGTATGGACCGCGTATGCGACTGAACGATGGAAGAGTATTGCCTACATTTATTGCACAAGCACTCAGAGGTGAAGACCTTACTATGTATGGCGATGGCAGTCAGACGCGAAGTTTTTGTTATGTAGATGATTTAGTGGAAGGGATAGTTCGGTTATTGTTTTCAGATTATCATTTACCGGTCAATTTAGGTAATCCGGAAGAAATCAGTATTAAAGATTTTGGAGAAGAGATATTACAACTCACTAATAGTAAAGGTAAATTAATTTCATTGCCACCTATGCAAGATGATCCTAAACAAAGGAAGCCGGATATTAGTTTAGCAAAAAAACTTTTGGGTTGGGAGCCGAAAGTTAGCAGAAAAGAAGGATTAAAAAAGACATTAGAGTATTTTTATTCTTTACCTAAAGAAAAACTATACAGTGAAAAGCATTTCAAGGATTTGGAAAAATGGAACAAATAATTTTTTAGTGCTTGTCGTGTAAATCAAATTCAACTCTTCTATTGACGGCGTGTTCATCGTCTGTACAGGGTACGCCGTTTTTACAGTGGTTTAAAATTTTCTCTTCCCCTAATCCCTTTGCGGTGATTCGTTCGGACTGTATTCCTTTTTCTATAAGATAATTTTTTACAGCCGTAGCTCTTTTTTGGCTTAATTCTAAATTGTATTTATCATCGGCACGGCTATCTGTATAAGCACGAATTTCAATGTCATATTGAGGATTTGCGATGAGTGTCAGGACAATTTTTTTCAGAATTTTTTCTGCTTCGGGGGTTATAGTATATTTATTTGTTTCAAAATAGATGTGTTCGGATATAGTGGGAATGTTTTTGAGTTTTAGTTTTAAGGAGGAGATATTGAGCCAGGGGTCTTCGTTGTATATTTCATTTAATTTTTTTTGTTCATAGTCGAGAAGATTAAACATAAAAGGATTGTTCTTTATCATGTATAGCAACTTGACTAATTGGTCATTAGAAGAGTATAAAAGTATTTTAGAACTGGTTACGATGCTGTTGGAGGGGTCATAAAATTTGAATGAATATTTCATGTAAGGGATGAAAGCAAAAATAAAAGAGCCAAAGTTGTCTGTTATAGTGCTGTCAATTATTTTTCCGGCATCGTTGATGAGATATATTTTTAGATCCGGAATGGGATTGTTTGTATTTTCGTTATATACTTTCCCTTTTATATTCATTTTTAGCAAGGACTCATTAATTAGCAAATTATCAAATTTTTTATTGTTGTCGGCTCTGAAAGAACAGACCAGTTGATCTTCTCCAAGGGTGCTATCAATTTCGCAAACGGGTTCGTCTAAATTGTTATACAACATGGCTTTATAGGGCTTTTTGAAACCTTCTTTTTTTACAGAGATTTGATAGATGTTTCCGGGTTTAATATCCTGAAAGACAAAAGCCCCAAAAATGTTTGTTTTGGTTCTTTGTATAACTGTTCCATTTTGGTTTAATAAAAAAACGAGAGCATCGGCATAAAAGGTAACTGATGTGTCGCTTTCCTTGTATATTTTTCCACCTATGAAAAAAGTAAATCGGTTGTCTATCAACGCTCTTGCTAGAGATCGTGTAAGCGGAATTTCTACATCTGTACTTGTTATTTTGGTTTCGTAGAGTAAATTTTTTTTAGAGTCCGCTAAAACAAGTGTTTTCCCTATAGCTTCTTTTTCTTTTAAGTGAATATAAAGTTTTTGTGCGCTATCGGCATATACTTTATTGAAGAAAAATTGTCCGTAATTATTGGTTTGTTTTGCAAAATAAGGGATGTTATTGGTTTTATACAAAACAATATCTTTTTTGGAGAGTGGAGTAGAGTGATTGCCCGATTTAATAAAAATAGTACCTGCCCAATTGTATGGGATTTGAATGGGTTTATTTATTTCGTTACTTTCTTCCTCTTCTTTAAAGATTTTTTTAAGAATCATTTCGTTGTAGGGTTTATCATCTTCAAATTTTTTATTTTTAAAGATAATTCTATGCACCGGATGATTGGCTAAAACAGTGGTATCGATGTTTGTTTTAGTGGATGGAATAAATTTAATATCCATTTCGTAGTAATAACTGTTGTATAAATCATTTTCAGACATGTTATTACTTACAATTTCAAAAAACATTTTGTATATCTTTGGGTGTGTAAAGTAAATTCTGTAATTATTCCCGGTTTCAAATTCTAATTTTATTTTATCAGAACTTCCGGAATTTAAGCTTTCTATTAATTTATTTTTAGACATTTCGTATACACTTACAGTTACATTGGTCAGGTTCTGTCCGTTTAAAATAAATTTAGCAGTATATTTTAATTCCTGGGCTACCAGATACAGAGAGTAGTTAAAAAACAAAAAAACAAGGATATATTTAAATGGCTTCATTGGAGGCAAATGTATATAATTTTTTTATGGAGTAGAAGTAGCCACTGGTAAAATTTTCCCATTAAAAAATTTTTGTCCGTTTAATGCAAACCAACAAATAAACTCAGCCATTTGAGAAGGTAATAGTGGTGCTTTGAATTCTGGAAAGGCCTTTGCGAGCATCTCTGTTTGTACGGCTCCTAATGCTAATCCGTTGCAGGAAATTCTATCGTTTTTTAATTCTTCAGCCAGACATTCTGTGAGTACACTTAACGCTGCTTTTGAGGAAGAATAAGCAGAAAGACCTGAAAATTTTTGAGTGCCGGTTATGCCTCCCATGCTGGTGATATTTAAGATATGGGCGTATGGAGAGGGACGCAAATACTTCAAAAGAGCTTGAATCCACAAAAATGGTGCGAATACATTCGTTGAATAAATTTTTAATAAATCTGCTTCGGTGATTTCTTCAAATTTTTTATTAATTAAAAGGCCGGCGTTATTGATTAAAATATCTAAATTTAGTTGGTGTGTATTGAGATATTCTATGCATTGGTTCAGTATTTTTTTATTGGTGATGTCGCCTTGAATTTTAATAAGATTGGAATGAGAAAAAGGTATTTCAGACCGTGATACTGCAATAACCTGATGCTCTTGTGTAAGTTGTTTAGCCACTTCTAATCCTATGCCTTTGGAACAACCTGTAATGAGTATTATCATAAGTTTTGTAAATTTGTGGCTAATATAGAAATAAGATTTTAAATGAAATCTATCATTTCAAAAATAGTTCTTGTGTTTATTCTGTTGTTTCTGCATGTTGTGCTCTTTTCTCAATCGGACTCAACGTATTTTCAGTTGCCGGATAAACAGCACTCACAGCATAAGAAATCAAGAAATTATGATTGGTTGGAGAAAATAAGTGTTGGCGGTAATTTTGCTTTTTTTACTTCTACCAGAGCCAGTTTTATTGATATATCGCCCTTAGTGGGTTATCGGTTTTCAAAATCTTTTATGCTAGGTGCTGGCCCTGTTTACAATTATTATAGCGATAACACGTGGAAGTCACGAATAACATTTAGTATATATGGCTTCAGAACGATGGCAAGGGTGTATTTTTTAGAAAGTTTATTTTTTCAAACCGGGTGGGACTTATTAAACAGAAATGTGTACTTTGTGCAATATAACACCTTGCAACAAAAACGAGTTTGGGTGCAGAATATATGGATAGGAGGCGGTGTGCGGTATGCTGTTGGTGCGAATGCTTCTATGTTCACGTCTGTATTGTATAATCTGAATGAAAATGAATATTCACCTTATCCTAATCCGTATGTGCAGGTGGGATTTATTACCGGATTTTAGTTTTTGTTTGCATGTTGTAAAACTGACATTGCTAAAATGATGGACATTTGTTGATGTTTCCTACTCATCAACTCTTTCCCAGTCAGTTTTTATTTTAGATTTTAAGGAGGGTTTTAAATTTTAAGACCGTTGTAAAACTCGCTAATGTTTTAGTTTTGCAACGGTCTCAGTTAGGATATTAAATAGTTGTAGAAAGGAAGTTTTGTAATGAACTCATCTATGTCGTGTTGTTGGCAGGACAATCGCTCTGAATTATTGAAAACTAATTCTCAAACTAAATCCGATATTGGTGTTGGAAGATGGAAAAGTAGCGGATGTTTGAGGAATGTTTTTTATCCAATCATAAAAGATACGGAGTGCTATATTTGATGTAATCTGATAAGTAGCCGACGAGCGTAAGGAAATAATATCCGCACCGGTGGTTGGTAATGTAACGCCATCGGATATGCGGCGTACGACATTTAAATTTCGTCTGTAACTTAAATCTATTTTTACATTCAAATCACTTTCAAGCACTTTGCCTTGTATTTTTATTTTTTTAAGTTTGAGTTTGGGATAGCGATATCCTAATCCAAAGACGTACTCTTGTCCTTTCGTTTCTGTAATCTGAGGACCTGTAAGGTTTAAGTTGACCGTTTTATCTTTTTTGAGTTCAAAGTTGGCTTGCCAGCCGGGTTTTACAAAATTAAAATCTACTCTGATGAGCGGAGCAAATGCTTCTTGAATAGTAACGGTGGTGATATTATATTTGGGGTTAAAGTTTTGTGTCGTTTGGACGCCGTTAATAATTGGGTTTTCAACAGGAGAACGGGAAAATTGATAGCCGTTCAGTTCATTATAGAGCAAATTATTGTTATAGCCACCTATAGTGTAGGTGGATTTGTAGCTGTGTTTTAGGGTGATGGCTTTGAACCATTTTTGTAAGAATTTAATTTTACCAAGTCCATCAAAAGTAATATTCCAGTTAGGCATTGGAAAAGCAGGAAAAGGATTTTTAGTGTTGTAATTTTTAATTTTTTTACCTGTATATGCATTGTAAAATGCCCCGATAAGGACATCTTGCTGGGTATTTCCATAACCATCATAATAAGTATTTCCGGCACCGTCTGTCTTTATTCCGGCTGAATTTGGATTTTGACTGCTGAGTAGCTGCGCATATTCTTTTCGGAGTTCCAGAAAATCTTTAAATAATTGAGATTCCATACCTTTCCATTTTTCTTTAAAGGATTTATTGAGTGTGAAAACGGAGATGCTGAAGTTTCCTGTTTCATTCGGACTAACATAGGTAAATTGTTTGGTAATAGTGTCCCAAACAAGGTATTGGGCTAAATTTTGTGTAAAATTTTGATTGCCATTGATTTCAATACGAATGCCGGCAGGGGGTTCAACAGAGGCCCGGTAATTAAAAGTTTTTTGGTAGTTTTTGGTAATAGGCGATGTCTGAATGATATTTTTTGCAATCCATCCTTTTTCAATGGAGGTAGGGACAATATCTTTTTGTAACCCGGCTGCAAAACCAAAGCCCGGGGCAAATTGCTGAGTACCGTCCACGCCCAGATATTGTGAAGAGGGTTTAAAATTGGGAATGATAGTTCCTTTTTGTTCTTGAAAACTGATAGAAATGGTCTTAACCATTGTAATAGTTTTTCCAAATATCTGCACTATTTGTGAAAGAATAGTGGGTTTGTTGGGTTTGTTTTTAGTTTTAGCCGAATCTAGTTTGTCTTTTCCTTTTTTGGGTTTGTCAAACAAAGTACCTTTGACCATTTTATCAATGAATTTTACTTTATTATAGAGCATTGTCATACTAAGATTGGCTGTCCAGTTTTGGCTATTAGAGTTTTGAATGGTGTTTCCTATTGTATCTGCTGCGGCAAAGGGACGCCTTGTCCATTGGTAGTTTCCGGTATATTTATAGGATAGATTGATAAATTCCAGATAAGGTATTTGATTAATAGGTACCTGATAATTCAGGTTGATGGTTTGTTTGAAGTCCGTATTGGTGCCACCTTTTTTAATTTCTTGTTTGATAGTATCTTTCTTTTCTTTTGTATCAATAGCGCCGTATGGTTCTAAAATTCGTCCATTATTTGTAGCGTTGTAATCCAATTTGAGAGATTTACTCAAATCCCAACGAAGCGAATAATTTCTTGTCCATAAAAATTGTTTGTTATATTGAGTTAAAGTTTTATCGGGTTCATTGAAATAGAAACTGGTGATGTCTCGGTTAAGCAATTCAGAATAGTTGCGTGTGATGTCGGTTGAAAAACCATAATTGTTGGGCAATGGTTGGAAGTTGAAATTTTTGATAAGGGCAAAAATAGGTTTATCAAAGAGTTTAATTTTTTCAAAAGGTTTAATAGATTTAATTTTCAGGGTATATTGATATGTTAAGTTAAATTTATATTGTTTTAAAATCTGATGGTCAATATTCACATTGTGTTTGAGTTGTTCATTATAAGCATAAGAGAATGTAAAGTTAGATAAATCGGTGGGCAAGGCGGGCATTTTTTTATTTTTCAGTCCTTCTATTCGCACATTGGTAACATTAAATCCTTTACGCCGTGTATAATCCATTGCATCGTTCTGCATTTTTTTAATTTCTTCATCGCTCAAATAATCATTTTTAGGAATATCTTTTGTTTTAACGTCCGGGTCAAAGGGGTTAAAAAGCGGAATAATTCTGGTTTCGCCATAGTTGTAATAAAAAGGAATGCTGACTTTCCATTTTTCCGGAAAAAATTTTCCGAGTTGAAGTTGTGTAGAAAAATCCCAGGTAAGATTGGTTTCTTTACTTCGCTCGTTAATTTTTTTATCAACACTTCCAAAAAAAGGCGTGCTGTATGTGCCGGCAATGTTAGCAGTACCAAGGTCTGCGAGTTGTGCTTGTAATTTACCTGTGGTGGCCCATCCGCCTTTGTTATTAAAGTCGGTGAGGCGGAGTTCGTTGATCCACACTTCCACGCTATGGTATTGCATTGACGGATCTTTGGGGTTTCGGATTCCTACCATAATACTTCGGATGGTGCCGATATTGGGATTTCCTCTGATAGAAAGAGTTCGGGTGCCAGAGCTTAGTTGATAGATGTTTTGACTACCTGTAAAACTATTTCCATAGGTTTTGTTTCTGGATTGTTTTAAGTTCACCAATTCGTCAAAATCAATAATGACTTCATTGTCGTCGGGCCATACGATGTGTTTATCATTTTCGGAGTTGTTATCGTATTTTCCTGCGGGTGTCAGTTTTAAGGGTAATTCGTATTCATAATAATTGTCGTTATAGTCGGTTCCTATTCGCACAAAAAGTGTGAGGTCGTTATCTTTGAGCAAGTTGTCGGCTGTAGGAATTTTTTCGGCGTGTACAAACATTCGCATTTTTTTGAACATACGGGCATCGAGGTCTAAGTTTCTGTATATGGCTCTTGCGTCTCCATCTTCCAGATTGATGACACGCATTTGAAGGGCTTGTTCGTTGAGTAAAACAAGATTGGTGGTTTGTACATTTTGTTGTTGTTGAATGCCGGGCGGCATTACGTAGCTCACAGGGGTTTTGGTGCCATTTTCCTGCAAATTTACAGCCGATACATCAAAAGACGTATTGGAGTTGTCGTGGGCAATATATTCGCCGGGTTTGGATAAGTCATAAGGGTATCTTCTCCAATCGGTGCGTACTAATTCAAATCGGGCAAAGCGGAGAATGACTGGTTTATCAAAACCTTTTACCAACATCCGCATAAACCGGATGGAGTTGAAACCTTCTATATTACCAACTGCTTTTTGAAATTCTGTAACGGGGATTTTAAATTGGTACCATTTTACTGTTTTTTTCACGCCTTCTATATCTGCTGTGGTTTCAAAACTATTGACGATAAAATTCTGACCGACTTTGGTAGGAGAAATATCGTTTTTGGAGATTTTGATTTTGTATTCATAGTAGTTTTCGGTTTCACTTAATGTATTATCTCTGTTCAGATCTTCAATATCGGGCTGAGTGGTGGCTATGGTGGAGTAGCCGCCAGAGTTTTGGTTTTTATATTGTTGTTCGGTAGGGGAATTGCCTTGCGGATTATTGTATTTTTTATAACGTTCTAATGTTTTGAGTTGTTGTTGGTCATAGTCATCTCCACGGAAGAAGTGGTAGTTGTCAGAGGCAGGGTCGTTCAGAAATTCCTGTATCAGAGGCGCCGAAGTATTAAAGCCACCGGAGTTTATCTGACTGAGTAAATAACTGTATCTTTGTTTTTCGGTATTATCGTCCATTCCGTCGTAGCCCACGTCTTGTTGTGCGCGGTCGTTAGGGTCGGATGAAAAGGCGTTGGTGATAGGTGGAACAGAAGGGACAATGGCTAAGCTGCTTTGTGAAACTGGTAGATTTTGAGTGGCAGCGGAAGAAGCCGGCAGTCCGTTTTCATAACTCATTCGACCGTCTTTGAGAATATCTTCTGAGACATTTCCAAGATGAATGATGAGTTCGCCGGAAGGCGGGTTAGCGGCGTCCATATCCGGGTAAGTGGTGTTATTGTAGTCCGAATTAAAGGGATCCATTAACCAGAACTGAATGTATTCAACGTTGGCAGAAAAGAAGTCGTTTGTAGTCAGATTGCGCATAATGCCTGCCCAGCGTGTTTCCGGGTTTTTTAATTTTCCGGTATTGGGGTCAATACCTGCAGAAAAGGGGGTTGGGTTAATGTCAAAGTTGTATGGGCCTCTTTCGGTAGGGAAATAAGCCAGGTCCATAACCGGTAATAATACGGGTTGACCATTGGGAGGGGTTTTAAGTGGGAAAAGTTCTGTTTCAATGACTTGCCTGAAAAAGTTGTTGGAATAGATGTTTTTATTGTAATAGGATGGTGTAATGTCTTGTTGTTGTCTTTGGAGAGAAGGGTCAATGGTGTACCAGGCCAATTTAGATCTATTAAAATTAGTGGCGATGGTGTCGCTTAAGCTGGCTTCTGGGAAAATGGCAGATTGCCCTTGTGGGATACTGGCTAATTTCCAGGATTGCGGACTTCGTAAATCGATGAAGCTAACGCTACCTTCAAAATCATCAATGTAGGATGTTCCGCCGTTTTGTTTGATGGCGGCGGCATTGCCGGGTATAAGTTGAGCAAATTCCCCTTGTGTGGTGATGAAACTTTTTTCTTTCGTGCTATAAAATGGTAATTTGTCAATAAAACGGGTTAGGAAGGGGGCTTCTGTTTTGTAGTTATAGTCAAGTCCCCAGATGATGTTGGATACAGGTTCATCTCCAAAGGTGACTTTTTGGGTCATTGGACGTTCGGAGTAACGCATAAATGTACCGCCTAAAAGCAGGTCGCGACTGGCTTTGTAATCCAGACGTGTACCGATTAAACTTTTTTGTTGGATATTAAATAAAGAGTTACTTTCAACGGATACTTTAATTTGTGCACCGCTGTTTAATAATCCATCGTTGATGATTTTTACTCTTCCTAATGTGTAATCTACTGTATAATCTACATTTTCTGTTAATCGTACGCCATTAGCGGTTACTACAACGGCGCCTTGAGGAATGTTTAAGGCGTTTAGAGTGATTTCTGAACCGGATGATGAGGTATAGGTACCTTTGATTTTATACCTGTTTTTTTCTGGGAGTTGTTGTGCAGAAACTTTTAAGGAGTCGTAAAGTTCCTGAAAGATGTATTTGTTGGCATTTGGAAAATCGTTGATACTGAATTTGGATTTTAAGTAAGAACCAAAGGGTTCAACAGAGGTGAAGTAAATACGGCCATTGGCAGGATTGATGGTATAGCCGGGCAGGAAGTCAAATACACCGTCGTAATGTTTATCGCCATTTACAGTGAGGTTATCTAATCCTAATACACGTATTAACAAGTTGCCATTTATTGCACCATAAGGGATGTAAGGAATATCCACGCCGGTTTCAATGTTGTTGTAGTAAATTTGAAGGTTAAAGTTTTGTGGATTGATGTTGTAGGCCCCGATGGCATAAACGTTTTTCATCATCAGTTTCCAGGTAGGGTAGCGTACATTTACGTTGGCGCCTTTCAGAAGTTTGGTTATTAAAATTTTATTATTGTCCGGAAATTGATCACTGAATTCGCCTACCTGATAGATTTTACCGTTGTAGGTGTATTGAAAAGAAACTGCTAAAACCTGGTCGTTATTCAATGTTTGATTGAGCGAGATATAACCTAAGCGAGAGTTGAGTGTATATTCGGATGGATCCAGTTTTCTGGCATTGTAAATAATATCAAAATCTCTGGATTGTACCATATATTCTCCACTGGAATTGCAGGTATTAGAAGTAGCATTTTTTATAGTGGCTGCAATGTTAGTACTGTTTCTGTCTTTTAAGATTCCGGTCGTTGGGTTGGTGATTATATAGTATAAATTGTTAGCACCGTTATGAGGAATTATACCTGCACTGTCTGTAACGACATAAGCAGGGTTCGTAATACAAGAAGGGTTTTTCATGCTGGAAAAGACATTAGTTGTGTCTTCTCCCAGATCTTCAAAAGCTACTACATTTCTGTTTTGGGTGGTGGTTCCGGTTTGATTTAAGACGTATACTTCTACTTTTGTAATGACAATAGGAGAGTTTATGACGGGTAATGTGGACATCCATGTATCGTAGTTTTTCAGGAAATAGTGGGACAGAAAAAAGTGTTTGTTCGATTCATAATTATCTGCCGTAATGGCAAACGGTTGTGTTTGAGCGCCGCCCTGTACGGTTACTTCTTGTTTTTTTCCGCGTTGTTGTGCAAAAACCGTGGTGGCTGTTAATTTGCCCCATTGAGTGGTTAGTTTTATACCAAATAAACTTTGACTTCCGGTGATTAAAGAACTATTTAATGGTAATGTAACGTTGCCGGCTTCAATTTTTTTCAGTATATCATCTTCGCCGCCGGCCCAATCGAGTTTTACCTGATTTTCCCAGTCAAAATTGGCTTCTGTATTATAGTTCATGTTGATTTTAAATTTTTCGCCAATTTTTCCGAGTAAATTGAGTTGGATGCGCATGTTAAAGTCAAAATTGGTAATTTTTTGTTGTCGCTGTTGGATAGCGGGGTTAAAGTTTTTCAGGCGATTGATGCCGAAGATAAGTTCTATGGTTCCGGTGGGGCGGATGTCAATGGTATTACCACCAAAAATGCGGTCAAAGAGTTCGTTTTGAATTTGAAGGGAAGGGATGAGTCCTTTTTTGGGTTTGTTTAAATCTTCGGCAGCAATTTTAGAACGCCAATAGTTGCGAACCGCTTTTTTAAACATATAATTTTGATATTCTTCTTCATCTAAATAAGTATCGGGGCGGTATTTGTGGTCGCCGATGTTTTGTTGGATAATATATTTTTTTTCTTGCGGGTCGTATTCAATATTGGTTTTGATGTTGGAGGGATTATTCAGGTATAAATTGTGTTGTTCATTATAAATGGGTTCTTCGCCTTTATTATCACTAAAATTGTAGGGCAGTGGAGGGGGAGTATCTATGGGAATATTAGTGGATGAGTGAGGTATGGAAATGGAATAGGGACGGTAAGAAGCGTCTGTTTTGTAGAGCGACAAAAGCAAGAAAAAGGATATAAGCGCCCCTATGATTATGTTAACAACTTCCCTGTTTTTCACTTTTGAACTATTGCAGGTTTTTAAGTGCGATTTTTAAAAGCATTTCAACGGAAGAAAGAGATTCTTTATTGTGTAAAACGGCTTTTTCTATTGCTTTTTCTGCGTGAGATTTATTAAACCCGAGGGCTATGAGTGCCATTAAGGTATCTTCTTTGATTTTGTCGGATGCTGTATGAATGATTTGGCCAATTCCACCTTCGTGTTTACCAAGTTTTCCTTTCAAATCTACGACGATACGTTGTGCGGTTTTTTCGCCTATACCTTTGATACTTTTGAGGAGGGCAACATTGGCGGTGTTAATAGCGCCAATTATTTCGGCGGGAGTTAGAGAGGATAGCATCAGCATGGCAGAATTACCGCCTACTCCTGATACGGATATCAAATGACGAAATATTTCCCGTTCTTCTTTTGTGGCAAATCCAAAAGATTTGGGCATGTCGTCACGTTGATGGATGGTTTCTATAAATACTTTTGTGGTGGATTGTTTTTGAAAAAGTTGAAAGCTATTTAATGAAATAAAAAATTTATAACCGATACCGTTGTTTTCAATAACCAAAAGTGCCGGGTTCAGTTCAATGATGTTTCCGGTAATATAGTCGTACATCAAAAATTTTTGGCAAATATAATTGGAAAAAAAATTATGTAGTGATAAAAAGTTCTGTGTACATTTAATAGTCGCTTTAAATTACTTATGGTGTTGCAGGAATAGAATAGGTGGTAAGAGTAGAACGCCGTATTAATTCTGATTATTATCTGATAGTTATTCTACTCTTATATCAAATTCTGTTCTTCTGTTTTCAGCGTGTTTTTCTTCACTGCATTTTACTTTATTGCTGCATTCGTTTAAAAGTTTCGTTTCTCCAAATCCTACCCATTTTAATCGAGTTTCCTCAATTCCTTTAGAAACGATGTAGTCAAATGCAAATTTGGCTCTTTTTTCTGAGAGTTGCATATTGTGTTTATCATTTCCACGACTGTCTGTATGAGAGGAAATAGTCATTACTAATTTTGGATTGTCTTTCATGATTTGTACTACTTTATCTAATACCCGAAAACCGGCAGCATCTGGCTTATAGGCATTGACAGCATAATTAATTTTTTCTCTTATTTTTATAGTATCTTTACTTTTTTGATTTTTTAGTTTCAGTACATTGAGCCATGGGTCGTTTATTTGGTATTCTGCTAAGGTCGTTTGTTCAATATCCAATAATCTTATTTTAAATTCACCGCCAAGTCCTCTTACCAATCTTTTAATAACGCGGTTTTTATTATCTGTAATCAAAACTATGTTTGTTTTTGTTATACTGCTATCCGATTGATTTGATAAAATAATAAATGAAATTCCTTTTTTAAATCGCATATTTTCTACCGTAAACAGTCCATTGTCATTTGTAATAATCTCTTGTAAGGGATTATCTTCGTCTGTTACTGCAATTTTCACATTTTTAAATGGTTTAAAGTGACTGTCTTTTAAGTAAGCAGAAAAAGATATGTTGATGTCTTCCTCATCAATAGCCATTTCTTTTATGGTTGTTTTGTCGTATGATAAAAGTTCATATTTAAATTTTTCAAGGGGTGAATACATAAAACTTTTTATTTCTTTCCCGTTTTTATTTGTCAGGATAATTTTAGTACCAGCCGGAAGGTTAAGGTTGGTATCAGCGAAGGTGATTAAATAATTTTGTTCATAATCCAGATACCGAAAAGTAAAGGAACCAAATTCATTGGTAGTTACTGTATCTACTATATCGCCATGTAAATTTCGTATGATGATTTTCTTATTTTTCAACGCTTCTGTTACATTGCCTGCAATCAGAAAATTTCCGCTGATATGTAAAAAACCATCTCGCTTCAAATCGTAAAACGGATATTTTTCATAGGGTAAATTAGTAAATACAAATTTATGGCAAGGTAAATTTTTGCTTATTCGAATGATATTGCTGTCTTTTGCCATGAAAAACCTGGCCTTGCCCTTTGCCAATTCTTCGTTTTCATTTACTTTCACAAAATATATCTGACTCGTGTCTTTAATTTCAAATTTGAAATAGCCTTTATCATCGGTAGTTGTTGAATCTGTTTTTTCACAATTCTCTTTTAAAAGGTATAATTTTATTTTTGCCGCTGTGTGTTGCAGATTCTCTGTCAATAAAATTTGTCCATCTATTTTTGGAACAGGACATCCTTTCCATTCTTTTACACCTTTAATTTCTGGGCACTTATCTTCTTTATCCGGAATACTATCTAAGTCCTTATCAGGGCAACCACTAAGTATTTTCAATCCGGGTTCATCCGGGCATTGATCTTCCATATCGGTTATCTCATCATTATCTTTATCTGGACAACCATTTAATTTTGGTGACCCTGGAACCTCCGGACATTTATCGTCCTTATCGGCGATATTATCTTTATCCATATCCGGACAGCCCATTAGTATTGGTATTCCGGCAATTTCGGGGCAGGCATCTTGTTTATCTTGTACGCCGTCCTTATCTTTATCGTAGATTTTGGGATCTTTTCTGAAAGTAGAAAATTTCATTAACAGATAAACATCAAACCCACTCATGTATTCTTTAAATATAAGATCAGTGAGGTGATTGGTGCCCACTGCAATCCACCCTAATTGCAACAATAAACCTGCAGAGTATTTTGAAGTTTTTACATTTTTATAGATAGGGTTATACTGTATAGGAATGGAAATGGCAAAATCTTTAATACTTTCAATTCTTGGTGCAATAGACAGGTATGCGTTTTCTTTTGAAAAAGCAATCCATTTTTCTGACCGTAAAGGCAGTCGGCTACTTACATTTAAGAATAGTTTTTCAGATAACCGCCAATCCAGTTGTACATTCAATGCTCTTGGAAGGTACATTTTGTAGACAGAGGGTGTATTGTCCATTTTAAATCTCTTTTGAAGCGTGTCGTTCAGGTTGTTAATGATTTGCTTGTAATCAAATATCAGGTTCCGCATATTCCAGTTTGAGATATTTGCTGTAAAATCATTCCCAACATCTTTTTGATATTTTATTGAACCTATATCTACAATAGAAGCCGACAATTTTAAGATGTAATCTACATAGTCATTTTTGTATTTTTCACTTTTAATAAAATAATTTACGCCGATGTCAAATCCTAATGCCGGCTTCCCATTCATTACATATCCTGCAGAAAATGGATTAACAGAAAAATTTTTAGTATGACCATAATAAATCACGCTTGAACGAATACTCATAGAAGAATCATTTAGTAACTTGTAATTAAAATTATCTGTGTAGGCATAAAAAGATTGTATACCTTGTAAAAATTTTACATTAATACCTAAAGTCAAATTTTGTTTGTAAGTGTCCAGCAATTCTCGTGCGTAAGCTATTCCATATTCTGCCCACATGTGTGAAGATGCTGCCATTTTAGAAGTCTGTGCTTGCATTGGCGGAAATGATAAATGGTTGTATAAGATTCTGGATAAATTATCATTCATTGACTGAATGTTCATATAATTACGAACATTCCATATAAATGCTATTGAACTTTTAGAGTTCAATTGAATTAAAAACGAGGGCATAATTACTCTAACTGATGAGATAAAATTTCTAGGACTATTCCCATCCAAAAATGTGGTAGTAGTTTTTTTTAAGATACTGTCTTTATTAAAATCTATAAATAAGAAACTTCTTTTGATGCCAATCCAATTATTGATATATCCGCCTGTACCTCCTAAGGTCATATCAAACTTGCAAACACCATGTACATTAGCCGGATTTAATATGGCAGCTGAGACACCACTATAATTTGAATTAGAAAACGGATAAATACCTTGTGATTTTATAGCAGAATAATCAATAACTAATAAAAGAATCATTAAAATTCTAAGCATCTTGTTTGTTATCATTGAAAATACATTAAATATAGCACTATGTAATAGAAAATCTACTACATGGTCAGAAAAAGTAAAAAATAGTACGAGGCAAAGTTACCAAAAAAATTATTTCAATAATTGAATCAAAATAAGATTTTAAAAAACGTTATTTTTTTTAATACCCCCCTATTAAAAATATATTGTTGATAAAAAATATCAATTTTATTTTAATTACCCCTATTTTTTTCGTACCTTTGCGTCCAAAAATAGTTTTTTATGAATAAACGACTTATTGCTTTTCAGGAAGTGCTGAACAAAAAACCTCTTTCCAACTCCCATATCAAGGGTCAAATCAGTGAGTATTTTGCGGAAAATGTTTTTACATTAGACAAAATGCGAAAATATCTTTCGGAAGATACTTTTGAAAAAGTAAAAGAATCTATTGAAAAGGGAACCTCTATTGACAGAAAAATTGCCTCTGAAGTATCTGAAGCTATGAAGGCATGGGCTATGAGTAAAGGCGTTACCCATTATACCCATTGGTTTCAACCTTTAAATGGTGAAACGGCTGAAAAGCACGATGCTTTTATGGAATGGAGCGGAGATGGAAAAGTGATTGAAAAGTTCAGTGGCAATCAATTAGCTCAGCAAGAGCCCGATGCATCCTCTTTTCCGAGTGGTGGAATACGAAATACTTTTGAAGCCAGAGGTTATACAGCATGGGATCCTACTTCGCCGGCTTTTATTATTGACAAAACCTTGTGTATCCCCTCCATTTTTGTATCCTATACAGGCGAAACGCTAGATTACAAAACCCCTCTTCTTCGTTCACTTCATATTCTTGACAAAGCCGCTACCGAGGTGTGTCAATACTTTGATAAAAATGTTACCAGAGTAGTGGCTACTCTTGGTTGGGAACAAGAGTATTTTTTAATAGATGCTGCTTACTACAATGCCCGCTACGATATTCAGCAATCTGGTAGAACTTTGTTTGGACACTCACCGGCTAAAGGACAACAATTAGAAGACCACTATTGGGGCTCTATTCCGGAAAGAGTTTCTGCTTTTATGAGGGATTTTGAATACGAATGCCATTTATTAGGCATTCCTGTAAAAACAAGGCATAACGAAGTGGCGCCTGCACAATTTGAATGTGCCCCTATTTTTGAAGAAGTAAGTGTAGCGGTTGATCATAATGTACTGCTCATGGATATTATGGAAAAAGTCGCTATTCGGCATGGTTTTCGTGTGTTATTCCATGAAAAGCCGTTTGCAGGCGTGAATGGTAGCGGCAAACACAACAACTGGAGTTTAGCCACCAATACCGGAAAAAATCTTTTAGCCCCTGGCAAAACCCCAAAAACTAATCTCCAGTTTCTCAGTTTTTTTGTCAATGTCATTAAAGCGGTGCACGATTATGCAGATTTGTTGCGTGCTAGTATTGCCAGTGCATCCAATGATCATCGGTTAGGTGCTAACGAAGCTCCTCCGGCCATCATTTCTGTATTTATAGGGAATTATCTTTCAAATGTTTTAGATGATTTAGAGAAAAATGTCCCTTCTGGAAAAATGAGTCCCGAAGAAAAAACAGCATTGAAATTAGGCATCGGCAAAATCCCTGAAATTTTATTAGACAATACCGATAGAAACAGAACTTCACCATTTGCTTTTACGGGTAATAAGTTTGAATTCAGAGCAGTTGGCTCTTCTGCCAACTGCGGCAATGCTATGATGATACTAAACTTAATTGTAGCCAAAACCTTAATGGATTTCAAAAAAGAAGTAGATGCCTTAATAGACAAAGGAACGGATAAGGACGAAGCAATTTTTCAAATTATTAAGAAATATATAACGGCTTCTAAAAAAATTCGTTTTGAAGGAAATGGCTACAGCGAAGAATGGAAAAAAGAAGCGCAAAAACGTGGACTTAATAATTTTACATCTACACCCGAAGCACTAAAAATTTATCATGACAAAAAAATCAAAAAGCTATTTTCTGAATTAAATGTGTTAAGTGAACGTGAAATTGAAGCACGGCATGAAATTCAATTAGAAACCTATATCAAAAAGGTACAAATCGAATCACGCGTGATGGCAGAAATGGTACATAATACAATTATTCCGGCGGCATTAAATTATCAGCATAAATTAGTGGAGATTGTAAGAGGCATAAAGCAAATGAGCGCACTGACTACTTTGGGAAATGCTGTGGAAGATACCAATGATATTTTTGTTGCATCCCATCTTGAAATCATCAAAGAAATTTCTGAAAGAGTAAATGTCTTACGAAAAGCCGCTATTGATATGACTGAGGCCCGTAAAAAGGCCAATGTTATTGAAAACATAGAAGAAAGAGCGTTTGCCTATTGTGAAAAGATAAAACCTTATTTTGATACGATTCGTTATCATGCTGATAAACTTGAACTCCTTGTAGCAGATGAAAACTGGCCATTACCCAAATATTCTGAAATGTTGAATTTGCGATAAAATCAGTGGAGGTACGGATAAATTAAATTGGTTGTTTAGAAAAATTTTGAATAAAAAAATTTGGAAAATACGAATGCTGTTATGTATATTTGCAGCGCAAATGATCGCGGGGTAGAGCAGAGGTAGCTCGTCGGGCTCATAACCCGAAGGTCGGAGGTTCGAGTCCTCCCCCCGCTACGAGAGTGAAGTCCTTCT
>CAZNVL010000025.1:3114-26293 GCA_964576565.1 uncultured Flavobacteriaceae bacterium | reverse complement strand
GAGATGCGCTAAAGAATGTACACTATAAAATCGGACATGTTACGTTGCTGCATTAAACAAGAAAGTATTTTAATAAAGGGTAATTTTCAAACTTCTTTGAAAAATTTATCGTATCTTTGAGCCAATAACTTTAAAAAAAGTACGTATGAAAAAAATCTTTACTATTCTTAAAACTAAGTGTTTCCTTTTGGCTAATGTATTTGTTTTGATTGGCTTTAATATGGTTACGCAGGCACAGCCCACCTGTACATTAGATCCTGTTTTTATAGCTTCGCCCAAATATGGCATTTGGCCGGATAGTGCGACTAATTTTGTTTCCGGGCAGGTGGGACAACCGTATGCTCAAAACATCACTGTAAAAGTACCGTTAGACACCGTACAATCGCCTGTTAAAATTTGCTTTACAAGATTCGAGTTGTTAGTTCCACCATCGTATCCTAATTATAATTTGCCGCCAGGATTGATTCTCACCGGCAACCCATCGAGTTTAAAATTCCCGGGTAATGCTAATAGTTGTGCCATTATTTCCGGAACTCCTACTACGGCAGGTACTTACACTTTACATTTTCAGGTAGATGTGTATGGAACTACCATTCTTTCTTTTCAAAATTGCCCAACGCCTGTCAATCCAAATACAGGAAGTAAAATTCAAACACAAAACATTGATTATTACATTATTAATATTTTACCGGCTACAAGTATTCAAGATGTTTATCATAATATTTCTAATTTTACTTTATATCCTAATCCTGCCGCCAATAACATTAGTATAAATTTTAATAGTTCCGTATCTGAGTTGTTGCAAATATCGCTATCAGATGTTACAGGAAAAGTGCTACTCAATAAAGCAATTGCATCGCAAATTGGGAATAATACTTTTGCTCTTGATGTGTCTGAATTAGAAAGCGGTATTTATTTTTATAACATTTCTAACCACACCAATTCCTCGCTTGTTCGTAACAGGATTGTGATTAATAAATAAAGTATATTTTATCAGAATTTCCTTTCATCAACGAAAGGTAATGAGTTGGCTTATTTTACTATGTACTTGCCGCCTTTTGAGTTGACTATTTTAGGAACATCTTCTGCTATACCGGCGTTTAATAGGTTTCCGTCCTCACAATTCATACATATTAATGGATCGTATATTTTAATGGATTGCGGGGAAGGAACTCAGATGCAATTAAAAAAATACAAATTACCTGCTGCGCGTATGGATGTGATTTTAATCAGTCATCTTCACGGGGATCATATATTTGGATTGCCGGGGCTGCTTACTTCTTTAAGTTTATTACAAAGGAAGAAGGAATTGGTGATTATTGCACCAAAAGAATTAGAAGAAATTATTAAAATAATTATTAGATATTCTGAGGCAAAAATTGTTTATCCTTTGAAGTTTATATATACGCAAAATAAAACAGTGGAATGTGTATTTGAAAACAATAAATTCAAGCTATTTACTTTTCCGCTGATTCATCGGGTGCCTACTACGGGTTTTGTAATACAGGAGCAAGAACGGGAACGCAATATTATTAAAGAAAAAATCCAAGAATATAAAATACCTGTTCATCAGTTTCATCGATTGAAAAAAGGAATGGATGCAGAAGATGAAGATGGAAAAGTGGTAAAAAATGAGGAGGTAACCACACCACCGCCTTTGCCAAGAAAATATGTGTATTGTTCAGATACGGCATTTTTAGAGCGGATTCCAGATATAATTATGAGCCCGGATGTGCTTTATCACGAAGCTACTTTTTTAAGCGAACATCAAATTTTAGCAAAAATTACTCAGCATTCTACATCTCTAGAAGCGGCGTTAATGGCGCAAAAAATATCTGCAAAAAAATTATTGCTCGGTCATTACTCATCCCGATATGAGAAATTAGAGCCATTATTAAATGAAGCCCGTACCGTTTTTGAAAATACAGATTTGGCTATAGAAGGAATGAAAGTAAAATTGTAAGTTATGTTTTTTTACTGAATATAAACATCAAATAAGCAGTTAGACCAGAAATAAACGAGCCAAGTAAAATCATTAATTTTGAAGATTGAATAAGCACTTCTTCATTAAATGCTAAATGGGTGATAAAAATGGACATAGTAAACCCAATGCCCGCTACTACACTCGTTGCTATTATTCTGTACCAACTGACATTCTCAGGAAGAGCAACAATTTTGAGTTTAGTAAAAAGCAGAATACCTAATGTGATGCCTAATGGTTTTCCCACTAATAATCCAAGACCGATGCCAATAGCGTGTGCATCTGATAAGTGCGTAACATATTCTAATTCAATTGGTATTGCTGTATTGGCTAATGTAAACAAAGGTAAAATTATAAATCCAACAGGAATGTGTAGCAATTCTTGTAATCGTATAGAAGGATTTTTTTCATTTTTATAATTAAAGGGTAGTGCAAATGCCAATAAAACACCTGATAGAGTAGCGTGTATGCCGGATTGCATCATAAAATACCACATCGGTATTCCTAAAATTAAGTAAGGCGTTAATCGATAAATTTTCAGGCGGTTCATTAAAAGAAGGATAATAAAAATGCTGATAGAGAGCATTAAATAAAACCATTGGATTTTTTTGCCATAAAAAAATGCAATAACAAAAATAGCACCAAGGTCATCTATAATTGCTAATGCGGTGAGAAGCACCTTTAAACTGAAAGGTACTCTGTTGCCAACTAAAGATAATAGGACCAGTGAAAAAGCAATATCGGTTGCCATCGGAATACCAAAACCTTTGATAGTCGGTAAATTAAAATTAATTAAAGAATAAATAAGTGCAGGTGCCAGCATCCCGCCTATTGCGGCGACAATGGGAAGAATAGCATTTTTGACAGGATGCAATTCGCCTTCGTATAGCTCCCGTTCAATTTCAAGACCTACTAACAAAAAAAATATAGTCATTAGTCCATCGTTTATCCAGTGTTCTAATGAATAATTAAGTTCTAAATTAAAAAGAGAAATACTAATGTGGTGATGCCAGAACTGAATGTATTGTTCTGAAAATACTGAATTAGCCATAATTAAGGAGAGCAGTGTACAAACAATTAGTAGAAGTCCTGAATTTTTTTCACTTTTTGTAAATTCAATAAATAAATTGCTTAGACGTTGACGCATAATAAATCTTATCTGTTCTTGTAGTATTTAATTACTTTAGAAAATCACGGAGGGTGTTATCATCCACCAGATAGGGCATTGTAACGGATAATTCTTTGGTGCGGTTCATTTCTCTTGTAATAGCCCACATAGCTTCCTGGTTGCGTGCCCAAGAGCGACGGGCTATTCCATTATTCACATCCCAGAATAACATTTGCTGTGCTTTTCTGCTGGCTGCTTCAGTTCCATCTAATACCAATCCAAATCCTCCATTGATAACTTCTCCCCAGCCCACACCACCACCGTTATGTAAACTCACCCAGGTGGCGCCTCTCACTGCATTGCCTACAAAGGTGTGTACCGCCATATCTGCTGTATATTTTGAGCCGTCGTAGATATTAGAGGTTTCTCTGTAGGGACTATCGGTGCCACTGACATCGTGATGGTCTCTTCCAAGAACAACCGGCGCTTTGATATATCCTTTTTTAATAGCATCATTGATTTTCAGAGCAATTTTAATTCTTCCTTCTGCATCAGCATAAAGAATACGTGCTTGAGAACCCACTACCAATTTATTTTTCATCGCATCTTTTATCCATACAATGTTATCCATTAATTGCTGCTTAATTTCATTGGGTGCCTTTTGGTACATTTCTTCCAGCACTTCTAATGCCAATTCATCGGTTTGCTGTAAGTCGCTTTCTAAACCGGATGTACACACCCAGCGATAAGGACCAAAGCCATAATCAAAGCACATAGGTCCTAAAATGTCTTGCACATAACTTTTGTATTTAAATTCACCATTTGGTAATAAAATGTCTGCTCCTGCCCTTGATGCTTCCAGTAAAAAAGCATTTCCATAATCAAAAAAATACATTCCTCTTTCTACCAGTTTATTGATAGCATTGACTTGTCTTCTTAAAGATTCCTGCACTTTAGATTTAAACTTTGCAGGATCTTTTACCATTAGTTCGTTGGCTTCTTCCAATGTTAATCCAACCGGATAGTAACCGCCGGAATAAGGGTTGTGTAAGGATGTTTGGTCAGAACCTATATCTACTTTTATGTTTTCTATCACTAATTTTTCCCACAAATCCACTACATTCCCCAAATATCCTATGGATATTGCTTTACCATTTTTCAGATATTCTTTAATTTTGTTTATGACTACATCCAGTGTATCGTAATATTCATCTAACCATCCCTGATTATATCGTGTTTTCAGAGGTTTTTCATTAATTTCAGCGATTACAGAAATTAAGCCGGCAATTTTTCCTGCTTTAGGTTGTGCCCCACTCATTCCGCCTAAGCCCGCAGAAACAAACAGCCGTGGTTTTTGACCCGTTTTATTTTGCTGAATACGTGCGGCATTCATTACCGTAATGGTAGTGCCATGCACAATTCCCTGAGGTCCGATGTACATAAATGAGCCCGCAGTCATTTGACCGTATTGTGTAACACCTAATGCATTATATCTGTCCCAATCTTCTGGTTGGCTGTAATTGGGGATCATGATGCCATTGGTAATAATGACACGAGGGGCGTCCGGATGAGATGGAAATAATCCTAAGGGATGGCCGCTGTATAGTACTAATGTTTGTTCATTCGTCATGGTGGCGAGGTATTTCATAGTAAGCAGATACTGTGCCCAGTTTTGAAAGACCGATCCGTTTCCGCCATAGGTAATGAGTTCATCCGGGTGTTGTGCTACTGCAATATCCAGATTATTAGAAAGCATGTGCATAATAGCCGCGGCGTGTAATGATTTATGAGGATATTCATAGATAGGTCGTGCATAGATTTTGTAATCAGGTCTGAACCGATACATATAGATTCTTCCGTAGGTATGCAATTCTTCCCAAAATTCTTTTGCCAGAATTTTATGGTGTTTGGGCGGGAAATAGCGTAAGGCATTTTTGAGAGCCAGAATTTTTTCTTCTTCTGTAAGGAGTAATTTTCTCTTAGGGGCGTGGTTCAGTGATGGGTCAAGTGGTTTAGGTGCTGGTAACTCATCCGGAATACCTTGCAGGATGAGTTGGCGAAAGGTTTCAAGAGATGTTTTTTCAGAAATTATGGAAGAAGACATACTTTATTTTTTTCGGTAAAAGTAATGAAAAAATAGTGAGAAAACTTTGCTGATTCAACGGCTAAATGTGTTGGGTATTTATGGGTGCAATAATTTTTTAGAATAATAATACGTTGTAGAAGTGTACAACTTAAAACAGCTTCGTTAAAAATAAATTTTACTACTCGTGACGTTCTATTTTTCCTATTTTTTTAGTGGAGTAGTCACCAATTAAAATACTCAAAAAAGAGACAAAGAAAATTCAGGTAGGCATTGAAAGTAGTGAGAGTAAATTTAAAAAATCAAATGGGTTTGATTAGTTTTTAAATGCTTGAACTTCCGCTTCTTCTTTTAATTTCTTGAGTTATTAAACTTAATTCTCTGCCTGTTTGTCCTTTGACACTGGTGTTTTCCTGTGCCCGGCGTATAAGATAAGGTAAGACATTTTTTACAGGTCCATACGGCACATACTTCACTACATTGTATCCTTCTTTTGCCAAGTTAAAACTAATATGATCGCTCATGCCTAATAGTTGAGAAAAGTAAATCCGGTGGTCATCTTTTTTCAAGCCGTGTTTTTCTATTAGATTTACTAAGTGTTGTGAACTTTTTTCATTATGTGTACCGGCGCATACGGTGATTTTATCAATGTTTTCTACACAAAATGTGAGCGCATCGTCGTATGCTTTATCGGTAGAAGGTTTATCTGGGTGGATTGGCGAAGGATAGCCCTTTTTAGTAGCCCGTTCTCTTTCTTTTTCCATGTATGCACCACGCACTAATTTTGCACCTAAATAGTAGTTATTTTCTTTGGCTTTCTGTAAACTGTCTTTGAGAAAATGTAAACGATCTGTGCGGTATAGTTGATAGGTATTTAAGACAATGCAGTGATTTTTGTTGAATGTTTGCATACATTCCTCTGCAAGATTATCAATGGCTTTTTGAATCCAGCTTTCTTCGGCGTCTATAAAAATAGGTTGCTTTGCATCATAAGCTTTTTGGCAAATCTGAAATACTCTGTCTTTGGCTCGCTTCCATTCGTTTTGTTCATCAATAGAGAGAGACACACCTGCACTTACTTTTTCTAATAAAGCAAAGCGTATCAGACCTGTTGGCTTGAATACACAAAACGGAATGTACGCTTTATCTTTTGAAAACTCAATGTTTTGGATGATTTCATTTTTACATTGTTCAAAGCTTTGTTCATTTTGTTCTCCTTCTACGCTGTAATCTAAAATAGAGCCCACATTATATTGAGCAAGCGTTTCAATGATATTCATGCATTCTTCACGCGTTTCTCCCCCTACAAATTGTTTGTAAATAGTTTTTTTAATAAAATACTTCCCACCTATTTTTACAAAGAAAGGTGCTATTACAGATCCAATGTTGACGAGAGAAGGATAAGAAAGTAGTTTGAATAATTGATACGCACGTTTAAGTTCTTCGGTTGATTTGTATTGAAAAGCAATTTCAGTGTTCGAAAAATCTATTGATGGCATATATGAGTATAATAATTAATCACGGTATAACACACGTTTTACGGCTTTAATTACTTTTTCTGGATTAGGCAATGCTTCCTGAATAAGAGTAGGGGCATAGGGTAGAGGTGTATCGGCAGAAACTACTCTCATGATAGGTGCATCTAAGTAATCAAATGCTAATTTTTGTACCATGTAAGTGAGTTCTGTAGAGATATTGCCCAATGGCCACGCTTCTTCTACAATCACAAGGCGATTGGTCTTTTTTACAGATTCTATAACGGTTGGATAGTCCATAGGCCGAACGGTGCGTAGATCAATAATTTCGGCCGAGATACCTTCTTTTTCCAGTTCTTCTGCGGCTTTGTAAGCCACCTTGATAATTTTTCCAAACGAAACAATCGTTACATCGTTGCCATTTCTTTTAATATCGGCTACTCCTAAGGGAATAAGGTATTCTTCCTGTGGCACTTCGCCTTTATCTCCGTACATCAATTCGCTTTCCATAAAGATTACCGGGTCATCATCGCGAATGGCGGATTTGAGTAATCCTTTGGCATCGTAAGGATTGGAAGGCACAACGACTTTCAGACCGGGTGTATTGGCATACCAACTTTCAAAGTTTTGAGAATGTTGTTGGGCTAACATACCAGCGTTTCCGGTAGGACCACGGAATACAATCGGGATGTTAATTTGTCCGCCGCTCATGTGTCGTATTTTAGCAGCGGAGTTAATCACCTGATCAATGGCTACTAAAGAAAAATTAAAGGTCATAAATTCTATAATCGGACGAAGCCCGTTCATAGCCGCACCTACACCAATCCCTGCAAAGCCAAGCTCTGCAATGGGGGTGTCTATGACACGCTTGGGACCAAATTCGGCCAACATGCCTTTACTTACTTTGTAAGCGCCATTGTATTCTGCTACTTCTTCGCCCATCAAAAATACTCGTTCATCTCTTCTCATTTCTTCGCTCATGGCTTCTCTGAGTGCTTCTCTGAATTCAATAATTCTCATACCAAAGATTTAAGGCACAAATGTAGTAAAAATACTTTTTGAAAACTACGAGTGTCAGAATGTGTTTTAGGGAATATGGTTTTTGATGGACAAAGGTAAGCGTGAGAAATTGCTGTAAAAAATGACTTGGGTCAGATAGATATTTTTCAGTGTTGAATAGGGTATTACAACCACTTTTTCTTTTTGAAGATATACAAAATTAAAACAGTGGAAAGTAACATTAAAAACAGGGCAAAAGGATACCCCCATTTCCAGTTCAATTCGGGGAAAAAATTAAAGTTCATACCATAAATACTGGCGATGAGCGTAGGCGGCATAAAGATGACGGACACAACGGTAAATATCTTGATGATTTTGTTTTGCTCAATGTTGATTAAACCTAAAAATGAATTTTGTAAGAATTCTAAACGTGTGAAATTAAAGGAAGTGTGGTCAATAAGAGAAGCAATGTCTTTGAGTAAGATACGAATTTTTTCGAGGTTTTCATCTTTAATTACTTCATTGCGGATTAAAAGAGAAAGTACGCGTTGTGTATCAAACAAATCTTCCCGGACTTTAATCATGGCTTCCTGATAAAAATTGATTTTCAATATGACTTTTTCATCGGTAGAAGCAGAGAAGGTAGCGGACTTACTGATGGCATTAATTTTGGCAGATAAAAATTCAATAATATCCGCATCGTTGTCAATGCCTTGCTCTAAAATAGCGATGAGAATTTTTAGTGCGTGATTGTATTGAGTGGGTTGTTGTTTGATTTTACGGACAATTTCCTGAAACACTCTGGATTCAAAATTGCGATTGGTCAGAATTACATTATTTTTTACAATAATGCTAACGTCTGAATCTTCAATTTTTTCGGATTGTGGTAAGAAGTTAATGAATTGTGTGATGATTTTAATAGAGTCGTCTTCTTCGGAGTAGCGTGAGCTGACTTCAATTTCTTCTTGTTGTTGTTTAGAAGGGAAACTGATTTTGAACTTTTCTTCTATAGCCGCTATGTCTTGAGCGCTTCCATTCTGAATATCAATCCAGATAAAATTATCCCATGCAGGCAATTCATCAAATGCATCGACTTTTATTTGTGAATAATCTGGAAGGACAAATGCTCTGATCATAATCCATATTAAGCACGGGATTAGTGAAATAATTGGTGGCAAAGATGCAAAATATATTTTGAAGAATAGCAAATAATTTCGTATAATTGCCGCCCGAAATAAATTTTATTGGTTCCGTAGCTCAGCTGGATAGAGCAACAGCCTTCTAAGCTGTCGGTCGCAGGTTCGAATCCTGCCGGAATCACGAGTGGAACGTTATATTCAACTGATTACAGGTGTGTTTGTTGTAGTGTTGAGTATTTTGTTGATTTTACTGATAAGTTTTACTTCTTATTTTGATTATTTGTCAAGTTCACAAAGGTATATTTTAATTTTTATTTTGTTGTTTTATTCGGTGTATAGGGTTTACAGGGAATACAGTTATTTTAAGAAAAATAATCAAGAAAGCAAGTTTTTTAATAACGACTATTAATCGTTATTTTTCATAAGTTTGAGCCAATAATTTACAATCCAATGAATGTTGAAAAACCGAACTCATTTTTTTTACGATTATTGTTACCCATTGTATTTGGCTTATTGATAATTGGTGCTTTGTATGTGGGGTTTCAATCTGGTGTGATTTTTTCTGAAAAAAATACAGGTTGGCACGATAGTGAAGAAACAGATATTGATAAAATAGATTTAATACTGAATTATATTAAAAATAACTACGTAGATAGTGTTAGTATTGAGGATATACAAAACGATGCTATTGCAGCGCTATTACATCAATTGGACCCGCATTCAGAGTTTATTCCTCCGCAAGATTTTTCTGCTGTGCAAGAACAAATGGAAGGTAATTTTGAAGGAATTGGCATTGAGTTTAATATCCTTAAAGATACCATTCGTGTGATACAAACTATTAGCAACGGCCCTTCTGAAAAAGCAGGATTATTAGCTGGAGATAAAATAATTTATGTAGATGATTCTTTAGTAGCCGGTGTTCATATTACCAATGAAAAGGTGTTTAAGAAACTTCGTGGTAAAAAGGGAACGAAAGTGAAAGTGGGTGTGCAGAGAAATGCGGTAAAAGGTATTTTGAATTTTGTAATAGAAAGAGATGAAATACCTATTTATAGTGTGGATGTGTATTATTTAATGAGTAAGGATATTGGATATATACGAATAGAGCGGTTTGCACAAAACACTGTAAAAGAGTTTGAACAGGCCATGCAAAAATTACTTCGAAAAGGAATGAAAAAACTGATATTGGATTTAAGAGATAATCCGGGCGGGATATTAGAAGCGGCTATTAAGATCTCGGATCATTTTTTGCCGGAAGGAGCTGTTATTGTAAAAACAAAGGGGCGTAAGTATCCTGAACGTATTGAAAAGGCGACATCGGAAGGATTGTTTGAAACGCAGCCATTAGTAGTGTTAATAGATGAAGGCAGCGCCAGTGCGAGTGAAATTGTTGCGGGGGCTATTCAGGATAATGATAGAGGTATTACCATAGGTCGAAGAAGTTTTGGAAAAGGTTTGGTACAGGAGCAGTTGGATTTGCCGGATGGTTCAGCGGTTCGGCTCACTGTTGCTAAATACTACACACCTACCGGAAGATGTATTCAAAAGCCCTATAAGAAGAAAAATCTGGAAGAGTATTATCTGGAGGAATACCAACGATATGTAAATGGTGAGCTTGTAAAAGCGGATAGTACCAAAATGGATACTACACAAAAATTTATTACACCAAAAGGGAAGATAGTGTATGGTGGAGGCGGTATTATGCCGGATGTTTTTGTGCCAATAGATACGACTATTCATAATCAGAAAATCAACCAATTTTTATGGAATGGTTGTTTACAACAATATGTTTTTAATATGGTAGATAAACAAAGAAAAAGTTTATTACAAATGTATTGGAATGCTGAAACCTTTGTAGAACATTATTCAGTAGATAATAAAATGATTCAAGATGTATTTTATTCTTGTGCGGGGAAGCGATCTCTTTCTGATTTTAATGAAAAAGAATTACAGAAATTAAAGGATATTTTTAAAGCGAATGTTGGTCGTGTTTTATTTGGTAATAATGCTTATTATCCTGTCATTAACAAAACAGATAATATCATTCAAAAAGCGATAGATGTTCTGAATAAAACAAAAGAAGAAAAAGAATAATATCTCACAGTGTTTATTTGGTGCTTAAACGACCTTGTCTTATTTTATCAACAGTCAGATACCATATATCTTTGTAATAATCACTTCTTTCAAGAATGTAATCAGAGTTTGTAAATGGATTGTTTTTATTTTTAAGGAAGGTAAAAACAAGAGCATTTTTTTGTCCATTGACAGAATAAAACCATTTTTCGTTGTGGAATGTTTTTTGGATATTTTCTGGTGGACCAAAGATGATATAAATCATCCCTCTGTCTGTTTGCCAGCCAAATTTATAGGAAGTAAAAAGACGGTTGGCCTCTATGACTCGTTGATAATAATTTTTTAAAATTTCTTTTGCCCGTTCTTTACTGTCGGCAATTTGAATCCAAAAATTATCAATACATTTTTTGGTATCTTCTAAAGCAGTAAGATGGGCACAACGTTCATATTCATTTTTATTCATAATGTATCTGGATGTGTAAAGCATTTCTTTGCTATCTTTTATATTAGGAAAGACCGAATCAAGGGTGAATATGCTTACACCTTCTAATGATTGGGGATTGGTTCGGATGTGATAAAAACAACCGGATTGAAGGGATAGGGTATAATAATCCTTATTGATTAAGGAAATTGAAAAGCTAGAATCAGGTAAATAATTGAAGACAGGTGAAGAATTAGAAAAAGGGGGTAATGCCGGCTGATGATGGTATTTGAATACATCTACATATAATAAAGGTAATTTTTGACGATGGTAAATTTTTACAGTGCTGTTTTCAGGCGCATAATGTTTGAATAAGATATTGTTTTGAAACATTACCAGAAAATTATTTCGTGTAGAGTTTGTGGTTAATGGTAACTCGGTAACATAACTATATTGTACTTTCCTGTTCTGGTCAATCATAAAAATTTTTACGGTATAGTTGTCATTTTTTAGCGGAAATGAAAAGGATTGAAAAATAGTGGTATGCTGTTGGGGTATATGAACAATCTGCGATACCGAATCACTCAGGATATTTTTAGTGATGGAATAAAAATAAATTAAAATTTTTACAGAAGCATAAAATTGTAGTCCGGTGTCTAATCGGGTAAATAATAACGGTTCTGAATTAAAAGAAGAATAAAATATAACTGTAGTATCGGAATTTTTGTAAAAGTAAAATTGTGCATTAAGTTCATCTTCCTTGGCTGTGCTGATGGAGGTGTTTTTAGATGTTCTATTAAGTGCAGTATGTTGAGAGCAGCACTGAATCAGCAAAAGAATAAGTAACAGAAAATTTATTTTTGCCATAAAATATTTAATGGAGAGGCACATCTGCTAATTAGTTTGTATAATTGCTCTTTAATTTGAATTGAAATACTATGAGCGTTGTAAAGATAATCAAATGGATGGTATTTATTGTAATCTTGATTTTAAGCATCAAATATTTGGGGAGTTTATGGATGATGCTGGTGGCGAGTTATATTCTGTTTAGTATGTTATTGCCTTTCAAAAATAAAATTCAACAAACAATTAAATTAAAAAATAATACTTTTCTTTCTATTCTCACTTTGCTTTTACCAACGCTATTCCTTACATTAATAGTATTGTATGTATTCCCTGCCATTATTACGCAACTTAATTCTTTAACTTATTTAAGTTATGAAGAAGTGTTTGATAACATATTGCATCAATTTTCATTTATTGAAACGATGATAGAACATTGGGGCGGAAAGCAATATGTATTAAAGAGTATTCAAGATACCATGTATCAGGTTATTAACATAGATATTCTGGCCAAATGGTCTGGTGTGCTTCTGGATAATTTTACACATATTCTCATTCATTTACTCATTGTATTTTTCATCACATTTCATTTACTAAAGAATGAAGATGTTTTGAATAGTGCAATAATTTTTTTAATTCCGGAAACGTATCATAAAGATGTTGAAGAAATTTTAGAGCAGATGAAAAAAATTCTTGGCAAATATTTTCGCGGCTTGTTAATAGATGTTTTTATCATTATGACGGTGAATACTTTAATCTTAACCATATTAGGTGTGAAAAATAGTGTGTTGATAGGGATATTGTCGGGTGTTATGAACATTATTCCTTATGTAGGTCCTTTGATTACTTTATTAATAGGTCTTTTCTTAGGCGTTAGCGGAAATATTATTGAAGGACACTACGAACTCATAGGAGGAACAGTCCTTAAAATTATTATTACTTTGGTGAGTGTAAATGTTTTAGATGGAATGATACTACAACCGTATATTTTTTCGAACATATTAAGGGCGCATCCTTTGGAAATTTTCCTGGTCATAGTTGGGGCAGGTATGTTGGGTGGCATAGTATGGATGATGTTAGCCATTCCAATTTATGTCATCTTTAAAATAGTTCTTGTTGAAATTTTGAAACATTGGAAAAACTGGAACTAATGCCCAAAGATCTTTTTATTTTCAAACATTTTACGATTCGGCAGTCCTACAAAGATGTGATGAAAGTCAGTACGGACAGTGTGCTGTTAGGTTGTTTTGCAGATATTGAAAATTTGAAGGAAGGGGTGGCACTGGACATTGGCAGTGGAACCGGTATTTTGTCTTTAATGCTGGCGCAAAAAAATACAGCATTGAAAATTACGGCGATTGATAATAATGTTAACGCGTTTCAATGCAGTCAGAATAACTTTCAAAATTCTCAATATGCCGATAGATTAAATGCTCTACACATTTCTCTGGAAGAGTTTGTCAAGGTGAATACACAAAAATTTGATCTTATTATTTCCAATCCACCGTATTTTTCAAAATCTTTAAAGAGTTATTATTCTTTCAAAAATAACAATCGCCACCAGAATAATTTAAATTATGAAACCCTATTGAATGCTGTTATTCAATTGCTTAAAGAGGATGGAAGTTTTTACACTATTGTTCCCTATTATGAGCAAAAAAGATGGAGTGAATGTATTGGCACATCCTCACTGCACGTTCATAAAATATTAAGTGTTTATTCACACTGTTCAAAAACCTTACCTTATCTGTTCTTATACAAAGTCGGAAAAAAAACATCTACCCAAATTAGCCAGCATGTTTTATACATACAAAATTCGGAAGGATACACAAAAGAGTACATTCAATACACTCAAATGTTTTATCTGGATGAAAAGTTGAGATTGGACAAAAAATCATTTAAAGATTATTAAAATTGATATACATTTATGTACGCTCTATTTTTTTAATTAAGGTATTCATGAATATGCTTCTAATGTCAGTTTTATTGATTAAAAATTTTCTTTGTACCCTTCGTGAAAAAACTTTGTGCACTTTGTGGTAAAATCAAAGTATAAAAAAATAAACCACCAAGAACACCAAGAAAATATACACAAAGAACACCGAGAAAAAATTTTTTTGATTGTAACATTTTACGCATATTTACTCACCATCTGTTCTTTTTAAATTAAGGTATTCGTGAATATGCTTCTAATGTTACTTAAATTAAGGTAAAAAATTTTTTTTGATTGTAACATTTTACGCATATTTGCAAGCAATTTCTTGCAGATTTTATCTTAAAGAAGGTTCCGTGGCCGAGTGGCTAGGCAGAGGTCTGCAAAACCTTGTACAGCGGTTCGAATCCGCTCGGAACCTCTACTTCTATGCGTTTTTTAGGAATTATTCCCGTACGATACAAATCCACTCGTTTTCCCGGTAAACCATTGGCCGATATTGCTGGTAAGACCATGCTTCAAAGGGTTTATGAACAAGCAACAAAATGTGCTTTGTTAGAAGATTGTATCGTTGCTACAGACAATGAACTTATTTTTCAGCACGCACAATCTCTTGGAGCAAAGGTTGTAATGACAGCAGAACACCATCCGAGTGGCACAGATCGTTGTTTTGAAGCATACACGCAATTAAATAAAAACTATGATGTGATAATTAATATTCAGGGTGATGAGCCCTTCATTCATCCCTCACAAATAGAACGGCTAATCCAATCATTCAAAAAAGAAGATGAAATTGCTACTTTAATGAAATTATGCCAAACTCAGGAAGAACTATTCAGTGAAGGAGAAGTTAAAGTTGTGTTAGATAAAAATAATTATGCCTTGTATTTTAGTCGCTCGGTGATACCCTATCTTAAAAATGTTCCGAGAGAAGTGTGGCACTTAAAGCACAAGTATTACAGACACGTGGGTATGTATGCATACAGAGCAGACATATTAGAATCCATTACACAATTGCCCCCATCCGATTTAGAACAAAAAGAATCATTAGAACAACTCAGGTGGTTAGAAAATGGTTATAAAATCCTTTGCATAGAAACCGAATACGAAAGTTATTGCATTGACTATCCCGAAGACATTGAAAAAGTGTTGAGTAGGTTGGGTAAGAATTTATCATAATGCAGATTCACCCTTCCCATTCCTTCCAAGGAAGTGGAAGGAATGGGAAGGGTTGACACATTCTAAAAACATCCTGATAAATCGTGATTACAGAAATTTATCATAAGGAAAAATTTTCAGGTTTATCCCGAGAAGCGAATCGAATCGGGAAGGTAAGAGAAAGAATTGTTTCTTTCCACTCTTTGCCCTTCCAACTTTATTGGAAGGCTTAGTGATGTTCCCGATAAATCGGAGCTAGAGTTCTGTTTTAACAGAGTGTAAAACTTGTAAATTGAATCTGCATTTCATTTTTACAGAGTTTATAAAAAGATATTACCGTTCATAAAAAATTTTAATATAAAAATAAATTTTTAACAATTTAGAATAAATAAAAATACTTATATTTGCAGCAAACAAAAAAAATCAAAACTATGAAAAAACATGTCTTAATTGCCTCCGTGCTTATAGCAGGAGCAGGCCTGTATGCCCAAAATGGGAAAATACAGCGACCTTCCAATGCAGTGCCAGTGAATATGGCCGAAAGAGAAATGAAAAAACAAAACATTCATGAACCAAACGCAGCTGTTGCCACAACAGAGCGTAAAAACGCGGTGAGACCTAAATTAAATGCCAACAGAAATGGCAGTGGTCATCAGCAGATAGCCGTAGTTTCCGCCACCCGTTTTAGTGGTTCAAGAAATGTTTATGGCGTATTAGTGTCTAACCAGAAACCTTTACAATACAATTCGGACATTGATATTGTAACTTTTGTGCATCGTGCAAGCCCTTATTTTACCACTGCTCCGGTGGATGGAAATGGTTCAATTATTACATCATGGTCTTTAAATAGAGGAATGTCTTGGGATTCTACTTGTATTTGGGCAAATGAATCAACTAGTAAAGCACGTTATCCCAATGGTGGTATATACAATCCTTCAGGAAACACAAATGTGAATAACATTTACTTTGTTGGAACGGGTCCGGCTGTTGCATCTAATTGGGCAGGTAACTGGTACGCCAGCAAAATATATACGGCTTCTGTAGGTGGGAATAATACAGCGCTTTCCGCACCCAATACTACCTTTATTCCTTCTGCTTATATGGGCAGTAAGCAAGATATGGTGAGGTATTATTATACGTATACAACCGATGGAATTGTTAGAGCGGCCGGTGCAATTGTTGAAGATATCAATGCTACGACTAATTTAGCATACAATCCAAGAGGAATGGCCATTATGAGAGGTATGTTTAATGCCGGTTCATTTAACTGGGTGTTAGATTCATTGTTATACCCTGTTGCCTATTCTTCTGTTAATGGCAATGCATTAATTAGCATTCCTTACATGGCATGGAGTAATGATGGTACTATTGGCTATGCTGTGATGATGGGTGCACGTCAGGGTGCTACTGGCACTATGATGGGTATTCAACCCATTGTGTATAAAACAACGAATAGTGGGGCCACCTGGACACTGATTCCTCCTTTTGACTTTACTACCTTACCAGAAGTGGATAAACGATTACCTATAGCGACTGGTACTAATACTTTTGCCATACCATTTTTTACCAGTGGTGAAGGATTTGACGTTACTGTCGATGTGAATGGAAATTTACACCTTGTAGGAACCGTAGTGAGTGCATACAGCGACCATATAGATTCCTTATTCTATACTTACGCATTTAATAGTGGTGGTGGATGTGGTGCTCAAAATTATAGTTATTGGTATGGAAGTACCACTACACATCCTACTATATTAGATTTTGTATTATATGGGAATAATACATGGAATGGTATAGTAGTTGACTCAATGGCTACTGAAGCTACAAGCGGTGGTAATAATACTTGCAGCCAATGGGATGCAGCAGGTTTAGATATTGATGCCAGAATTCAGGTTTCCAGAAACGATGTAGGAGATAAAATTTTCTATTCATGGACAGAAACCGATACGTCTGTTACGGGTCATCACTTCAATGTGTATCCAGATCTTTATATGAAAGCTTATGATGTGAATGCAAATTTAGTTACAAATAAGATGCTTGTTATTGGGACAAGCGCTACTTCTCCTACTGTTGCTGCTTCCGGTATTTTCTGGCATTACATGTCTCCAAGGGTTATCAATGTTGGCGGTGGTACTTATGAAGTGCCATTTACGTTTAGTGGTGATCCTACTTTTGGTGGCCTTTCACCAGTAGATCATTATTATATCAGTGGTGCACAAGTTACGAGTGCAGATTTCTTATATACTCCTACTCCATTATCAGCTGGTAAGTCCACCACTTCTATTTCTAAAACTAAGGTAGATGCTTCTTTATTCCCTAATCCAACGAATGGATCTACTCAATTAGTGGTGAATTTGGATAAGGCATCTGATATTCATGTCGAAATTTTGAATACCCTTGGACAAGTAATTAATACAATGGACATTAAAGGTGAAGTAGGAAAACATGTGATTAATGTAGATTTATCTAATGAAAATGCAGGTATTTATTTCTACAATGTTACTACTAATGTTGGAAAAGTGAATGGTAAGATTGTAAAACAATAATCTTTCTCAGTAAAATTAAAAAGCCCTTCTCACAAAAAGGAGAAGGGCTTTTTTGTTTTAAGGGATTTAATAATGAAAGGTAAAATGTTGAGAGTGTATAAAATAGGGGTGAAATAAAATTATGCCACATTTGAAGAGATCAATAGTGTATTTAATTGTTTTTTCTTTTTGAATATCTTTCCATGCCTTATTCATCTCTTTATTCCAATAAATATCATCCATAATGATGACAGATATAGAAGACATTTTAGGCAATAATAAAGTGTAATAGTTCAAAGTGGCTTCGTAAGTATGATTGCCATCCATCAATACAAAATCAAAAGTATTCTGTTTCAGTAAGTCCGGTAAAATCTTATCAAATAATCCATAGATTAAATGAGTGTTGTTAATGTTTTGTGTTTCCAGCAATTTTTTTGCAAAATGATATAGTTCTTTTTGTCCTTCGATGCTTATTACTTTTCCGGTAGTAGATTTTGATAAATAAAGTGTGTTTAATCCTACTGAAGTCCCTAATTCCAAAACAATTTTCGGTTGTAGAAATTGAATGATTCTAAAGTATAATTCAGAATACTTAGTAGGGCTGGATGCTACCCGTACAATGTTTTTTATTTTTTCATTTTTTTTTAATTTTAATGATGGAGCACCAATGCTTTCATAAGGAAGCATGCGTTCATCCTGCAATAGTTTTTTTCGGACTAATTTTAAATTTTCAAATTCATAGTAAAGGTTCTTTTTATTCAGACACTCATTCGTAAATGTATATAGAAATGGAGAGTGTATGTTATTGATAGAATGGGCGTTCAATTTATATTTAAGATAATGGATGCTTCTGAAAATCAATGTCTGGAGATGCATAAATGGTTAGGGTTTTTCAAATCGGCTATTACACAAGCATAAATTTTCTAATTCAGTTTTGTATTTATAGTTTGGTAAAGTTGTTTTTTTCATAAATAAAATATTCAGTGCTTCAATAGTATTATTGGGGTGTTGTTGATTCCATTGTCGGATAATAAAGTAGCAAAAGTAGGTTTTTACAAAATTATAGTGTCGTTGTTCATAATTTTCTAAAAATTTTCTCCATCGGTCGCCTTTCAGGTATTGAAAGTTTTGTTGTGTTTTTTCATAATGGATTTGGGGTGTGTTATGAATAATATCCCACTCTGTGTTATCTTTACGAATGCCTCTTAAAATAAGATAACCTTCATAACGTTTTACGCCGGGTGAAAACATATTCCATCGTTGAGAAAGCCCAATGCTGTTTAATAATCTATCTTCCAATAAAGTAATATTAAAATACTTAGTATTTAAGGTGGCGAGGTTGTATCTCAAAATCAGTATAAAAATAATCATTGAAAAATAAAAAGATGGTTTTGAAAATCGAAGCATCTTGACTATATTGTGAGACCGAATGTCCAAGACCATGAGAGCAGTGGCTATCCCTATGAATGGGAAAACACCTACACGAAGATGTGTCAAAATGAATAAGTGCAAAAAGATAATCAAAAATGCACCAATATTTCTTATTAAAGAATTGAAAGATAAGATCAAAAGAATAGGTGCCAGTATTTCCAAAATATAAAATACAAAAAAAGTTCCGAATTTCATGAGGGTGAATTTTGTATATGTCCAATGCCCTAATCCATATCGTAAAGTATCTAAACTCAAAGCATAGTATATTGCTTCACCAGTTTGGCGCCATTCTTCCGAAGTTTTAAGCATTGCAGAAAAAAGATAAACCAATGCTACGTTAAAGTAAAATACTATGTACATCCAGGAAAATTCATTGATTGTTATATTTTGGTTTTGACTTTTTTTTCTTGATAAATAAGCATCTATTGAGTAAAATTTATTCCAAGGTAAGAAAATCATATAAAAAAGAGTTATTCGTAACAAATCATCACCGCCTTGTAAAATCATGGGATTGCGGTGGTGTAAAGACAAAAGGAAAATGTAGTTTAAGAGTGTGAATAATGAAGTTTTGTATCCAATAAGCAAACATAATGCTATTAAAAAATGTATAAGAAATAAGATGCGTTGCTGAAAATCTGTGTCTAATAAATTATGTAGCGAAAAATAATATTGATAAAATGGATAATAGGTTTTAATTACTTGGGTGGGTAATACGCCGGCATTCGTATAATGTGCTTCAAAATTCTGATACCGAGTGTACAGATCTATTAAGATAATGCAAGCAATGAATATCCTTCCAATACTTAATACAACAGGACTATAACTATATCGGGAATAAAAATTTTGGAAGTGTGGTTTTAAAATGAGCATCTTTAAAAATAAAAACCGTCAGAACGTGCTGACGGTTTCAAAAATAATGATTATTTATCTATGTCAGATACACGTCATAGCACCCGACACGGTTACAACAGGATATGGGAACTGGAGTTGTGTACAAGGGATGTTATTAAAAGTGGCTGTAACATTACCTGCTGTAGATGTGGTAACACTAATCATTCCGGAAGCAGAGTACCAAACAACACCACTTGGCTGACCAGGTGCATTATACACAATCATCTGAGCCACACTGTTGGAAGTTGGAGTGCCGCTTTGTAAATTATAACTCCCTGTTGAAGGAGCAGAAAAGAAATTAATTTGAACAGTGGTAGCACCATTAAAAGCCATTAAAGTATTTCCGCTTCCGCAAGAAGCAAATGACCATCCCGCACCGCCCACATTGAGAGTACTATTAGAAGTAGCAGGATTAGTAATTGTGCTCGTGCCGGTTGTGGTTACTGAATTAGGATTAGGGTTTCCGCCGCCGCCCACTTCATCTCTATAACCTGGTGCAATGCTATCATCTTTGCTTTTATTGCACATTACCATAATAATACTGAGTGATAAAAAAGCCAGGATGTAAATTAATTTTATGTTTTTCATATGCTTTATTTTTCGCAATAAATTTAAATAATTTTTTGCGTACTTACCAAATCATTTTTTTAAATTATAGCAATTATTTATTGAAATGGGCTTTTGATTGATTGAACAGGGCTTTTGAGTTATTGAAGAACAATTCCTTTTCGGTATAAAACATCTATGATAGAAGGATAAGTTTTGTTGATAACTTGGTCTTTGATTTCATTAATTGCTAACCACTCCACCTTTTCAATTCCTTCTTCTATTTGTGGAATTAAAGTTTTTTTATCTGCCGTATTCATTAAATACCATTGTGTAATTTTTAATATCCATTCTTCTTTTTGGTTAAAAAGATGAAAAGTAATCCCTAAATTTTCATTTATTTTCAAATCAGAAATACCTGTTTCTTCCATACATTCTCTTATGGCAGCATCTTCAATTTTTTCATTTTTATCAATTTTCCCTTTGGGCAAGTCCCAATACCCTCTTTTGTAGATAAATAAAAATTCATTATCAGAGTTTTCGATTAAGCCACCGGCTGCATACATTACCTTAAAATAATTCGGTAAAAACATTGAAATAAAAGCCACTAATAGTTCGGTGGAATGAAATCTGAAATAGAGAAATTTTTCATCTGGTCTCAACAGCCAGTTTAAAAGTATTTGATGTATAGTAAGATAATGACTTGAATTACTAATGTTAATAGTGTGAATATCTGAGTTTAAAAATAATTTTTCATTTTTTTCTGCTAAGATAATGGTTTTATCTAAATAGTAAACTTTGATATTCATATTTATTCCTAATTTATTCGTATTATTGCTGCCCCAAATTTTATTTTTAAAGAATCTATGAAAGTAGATAAAGAAATAATGCGCAAAGTTGCAGAATATCTATTACAAATTAAAGCCGTAAAATTAAGTCCTCAAAAACCTTTTCAGTGGAGCAGCGGTTTAATCTCTCCCATCTATTGTGATAATAGAATTATTCTTTCGTATCCATCCCTTCGGACTTTTATTCGTCAACAATTTGTTGATATGATCAATGAAAATTTTGGAAAACCGGATGTTATTGCCGGTGTGGCCACTGGTGGTATTGCACACGGTGTATTAGTCGCACAAGAATTGGGATTACCCTTTGTATATGTACGCCCAGAGCCCAAAAAACACGGGCTTTCCAATGCTATTGAAGGATACATAGAAAAAGGACAATCGGTGATTGTAATTGAAGATTTAATCTCTACAGGTGGTAGTAGTTTAAGAGCCATTGAACACTTAAAAGAGTTTGGTTGTTCTGTTAAAGGTATGATTTCAATCTTTACATATAACTTCACAGTAGCACAAGAATCTTTCAAAAAAAATAAATTGCAAGTACATTCTTTATCCAATTTTGACACTTTAATTCAAATGGCCCTCGAGAAAGAATACATATCAGAAAAAGATTTTGAACAACTTAAAGAATGGCACAAAGATCCGGAAACATGGTCTGAACAAATGAAAAAATAATGACTACTATTTTGGAAAACAATAATTTTGAGATTCAATCAGAGTGGCTGTCCTGCAATACATCTACTTCTCAACTTATACAATTCCTTTCAAATATTACACATCTTGAATCTATTTTACCAAAAGATAAAATCCGAAACTTCAAGGTTTTAGATAAAAACAAAATAAGTTTTGAAATTGAAAATATCATTCAATTGACTCTCTCCATTTATTTAGATGAAAATACTCTTTCAGAATCTCACAAAATTTATTACCATTCTGAACCATTTGGAAACTATCATTTATCGCTCATTGCCCAATTTCAAAACAATCAAAGTCAAATCCTTCTTACGGGTCATTTAAATCCTTTTGTATTAAGCATAGCACGAAAAAAATTACAACATCTTGTCAATCGCATCAATCAAGAGTTATCCAATTTAATAGTTTCCTAAAATCAATGCAAAATCCACTCCCTTTATCCGAGCGCATTGTTTACGAAGATAATCATCTGATTGTTATCAATAAATTACCAACAGAAATTGTTCAGGAAGATAAAACAGGCGATGTTTCACTATTATCTCAATTAAAAGAGTTTATCAAACAAAGAGATAATAAACCCGGAAATGTTTTTTTAGAAGTCATTCATCGTATAGATAGACCTGTTTCAGGACTGGTAATGTTTGCCAAAACAAGCAAGGCATTAAGTAAGTTTAATAAAATTTTAAGAGAACAAAAGATTAAAAAAACATATTTAGCCATTGTTCAAAATCCACCCCCAAAAGAAAAAGACGCACTTGAACATTATATTGTTCGCAATTCTCAAAAAAATAAAAGCAAAGCATTTACCAAAGAAATCAAAGGAAGTAAAAAAGCTATTTTATCTTATGAACTCATTGCCCGGTCAGAAAGATATTATTTATTGAAAATCCATTTGATAACCGGCCGACATCATCAAATACGAGCACAATTAAGTGCGATTAACTGCCCGATAAAAGGAGATATTAAATACGGCTATCCCCGCACCAATCCCAATGGCTATATTCATCTGCATAGTTATCAATTAGAATTTGAGCA
>CAZNVL010000025.1:0-3014 GCA_964576565.1 uncultured Flavobacteriaceae bacterium | reverse complement strand
TTTGCACCTCTAAAAAAATAACTATGTCTGTTAAAACATCTCAACAATTTATTCCTTACAAAGTAAAAGACATTTCCCTTGCCGAATGGGGAAGAAAAGAAATCAAACTCGCAGAATATGAAATGCCCGGGTTAATGGAGTTACGCAGAATTTACGGCCCACAAAAACCATTAAAAGGCGCCAGAATTGCCGGTTGCTTACACATGACTATACAAACTGCCGTGTTGATTGAAACGCTTATTGAATTAGGTGCCGAAGTAACTTGGAGTTCCTGCAATATCTTTTCTACACAAGACCATGCAGCAGCAGCCATTGCGGCACGCGGCGATGTACAAGTATATGCGTGGAAAGGCATGACCGAAGAAGAATTCTACTGGTGCATCGAACAAACCTTATTCTTTGGACCAGAAAGAAAACCACTCAACATGATTTTAGATGATGGTGGTGATCTGACCAATATGGTATTGGACAAGTACCCTGAACTAGTGCCCGGTATTCGTGGTATCAGTGAAGAAACAACGACCGGCGTGCACCGTTTATACGAAAGAATGCGCAAAGGAAAATTACCACTTCCGGCTATCAATGTCAATGACTCTGTGACTAAATCTAAGTTTGATAACAAGTATGGATGTCGTGAATCATTAGTAGATGCTATTCGTAGAGCTACAGATATAATGCTGGCTGGAAAAGTAGCGGTAGTAGCCGGTTATGGAGATGTAGGAAAAGGTTCCGCTCAATCTCTGAGTTCGCAAGGCGTTCGTGTCATTGTTACTGAAATTGATCCGATTTGTGCCTTACAGGCCTGCATGGATGGCTATCAGGTAATGAAAATGGATAATGCTGTTCCGCTTGCAGACATCATCGTTACTGCCACAGGAAACAGAGACATTGTAGTAGATAAACATTTCAAAAAAATGAAACACAACGCTATTGTATGTAATATCGGGCACTTTGATACCGAAATTGATATGGCATGGCTCAACAAACATTACGGACATACCAAAGAAACTATTAAACCACAAGTTGATAAATATACAATTGATGGAAAAGACATCATTGTGTTAGCCGAAGGAAGATTGGTAAATTTGGGTTGTGCTACCGGACATCCCTCTTTTGTGATGAGCAACTCCTTTACGAATCAGACACTTGCTCAAATTGAACTCTGGACTAATAGAGAAAAATACGAAAACAAAGTTTATACCTTACCCAAACATTTAGACGAAATGGTGGCTCGTTTGCATCTTAGCAAATTAGGCGCAGAACTGGATGAACTCACAGATGTTCAGGCAGAATATATTGGTGTCCATAAAAATGGTCCCTTCAAAAGCGAATGGTATAGATACTAATAAATCTTTTATAGTGAAGAAGCCGCTGAATTCATTGAATTCAGCGGCTTTTTTCTTTCATTACTAATTTTATGTAAAATGCAAAACATTACAAAATATCAAAATGCGTTCTTAAAGTTTATTACTCAGTATTCTAAACAACTTGATAAACGTTCGCCCAAAGAACTTTATCAACCCATTCAATACATTTTAGATTCTGATGCCAAGCACATTCGGCCTGTATTGTGTTTACTGGCTTGTGAGCTTTATGGAGAGAATTTCAAAAAAGCATTAAATGCCGCCTTAGCCATTGAGTTATTTCATACGTTTTCTTTGATACATGATGATATTTTAGATAATGCAAGTTTGAGAAGAGGCAAAAAAACCATTCATGAAAAATGGAACACAAATATCGCTATCTTATCAGGAGATGTTTTGCTAATCGAATCTTTTCGCTTACTATATTCATATCCACCTTCTATTGCTCAACAGTTATTAAAAGTTTTTTCTAGTGCCTCTGTTTTGATTTGCGAAGGGCAGCAGGAAGACATGAATTTTGAAAAACGTGCTATTATTACAACACACCAATATCTTGAAATGATTCGAAAAAAAACCGGTGTACTCATTGGAACTTCGCTTCAAATGGGTGCTATTATTGCCGGCGCTTCAATGATAGAACAAAAAAAACTTTATCAAATAGGAGAAAACATTGGTCTGGCTTTTCAAATCATGGATGATTACTTAGATACTTTTGGGGATTCTAAAATTTTTGGAAAAAAAATTGGCAATGATATTCTTTCTAATAAAAAAACATTTTTATTAACCAAAGCATTTGAAGTGGCTAATAAAAAACAAAAAGTAAATTTATCAAAATTGCTCAAAATGTCCCCATCCACTGATAAAATAAAATATGCGCAACTTTTATTCATCGAACTTGGTATTGATAAAACGGCTTTGAAATCTGCACAAGAGATTAATAAAAAAAATGAAAAATTAATTCATTCTCTTGTTTCTCAAAATGACACATTAAAAAATTTATTATTAAATCTCTCTAATGAACTTATAAATAGAACAAAATGAAAAAAGAAGAAATAAAATTACAGGACTTTTTACACATTATTCCCATTCAAATAAGATACATAGATATAGATATGCAAGGTCATGTAAACAATGCTACATATTTGAGTTATATTGAACAAGCCAGAGTTAATTTTTTCAATACACTTTTTCCTGATAATGATTTCAAAAAAAACGGGCTTATCATAGCCAGAACAGAAATTGATTACTATGAACCTATTTTTCTCAATGAAGAAATTTTTTGTGGAACAAAAATTGGTGAAATCGGCAATAAAAGTTTCACGTTTGAAAATATTATTTTTACCAAAAATAATTCTACAATTAAATGCTTTGCGAAAAGTATAATGGTATGTTTTAATTATGAATTGAACACGACACAATCTATTCCAGAAGAATGGAGAGAAGTTTTCTCAAATAATTTTTCTTAAAATCCAAAGGATCATTAATACACTAGTTAATAAGAATTATTCATTCTTATTTACTCATTTCCTGGCAAGCACGTCACATGTCCTACAAATTCATGCCGATTGCCTTTCAAATCTCTCACATAAATTTTGTACACATACACATCTTGTGTGGCTTTACCTTCGCTGCCTTTGACACTACCATCCC
>CAZNVL010000024.1:0-26592 GCA_964576565.1 uncultured Flavobacteriaceae bacterium | reverse complement strand
TTAATGGTAGTGTGGTGTTGAATGATATTCACGATATGGTGCTGTAATAGTTTGTTATCTTTTCCAAACATGACAATTAGTTTTTGCACGAAAAATACTATCTATTTTTCAATAATGCAAATCATACCAATAATATCTTATATCTTTGCTGCAAAAAAATGCCTCGTCCGTCTTTTGATGAAATTTATATGCAACTGGCAGAGCAGTTGGCATTACGTTCTCATTGTGTGAAGATGAAAGTAGGTGCTGTGCTTACCAAAGACACAAGAATTATTTCGTTGGGCTATAATGGACCGCCAGCAGGAACGCACAACTGTGATGAAGAGTGGCCGGAAATGGGGTGTCCAAGAGATAGCAAAGGAAGTTGTTCTCTGGCCTTGCATGCGGAACAAAATGCTATATTGTATGCAGCCAAAAATAAGGTGGATATGGAAGGTGCCACTTTGTACGTAACCCTTGCACCATGTATTGCTTGTGCTCGTGTTATTTTTAGTATCGGAATCAAAAAAGTAATTTACAAAGATAGTTATGCGGAATACAAAGGCATTGGCTTGGAAGAAGGGGTAGAGTTTCTGAAAAAATTTGGTATAGAGGTGATTCGTTGGAAAGAGTCCGTTTTACATAAGAATGTTTGAAATGGTTTCTCAAAAGATAATTCTTAAAAATCTTCTTCTATTTCATTTCTAAAAATATCATCCTCGTCATCCATCCGATTCATTTTAGAAGGAATAACTACTCCGCTACCCATCGTATCCTTCAAGTAATCTGTACTGGCCGCCACAGCAGAAGTTAGATTGTCAAAATAATGAATATCTTCCCAATCGGTAAAATAACTGTGCTCTCCGACAAAACGAAGTTTTATTTCGGAAGTTCTACCATGTCTGTTTTTCGCTAAATTCACAAATGCTGCACCTTTTAATTCGGGCTCTGTATCTTCTCGTAAATAGTATTCCGGGCGATAAATGAAAAACACCATATCCGCATCTTGCTCTAAGGAGCCGGACTCACGAAGGTCGGATAGTTTCGGCATTTTGTTTTCTTTCTCTTTTTCAACTGCACGATTAACTTGTGAAAGGGCTATAATCGGAATGTTCAGCTCTTTGGCCAAACTTTTCAAACCTCTTGAAATGCCACTAATCTCCTGCTCTCTGTTTGTATTCGCATTACTTCTATCTCTGTTGCTCATCAATTGCAAGTAATCAATAATGATCATCTGAATGTCGTATTGAACTTTCAATCGCCGTGCTTTGGCTCTCAATTCAGTCAATGACAAGGAAGAAGTGTCATCAATATACAATGGTACTTTCTCCAATTTTTCCAATGCCTGTGAAAGTTGCACTAATTCGTAATCGGCTAAATTAGCATTATTAATTTTATCTAAACGAATATGTGTAACAGATGAAAGCAAACGTTTTACAATGTCCTGTGCCGTCATTTCAAGTGAAAAGATAGCCACTGGCATATTGTATTCTATAGCCGCATTCTTGGCAAAGGTCAGCATCAAAGCCGACTTACCCATAGCCGGACGAGCTGCTAAAATGATAAAATGTGATTTTTGCCAACCATTCGTAATTCTGTCAATTTCCATTAATCCACTTGGAACGCCTGTCAGTCCTTTTCTTCCAATGGCTTCTTTTAATTCATCAATGGTTTCTGTAACGATGGACTTTAAATCTTTTTCTCTTGCTTTGGTTACATTCTCAATCAATTCAAAAATGGTTTTGGTAGCATATTCTATCAAATCAAAAATATCCACGCTATCTTCAAAGGCATTTTGAATAGTTTCCGTACAGATTCGTATCACTTCTCTTTGTAGATATTTTTGCAACAATACTCTGGCATAATATTCAATATGAGCAGCGGATGCTACTTTGTAGGTGAGTTGAGTCAAATAATACGCACCACCAATGGTTTCTAATTTCCCTAATCGTTTTAATTCTTGTGTAACAGAAAGCAAATCAATAGGTTCTGTACGTTGAAACAAATTTTGTATAGCATTGAAAATAATCTGATGTTGTGGTTTGTAGAAAATATCCGCAAAGACAAAGTCGGCTACTTTGATGTATGCTTCTTTTTCCAACATGAGTGCGCCCAAAAAGGCCTCTTCAATATCCAGTGCCTGCGGCATGAGTTTCCCATTATCCAATACTGTTTCCGGATGGGCGGTTGTCAAGGGCTTCCGGCCGATGGTTGTTTTTTTTATTCCACTGATATTTAATTCACTCATATTCTTTGGTTTCCGCTGCAATTTTAGGTTTAAAGTTACGAATTTTTATGCTTGTGAGTAATTATTTTTTTTCGCCTAATAATCAATCATTTGCACTAACTTTAACCGTTGAAAAACATGTGAATTTTTTGTGATAAAAATTTTTTTAAATGAAAGAAAAATTACTTAAAGCACTCCTTCTTGAACCGGTTCATCCTGTTTTACCACAACTACTCAAACAACATTCCATCAACATAACAGAAGGATATACGCTTTCTTCTACGCAATTGATCAATGAATTGAAAGACACTACTATTTTAATTGTCAGAAGTAAAAAAGTAGATGCTACCTTAATAGATTGTGCTCCACACCTTCAAATCATTGGTCGTGCGGGTTCAGGCCTTGAAAACATTGATGTACAATATGCTCAAAGCAAAGGCATTGTTTGCCTGAATTCTCCGGAAGGCAATAGAGATGCAGTAGGCGAACACGCTATTGGAATGTTGCTGATGCTACTCAATCAATTAAAAAAAGCCGATAGTGAAGTGCGCCAGAATATCTGGGATAGAAAAAGCAACTGGGGAATAGAATTGAAAGGGCAAACGGTAGGTATTATTGGTTATGGGAATACAGGAAGCACCTTTGCTAAAAAATTAAGTGGATTTGAATGTGATATTTTAGTGTATGATAAATATAAAAATGCGATAACAGGCAATTATGTTCGTCAGGCAAGTATGCAAGACATTTATGAAAAAGCCGATGTTGTGAGTTTGCACTTACCGCTTACAAAAGAAACGTATTATCTGGTAAATGATGAATTTTTCAGTGCGTTCAGGAAAAACATCTATTTTATCAATACTGCACGGGGAAAAATAGTGAATACCTCTTCTCTTGTAAAAGCCCTGAAAACAGGGAAAGTGAAAGGGGCTTGTTTAGATGTAATCGAATACGAAGAAAGTAATTTTGAAAATTTGAACACTCATCAATCGGAAGATTTTGAATATCTGAAACAATCCTCTAATGTGGTACTCACGCCGCACATTGCCGGCTGGACACATCAGAGTTATGAAAAAATTTGTAGGATATTGGCTGAAAAAATTGTACAATACTTAAAATAATCTCAGTTGCTTTTTTCAGATGTATGCCACCAAGCGGATAGGTTATATTTTGCGTCTCATATTAGTTAAAAATCACAGTATTTTCCAATTCACAAAGCAGCGCTTTAATCAATCCACTCAAATCCTGTGTATGGTACTAAAACTTTTGGAATGCGAATGCCTTTTTCGGTTTGATTGTTTTCAAGAATAGCCGCTACAATTCTTGGCAAAGCCAACGCACTACCATTCAAACTATGCGCCAACTGTATTTTACCGTTTTTATCTTTGAAGCGACACTTCAGACGATATGTCTGAAATGTCTCAAAATTAGAAATAGAACTGACTTCTAACCAGCGTTTTTGTGCCGCACTGTACACTTCCATATCATAAGTCAAAGCCGATGCAAAACTCATATCACCACCACACAACTTCACCGTGCGAAACGGTAATTCCAATTGCTTCAAAAGTCCTGCCACATACTCTCGCATTTCTTCTAACACTTCGTACGATTTTTCAGGATGGGCAATTTGAACAATCTCTACTTTATCAAATTGATGCAAGCGATTTAATCCTCGCACATCTTTTCCATAACTCCCTGCTTCTCTGCGAAAGCAAGGCGTGTAACCACAATTTTTGATGGGTAATTCTTCTTCTTTCAAAATCACATCCCGGTAGATATTGGTAATTGGCACTTCGGCAGTAGGGATCAGATATAATTTGTCTTCATTGACAAAATACATTTGTCCGTCTTTATCCGGCAACTGGCCAGTTCCAAATCCGCTGGCTTCATTGACAAGAATGGGCGGTTCTATTTCTGTATAACCGTTTTGTGTGGCCTGATCTAAAAAGAAATTAATCAATGCGCGTTGCAATTTAGCACCTTTTCCTTTGTATACCGGAAAGCCAGAACCGGTCAACTTCACACCCGTTTCAAAATCAATCGTATCATACTTTTGTGCCAAATCCCAATGACAAAGGGCATTCTCAGGAAGAACGGGTAGTTCGCCGTGTTGATAAACCACTGGATTATCTTCTGCTGACTTGCCTTCCGGCACGGACTCGTGTGGCAAGTTAGGTAATAATACTAATAAAGTATTTAATTCCGTTTCTGTCTTTTTAAGTTGCTCATCGATTTGACTTTCATTGGATTTCAACTCTACAGATTCTTGTTTTTTGTGTTCGGCTTCCGCTTTCTTGCCAGATTTAAATAACTCTCCGATTTCTTTTGAAAGGGTATTAATTTTGTTTTTAATTTCGTTAGATTGTTTGATTAAACTTCTTCTTTCTTCATCTAATTTTAGAATTTTCTCAATGATTTCTTCGGCATTTGCAAAATGCTTCTTTTTAAGTCCTTGAAGAGTTTTTTCTTTATTTTCTACAATGAATTGTATTTGCAACATAATTTAATTTTGCTGCAAATTAAATGATTTTTAAGAAGAAATTAGGATTCAAATGGAGATTGTTGCAGAACTATTTTTTAAATTTTTACAACGATTTCATTGATAATTCAGCGAAGAAGTAAGAGAGAGCAAAAGGATTAATTTGAAAAATTAAAACATTGACGAGTTTTGCAACGGCCTCAAATGGTATAAAACGGATCTTTTGTTGAAGAAGATTATTGTAAGGAGAGGAATACGGGCATGTTGTTTTTAAATGAAAAAATGTTATCTGAATGCTATGTTCAAAGGAAATTTCTGTAATTTTACCACAATGAATTGTATACTATGTTTAAGCAGTTAGATCCGGAAGATTATTATTTGTCAGAAGAGGGTTACATAATTTTTACGGAACAGTATCATTTGAAAAGAGGATATTGTTGTAAAAGCGGCTGTAAACATTGCCCTTATGGGTATGATAAAAAAACGGACGCGTTTAAGAAAAAGAAAACAGAACATCCGGCTATAAATAAAAACAAATCAAAAAAATAGTGTATGAAATTGATTTTGTTTGATACACCAAGCGCATGGGCAAATTTATTACCATTAACGTTTACAAGGGCAATAGCAGAAATAAGATGTGGTATTTTTACGATAAAAGAAAGATGGCAAAAAATTTTTCCGGATTATGAGATCATAACCTTATCGGCAGATTATTTAAATCCACCCAGTATATTAGACATTGAAGATGAAATGCTGTACATCAACAGTTCACTCCTTCCGGACAAATCTATAGTTCAGATGATAAAAAAACTGGACACATTTAAAGGTCTTCAATACCAAAATCAACTGATGGCGTACAAAGGATTTATTAAATACCACGAAGTGCCTATCTCTTTTCCGTTTTCTGAAGTTGGATTTCTTTTGCATGCACAAAATCCGCACTACCAAAAAGCATTGCTTCAATCTGAATCCATTGATTTGAAGTATTATTTAGAATGTCCTTATCAGATATTTCAATGGAACGAAGTTTTAATAAATTTTGATTTTGAAAACTTTGTAATCGATCTTCCAAAAGGACTATTAAGTTCAACGAATACACTGATTGGCCCTGAAAAACGACTCTATATTTCTCCCAAAGCCAAAGTGGAAGCAAGTACGATTAACACAAATACGGGCTATGTCTTTATAGACGATGACGCAGAAATAATGGAAGGAACCTGTATTCGTGGGCCACTGGCTTTGTGCAAGGGCGCAACGATAAAAATGGGAGCAAAAATTTATGGTGCAACAACTATTGGGCCGCATTGTAAAATTGGAGGAGAACTCAATAACTCTGTGTTTTTTTCGTATTCCAACAAGGCACACGATGGCTTTATCGGAAATTCTGTAATTGGCGAATGGTGTAATTTAGGTGCTGATACAAATAACAGTAATCTCAAAAACAATTATAGCGAAATTAAAATTTATAATTATTTGGAAGACAAGATGAAAAACACAGGATTGCAATTTTGTGGGCTTATTATGGGAGACCATTCAAAGTCCGGTATTAATACGATGTTTAACACCGGCACTGTAGTGGGCGTTGGGGCAAATATCTTTGGCGCGGGTTTTCCTGCCAAACACATTCCATCGTTTTCGTGGGGCGGAGCAAAGGGTTTTGAGGAATATGATCTGGATAAATTATTTGTTACGGCACAGGAAATGTATAAACGAAGACATCAGGAATGGCAGGAAAGAGAAAAGCAAATTTTACAAACCGTGAAAAACATCACACGCTATCATAGAAAAAAAATATAAACGTATCTTTATGTGTCCGCGTATTTATTTTTGGAGTATATTTTTATTTTGTGGTTTTCTTTTGGCTCAAAACGATGAGGATGTCATCCGTTATTCCAATATCGGGATTGGAGGCACACCACGCTTTTGGAGCATGGGGGGCGCTATGGGTGCCTTGGGCGGTGATATGAGTTGTGCTTCTTACAATCCGGCGGGATTAGCCATTGCCATAAAAAGTGATTTGAATTTTTCTTTTGGAACCAATTTTGCCAATACTATTACAGAACTCAATGCTTCCAACAACAAAAAATTTAGTCCTGCACTTACGTTCAATTTTTTGGGGCTTTCAGGAGTGGCAGCAGATAATAAGAATATAAATAATCGCTCTTCTTTTGCCATTACATTAAATCAATTGCAAAATTTTAATCAGGAAATTGAAATAAAAGGAAGACCCACACGCGGCAAATCCATTACATTGGATATGCTGGACTACGCAAAAGGCAAGTCCATTTCTAATCTTGATGGACTTTACGAAGGTGCGGCTTATAGTGTCTATCTGATTGATTTGCTGGATACTAATAATTTCAATTTGTATTTTTCTTATATAGATGTCTCCAAATCTTTTTTACAACAAAAGAAAATCAGCACTTCCGGCCGGATCAACGAACTGACCTTTTCTTATGCGTATAGTGTGGATGATAAAATTTATCTTGGTGCAACATTGGGCATCCCTTTCTTAAAGTTTGCATATCAATCCGATTATGCTGAAATAGATGATCAAAATCAGATGTCTATTACAAAAATTAATGACAGTACTTTTTCATCTTCGTATTCTTATCCTGTGTTTTATTATCAGGGTTTAGGTGGTATTAAGGATTTTCATTATCAAACCAGCTATACTACCACTGCTACAGGGGTTAATCTCAAATTGGGGGCTATCTGGAGAGTGACTGATTTTTTACGTGCGGGTTTGTATTACCATTCTCCAAGCTGGTATAAAGCCAAAGACATTTATTATTATGATTTTATTACGAATTGGGATGAAGGAACGAATTATAGCATTACAGTGCCCGATGGCGGTGGGCTCTACAATTATAGAATCACTACGCCGTCTAAACTTGGATTGGCACTTTCCGGAATTATTAAAAATATGTTTTCTGTAAATGCAGATTATGAACTCATAGATTATCGCAAAGGGTTACTAAAAAGTGCTGATGTGGGTGTGTTTGATAATGCCAATAAGGCCTTGAGAGAAAAATATCAGTTATCGGGTAATATGAGAGTGGGCATAGAGCTGAATACAAAGCCCGTTCTTTTTCGTGTTGGCTGGGCTTCTTATGGTAGCCCTTTTGGTAATCAGTTTACCGGAAATTATGTGCGCAATGCTTTTAGTGTAGGTTTTGGATTTAAGACGAGTAATTTTTATTATGATATGGCGTTCATTAAAACCTTTTCAGGAAAACAATTGTATTATATGTATAATCCGCAGTATTCTGATCCTGTCAATATTCAACTTAATCTGACGCAAATTGTTTTTAGTATTGGCTTGATAGGGAAACGTTATGATGAAACCATAGATTATTCAAAGTACAATAATTCGGATTTGTCTCCATCAGAAAATAATCCAAATAATAATAGAGATAATAAAAGAATACCGTACTGAGTTTTTTATTTCTGTGGGCGAGAACTTTTTCTTAACGACTAATTACTAAGTTTTTCCTTAATTCAAAATGACCAACTTTTCAATTTTTTCTGCTTTTTTATTGTTAGCGTCTGAAATACTCAATTTGTAAATATAAACGCCCCTTGCAAGTTTGTCTCCATAATCATCTCTACCGTCCCATTCAATACTATCTTCTCTGTATCCTGTAACATACAGGTCTTTGTAAATGGTTTTAACCAGTTTTCCGCTGATTGTAAAAATTTCCACTTTGATTTTTATTTGCTCACAGCTCGTATTATATTCAAACATAAATTTGGTTTTGGTGGTAAAAGGATTAGGATAATTGAGCACATGATTTAATGCGAGCCCTGCATCATTGGCTACTACAAAATCCAGTTTTACCGTGTTGCTGTTGTTATTAATATCCCAAACTTTTAATGCCAATTGATGGTTCCCTTCTGATAAGTTAGAGAAGGGGTATTTAATTTTGCCTTTTTGATAACTGTTGAGGTCGTATTCAAAATAATCATTTAGAGTAATTTGTTTGGAATTGTCTAAAGTGGCTACTATGTCGTGCCCAATGCCATTGCCGGTGATGTTAATACCGGAACTATCTGCCACTTCACAGAATAAAACCGGATTAGAATTGGTAGTTCCGCCGGATACAAACTTTTTATCATTCAAAAATAAATCTACTTGTGGCGGTGTGTTGTCTGTCAAAGAGGTGGAAGAAGATCCGCCTACATAAAATTTAGAAGTATAACCTATCCCATCTTCTATTCCATTGTAAGCGTAAAAACTCATCTTACTGGTGTCTATAGCATAATTAATGTCTTTTGGTACAATAAAAGAAAAAGTGAAGTCGCCATTTTTTACTTCTGCTTTTCCTTTGAACAAGATGTTTTTTTGTGCATGAAATGTAAATGTTTTGCCACTTATCAAGGATTCCGGTTTATTCCCCAGACCAGATATAAGTTGTGGTTTGTCAAATACAGTTGGTATAATAAGACCATTGAAATTGCTGAGTTTGTTTCCATTTTTATCGGCAATAAATCCGGACACTGTAACTTTTGAGAGTGCTTTTAAGGTGTCTTGTGGTGCATTGGTGATGGTATGATTATTAATACTTGTAACTATAATTTTTCTTTTAGGATACGCCAATGTAAGTGCCGGGTCGCCTATAAGATGAAAGTTCAGAAAATAAAATCCGATGTTTGTTTTTTTCTTGGTTGTTTTCACAATATCTCCCAGTGCCATAAATCGCCCATTCGGCAAGGTGTCAATGATTTCTTCAAATAACTTTTGAGACAAAGAAAAATTAGTGGAAGCATACGCCAGACGCACAGTTGTAAACATAGCAATAGCACAGCCATTGGGTTGTAAAAAGCACTGTTCACCGGCCGATACTCTTTCAGGATCATCAAAACGGGTAAATTCACAGGTGGCGGTGATAAACAGGGGCATGTTATGGATGTTTTTGTAGTTGTTGATTTGAGAAAGCGTAAGATAGGCCTCGTGTCCAAGTCCTACTTCATTTCCATGGCCGGTATAATTGATGACTAAAGAACCCTTTTCAAAGGCCTTGTCTAAGGCGGCACTGGCGTCTGGGAAACGATTACCACCCGGCACCGTAATTTGCTGATAGGCATCGGCCATGATTTTATTCATATTGTATTCGGGATGTAAACGGTTTAAACTTCGGGCTAAACTGTCTGCCTGTTGCATGTGTAATTGACTATCTCCGTCATCAGCTAAAAATGTAATTTGTGTGCGCCAGTCCCCTTGTGGATAATCATTTGTAGAAAGTTTGCAGCAATTATCGGGGCTTTGTATAATAAAGTTTTGATTTTTCTTGTAATAGGCCTTTACTTTATTGACTACATTCATGGCTTGCGAAACGGAGGAGATGGTAAATCTTCCTATACCAATGTCTACCAAAGCATTTGCCCAATCGTCTCCTTCGTTGTCATCTAACCAGCCATAAAAATCATCTGTTACCACGGATAAAATGGGAGATACTGAAATACCTGTTTCATAAGTTGGCAGGAGTGCTGTTGTGTTACTGTTTCTATCTTTATTAAAATAAGAACCATCGCCAAATAATAATAGGTATTTGGGCTTTGTGATACTATCGCTTCTTTTATACAACATTCTTACAAACTCTCGTATAGCCGTTGCATCGGGGTTTCCGCTGGAAAATTCATTGTACACTTCTTCGGTGGTAACGACGGCATAGGTGAGTCCTTCTTCCTGTTGATGCAATTGAGCTAATTCTAATGCCTGTTGTTTAAATAGTGGTGGTGTTACGATAACATAATCGGCTTGAGTGATAGCGTGTAAATTTTGATTTTCTACTTTTTTGATAAATTTGGGTTTTTGTACATCATTAAGGGTAAAGATAATATACCGATGTAAACTGTCGGAAGGGGCATTAAAGGTGATATAAGAAGGGTAGGAGTCGTACTGTTGGTTAAATGGGCGCAGAGGATTGGTAATATCCCAGATTTGAATGTTGGAATAATTAAAGGTAGAAATAGAATAGGTAGTGATTTGATTAGAGGCAATAGTTCTTTTATCGCTAAATTCAAAGGATTTGTTGTTATATACTAAATAGCGACGTGCGTTAAAAATAATTTTATCCAGCCAAGCTACGGCATTACTTGTATTTTTGGTGATAGTAAAATTAATGGAATTAGCAGCAGTGTTGTTGGGTATTACGATACATTGATTGGCAACTGCAGCATAATCGGCGAGGTAATTGCCTGTTTGAACGGCGTTGGCGGTGAATGTGCCGTTGCTACCGCCCACGTTCCATGTATAATTGGATACATAATCGCTTCGGGCGGCTAAACTGATGAACGCTTTGATAGAATCGCCGGTTACAAAATTTCCATCCGGGAAAGGGAAACTATAAGATGTTTGCAAATCAAAATATTCACCATAAAAATCGGGGCCGCTCTTTAAAAAATTTATATTATCTATTTCGTGGTAGTTCACATAATCATAAGTATTGGTGGTGTAGTTGGATGTGGCAGTGGTACTGTAATTTGTTATTCTTAATCCTGTGCCTAGGTCAAAGGTCAAAAAGTAATAGGCGGAATCTGAATAACGATGTAAGTAATGATAATAGTCAAGGCATGCGTAGGGATTGCTATATGGGAAATCCTTTTTAGGTATCCAGGTATCACTGCCTTTTCCATAAAACAAAATATAATCACCGTCATCAAAAACGCCATCACTTTCTCCATATACTAAAATGGCATTTTCCTGCAAGTCATCGTAGCGAAATTTGTTGTTTTTAGGATTGATCATGTCGCCGCCGTTTCCATAAATACGAATGTTGCGTGGGTCTATTTGACTTACATTGATGCCCATGGATTGAAGAAAGGTTTTGTCAATTTTGTAAATGCCGGTGTTTTTGAGGGCTATTTTATACCAGTTTCCTGAAGATAATACAGATTGTGTTGTAAAACTTTGAGCAGAGACGGGTATTGTTTTATTGCTATTTCGTTTATTCCATTCTATATTAAAAGATTTCAGAAAATCAATGCTTCCGTCAGAGTTCTTACGAAACGGCACAATATAAGCTGTCCATATTTTGGAATTTCCGGCATAAGCAGTGAAGTATTTGATTGGGAAGTCGTTTGTGAGGTATTGAGAAAAAAATTTATTGATTATGGCTACTTCGTCGGGTTTTAATTTGCGTATTTGTGTGGCTTGTATGCGGGCTTGTGCGTCTTCATTCATATTGGTAGAAAATGTTTTTGACCAAACGGGCAAGTTGTTCATGTCTGGGTCATACACGGCGCCTAAAATTTCTATTGGAAAAATAGGATTATCTGAATGTAAAATAATGTCCGGGGTTTCAGATGGTTTTTGAACGGGAGGAAGAGGTGTTAGGGATACGTTTCTTTGGGCATGAGTGTTTATTAAAATAGAAAAACAGAATATAAAAGAAAATGTTTTCAAAAAGTGGTGCTTCATAGAGGTTGCGTATTGGAATAAATTTGTATTAAAAAACGAAAGAGAGTGTAGTTTATTGTGAGCATTTGCAAGTTTAAGCAAAAGATGGATAATAAAGAAAACAATTGGGCGAATGATGGAATTGTTTGAAAAGTTAGACGGTATTTACCAATTAATATAATGTTTTATTTTTTTCCATGCTTCCTCGTCTCCTATCAGGTGTTTTAATTTTTCTTCTGTGAGTTTTTCTTTTTGTTTTTGCAGGTTTAAAGTTTTAAATATTATGTCTTTGTTGAAATAGGGATGTTTTATCATTGTTTTAAAATCTGCGGTGTTTAGATTTATTTTTTGTATCAAGTTTGTATCAACTGTTATTTTGTTGGCAGAAAGTATGAACCGATAAAGTGAATCCGAAATGCCATACACTTCTTTTAGTTGTTCAACGGTATAAAAGCCGCCCAAACGGGTTCTAAATTTAATGATTCTTTTAGATAATTTTTTTCCGATGCCTTTCAAAGTTTCTAAATTTGAACTGTCTGCAGAGTTTAATTCCAGTTCAATCCATGTTCGGTTTTTCGCTGTTTTGGGAGTGGATAAAATATTTTTATTATTTGTTTGGTTGTCGGATGTAGGCGTGTTCAGGAGAATATAGGGTTCTATTTTTTGATAAATAGAATCATTGATGGCATAAAGTTTTTTTAATGACTCTTTTGAATAGAATTTTCCACCAGCATTTCTATAATTAAGGACATTAGAAATGAGTTTTTGAGAAAATCCCAGTGCTTTCATTTCTTGTGCACTAATAGTATTGGGATTAAAGAAAAACAAGGAATCTTTTTTTAGAGATGTGTTGGACGATGTATCGGTACTTAAATTTTGACTTGTCAATTGAGCAAAATACAAATCGTCTTTTTCTGGCAAGGGTCGATACAACCATTTAATTAAAAACACAATGAGAAATGAACATAAAAGAACAAGTGTGCCTCTTCTCTGTGTTTTGCTTAGGGTATACCATTCTCTTAACCATCGCCTAAACATCACAATTTTTCAATCAAAGGAAGAGAAATTAATTACCTCTAAAATTCGGTTTTCGCTTTTCAAGAAAGGCGCTTACTCCTTCTTTGAAATCTTCAGTACCAAAAGATTTTCCAAATTCTTCAATTTCTACTTCATATCCGTTCAATTGTGGATTGTATCCGGCGTTGATAGCACGGATAGCTGCGGCAACAGCGGTTGGAGATTTTGTAGAAATGTTTTTGGCAAGGTCTAAACACTTTGAGAGTAGATCTTCGGGGTTTACTAAGTGATTGATGAGTCCCCATTTATATCCGTCGTTGGCATCAATCATATTGCCGGTGAGAATCATTTCAAATGCCTTGCCTTTTCCGACTAGATGTGCTAAACGTTGAGTGCCACCATAGCCGGGTATTACGCCTAATCCAACTTCTGGGAAGCCAAGTTTTGAGGCAGTAGTAGCCACGCGGATGTGACAGGCCAGCGCTAATTCTAATCCACCACCTAAGGCAAAGCCGTGAATAGCGGCAATGGTGGGCTTGGAATAATTTTCAAGGAAGTTAAATATTTTGAAGTGTCCGTAAGCACTCATTTGTTTACCTTCTTCGACAGAGTAATGTGCGAATTCTGCAATATCGGCGCCGGCTACAAAAGCTTTTTCACCGGAACCTTTAATAATCAGAGAACGGACTTCTTTATTTTGTTCGGCTTCTACTAAAATGTCGTGTAAATCGTCTATTGTTTTGCGATTCAAAGCATTGAGTTTATCAGGGCGATGGATAGTAATTAAAAGTGCATGATGCTCTAACATTTCTGTAAGAACGAAAGGGCTTGTAGCAATCATATTCATTGTTTTGGGGCAAAAATGAGTATTTTTTTTTGAATAGAGTATAAATTTATGAATATTTGCCATTCTCTTAAATTCTTATTTAATATCTATGTCTAAAAAAGAGTTTGAAAAAAACACGGGCACTGCTGTTAGTTTATATCCATCTTTTGCTTTATCAAGAGTTGTTCCTTGGAATTGGTTAAGTTTAATGGTGATTGTACTTACCGGGGTTTTAATTTTTTCGGATTTTATTTTTCAGGAAAAGTTGTTTTTGTTTAAGGACATTGGCAGTGATACTTTGAATAGTGTTTGGCCTTATCACTATTTGTATGCCCAGTATTTGCACGATTTAGGTATTCCTAAATGGTCCTTTCAGGAAGGCATGGGACAGGGTATTTTTTCGGGATGGTTAAGAGATCCTTTTCAGATGATTTCTTATTTATTAGGAACTTCCAGTATTCCGAAAATTTTTATTTACATAGAATTTTTAAAGATTGTGTTAGGCGGGTGGATGTTTTACTTTTTTTTAAGAATGTGGAAGTTAAATCCGTTGACGGCTACTGTTGGTGGGCTGATGTCTGCTTATTCAGGGTTTATGATTATTGGTGCTTGCTGGTATGTATTTACGTATGAGGGGTTAATGATGGCGCTTATGCTTTATGGTTTTGAAAAAATTTATCAGGAAAAAAACGGGTGGTGGTTTTTCCTGAGTGTTTTTGGTATAAGTATTTCCATGCCTTTTGATTTGTGGTTGTTTGGTGTTTTTTTAATTACTTACATTATTTTTCGCATTAGTTTGGATAAGAATTGGAATTGGGAAATTTTAAAGCCGGTTTTAATTAAAATGATTGTTTTTGGATTGGCGGGTATTCTGGTTACGGGCCCGTTTTTTGTAGAAACATTGAATCGATTGTTCAATAGTCCGCGCGGTTCTTCTGAAAACTCTCTTGTTTCTTATTTTTCGTCACAACCTATGTTTAAATGGATTGATAAATTACAGTTTGGCACGTTTGTGATGCGTCAGTTTTCAAACGATTTATTGGGTTCAGGTAGTCAATTCAGTGGCTGGTTCAATTTTTTGGAGGCGCCTGTTTCGTATTCTTCTATACTTTCCTTGATTTTGCTTCCGCTCAGTTTTAGTTATTTTAATAAGCATGAAAAGAAGGTATTTTTATTGTTTTTAGGATTTTGGTTGCTGACTTTAGTATTTCCTTATTTCAGAAGATTGGTATGGGCCTTTACAGGAGAATATTACAGAGGATATTCCATGTTTTTTGTGATTATTTTTGTTTTGTATGCGTGTATAGGATTAGATAGAATGTTGCGTACAGGTAAATTAAATACTCTAATTCTTATTGTTTCAGTGATGGGCTTATTAGTTTTTTTACATTATGATTATTTTAAAGATGCAAGAAATATGGCTGGAGGCATTGTTCAAAAAGATTCTTCAGTACTGACTATTGTTCAGTTTTTTTTGGCAGCGTACACTATTCTGTTATTTTTATTGAATACTATCAAAAAATCGTGGGTGTTGCTTGTAATAGTGGGGGGATTAATGGTAGAGTTAGTGGTATTAAACAGATTAACTGTTACGCGCAGAGACATTATGAGTGTAAAAGAATTAAAAGAAAAGGTCAGTTACAACGATTATACTGTAGAAGCCGTACAATGGATAAAAAATCAGGAAAAAGATTTATTTTATAGAATAGATAAAGCAGGGTATTATTCTTCGGGTGCTATTCATGGAAGTTTGAATGATAACAAAATACAAGGGTATTACACGACTTCTAACTACAACTCATTTGCTCAGCTGAATTATGTTCGTTACTTCAAAACAATGGGAATTATTAGTAAAAATAATGAAGTAGAAGCACGTTGGGTACCGGGTTTGGTAGGGCATCCCTTATTAGAAAGTCAAAATCAAGTAAAATATGTTTTGATAAAAGCTATTATACCTGCACAATGGAGATGGATGTTTGACTCTCTCACCATACAAGGCGATGTAAAGATATTGAAAAATAAATATGTGTTGCCGTTTGGCTATACTTACAACAAAGTAATGAAGTTATCAGATTTTGAAAAGATTACACCATTCAAAAGAGAGATGATTAGCTTTCAAACAGCAGTATTAGACGACTCTACATTTTACAAATTATCTAAAGAATTGAAAACATATAATTTATCAGATACTACTATTGCGGATAATTTCACATTTGATAAATTGTCTAAATTGAAAGATACACTTGCAAAAGAGCATTTAGAATTACAAACATTTTCAGAAAATTATATTAAAGGAAAAATTAAAGTAAGTGAAAATAAAATTTTATATTTGTCTTTCCCAGAGGACAATGGGTGGCAAATAAAGGTGAATGACAAAAGAATAAACAGTTTCAGAGTGAATGGTGGAATGACAGGAATTTATTTGCCCAAAGGAGAATATGAAATAGAGATGGAATTTCATTTGCCCTACGCTTCAAAGTGCTTGATAATGTCTGGTGTAGGACTTATTCTGATACTTGGCTGGATGATGGTTCAACGTAAATTTAAATAAAAATAGTGAATGTTATGCAGTGGATACTTCGGCAATTAACACCAGAAGAAACAGAATGGCAAAAGCAATTGACAAAAGAATTGAATGTGGATGGGACACTTGCCCGTTTGTTGGTTTTGAGGGGTATTACAAATTTTAATCTTGCAAAAGAATTTTTTCGTCCTTCTATAGATGATTTGCATTCGCCATTTTTGATGGATGCAATGGATAAAGCAGTCAATCGTTTGCATCAGGCCATTCAAAACAAGGAGAAAATTTTAATTTATGGTGATTATGATGTAGATGGCACTACAGCCGTATCGGCCATGTATTTGTTTTTGCTGAATTTTATTGATAAAAGTTTACTGGATTATTATGTGCCGGATAGATTTAAAGAGGGTTATGGGCTTTCGTATGATGGTATTGAGTATGCTAAAAACCATGGGTTTAGTTTAATCATTACATTAGATTGTGGTATCAAAGACCATGAGAAAATTGAATATGCGCAGTCAGCCGGTATAGATTGTATTATCTGTGATCATCATACACCACCTGACATTTTACCTGCTGCGTATGCTATTTTAAATCCTAAAAAGAAAAGTTGTTCCTATCCTTACAAAGAATTGACGGGCTGTGGGATTGGCTTCAAGTTGATGCAGGCCTATTGCGAAAGACAAAACATAGACAGAAGCATCTGTTGGAATTTCATTGATTTGGTGGCTACCAGTATTGCCGCAGATATTGTCCCCATTACAGGTGAGAATAGAGTTTTGATGTACTATGGCTTGCAAAAAATGAATGAGAATCCTGGTTTGGGTTTAAGAAAATTGTTGGACATTGCGTTTTCAAAAAGAAACAGAAAGTTAAAAGTTTCGGATATTGTTTTTGTAATTGCCCCAAGAATCAATGCGGCCGGCAGATTAGAGCATGGCTCAAAAGCAATACAATTATTGACTTCAACTAATGAAGCGGAAGCCGAATTTTGGGCTAAACAACTTCATGATGTCAATGCACAACGACAGGATATTGATAAACAAACATTAGAAGAAGCTATACAGATTATTGAACAAGATGCTCATTTTCAAAACAAAAAATCAACCGTGGTGTTTAATCAAAACTGGCACAAGGGCGTAGTGGGGATTGTGGCTGCAAAATTAGTGGAGAGATATTATAAGCCAACGATTGTTCTTACAGAGCATGAGGGCTATATCACCGGCTCAGCCAGAAGTGTAGAGGGGTTTGATTTGTATGAAGCGTTGTGTAAATGTAAATCGTATTTATATCAATTTGGCGGACATAAATATGCGGCGGGATTAAGCATTGAGAAAAAACATCTTGATAGCTTTATACTGCAATTTGAAGAGTGTGTCCAACAAAGCATCACCAAAGAAATGCAATCCAAAAAAACAGAAGTGGATGCGGTTTTAAATTTAGAAGAAGTGAATTCAAAATTCTTAAGGATATTAAAGCAGTTTGAACCACATGGACCTGAAAACATGCAGCCCTTGTTTTGGATAAAACAAGTGAAAGATAGTGGCAGAATGCATGAGGTGGGAAATGGACATTTAAAGATGTATCTGACACAACATTCGCATAAAGAGTATCCGGCTATATTTTACAACGGTATTGATTATTTTGATGTATTAAAAAATCAATCGTTTGATTGTTTATGTAAAATAGATATTCAGGAGGATTATGAACACAATCAAATGTTTTTCAATTTGATTATTCAGGATATAAAATTAAACTAATTAAATAGTATGAATTTTCAGGAACAATGGAATGCCCTTTTATCTGTTAATGGATTGGTATCCTTATTAATACTTTCTGTGTTAGAAATAATACTGGGTATTGATAACATTATTTTTATTTCAATTGTTGCTGATAAGTTGCCCAAGCATCAAAAACAAAAAGGAAGAATTACAGGTTTGGCATTAGCATTGATAATGCGTGCTATTTTGTTATTTTCTATTACCTGGTTAGCATCGCTCACCGAACCATGGTTTCATATTCAAAATTTATATTTTTCAGGCAGAGATATTATTTTATTAAGTGGAGGCATATTTTTAATTGTCAAAACAATAAAAGAAATTATTCACAAAATATACCACTCCGAAGAGGAATTAAGCATTAAGGGAAAATCTACTTTTTCTGCAGTAGTAATACAAATTATTTTAGTAGATGTTGTTTTTTCTTTTGACTCTATTTTAACGGCAGTAGGGTTAAGCCGTAATTTTATTGTGATGTTCAGTGCTGTAATTATTGCAATGCTTCTGATGATGTTGTTTTCTGGTATGGTGGCAGATTTCATAAATAAAAATCAGGGTATTAAAACAATAGCATTGACCTTTTTAATAGTCATTGGAGGTATGTTAGTTGCCGAATCTATCCTTTCGGCATATAATTATTCTTTACCAAAAGAACAACATATTGAACTGAATAAAAATTATGCCTATGTGGCGTTGGCTTTTGCCTTGATTTCAGAATGGATCAACATTAAAGAACAGCGGGTAAAAAGAAACAAATCTTTATTTTTTAATGATGATAAAAAGGAATAATGCTTTTAGTGGAAGATATTCGTTTGTATTTAAAAGTTTTAAGTTGGAAAAAAATTTGTAATGTTTTCTTATTAAAAAGTAGTTTTTATTTCTCTAAACTATTTAAAAAACCGATGGTTTGGGGCAAGCCGATGGCCATTTCCATAGAGCCCACAACGGCCTGTAATTTAGAATGTCCTGCCTGTCCGAGTGGATTGAGAATGTTTTCAAGACCTACCGGTAATATGAAGGAGACAACGTTTGAAAGAATTATTGAATCACTTCAATCGTATTTAGTACATATTAATTTTTATTTTCAGGGAGAACCGCTTATTCATCCTAAAATTTACAAATGGATTCATGAGGTTTCTCAAAAAAACATTTATACACTTATCAGCACAAATGCACATTTTTTAAGCAAAGAAAATTGCGAAAAAATAGTTCGTTCCGGATTGCACAAAATTATTATTTCAATAGATGGGATGAGTCAACAATCTTACGAACAATATCGTGTAAAAGGCCAATTAAAGATCGTAATGGAAGGTATAGAGAATTTATTGGAAGCCAAGCAGCAGTTGAATTCAAATACTCCTGTTATCGTTTTGCAATGGATTGTTTTTCAACATAATTTAGAGGAAATAGAATTATTTAAACAATACTGTAAGGATAAACAACTTTATTTTCAGATTAAAACAGCGCAGGTTTATTCTGAAGAACAACGGGAAAAATTAGTACCAAAGGATGAAAAATATACACGATATGATGTAAATGCACCAGAGTTGAGGATTAAAAATACGCTCCGAAATGATTGTTGGCGCATGTGGGCGTCCTGTGTTTTTACACAAGATGGAATGGTGGTGCCTTGTTGTTTTGATAAAGATGCAAAATATGAAATGGGAGATATTAAAAAGCAGGATTTTAAGCTCATCTGGCATTCAGAAAAGTATACTCATTTTAGAAAAAAAATTTTAAATGAAAGAAAAAGCATTGATATTTGCACCAATTGCTCAGAAGGGGCCAATGTCTTTAAAGAATGATATAATAAACGAACTAATCTATAAAACAAATTTCGTACTTTTGCTTTCGCACACAATAAACGCATAACATAAAAATTACAGTTATAAATTCTGCTTTATGAAAAATCATGAAATTGATTACAAGGTTTATGGTGAAGAATTACAATGTGTAGAAATTATATTAGATCCTAATGAAACGGTGGTGGCTGAACCCGGAAGTTTAATGTACATGGACGATGGTATAAAAATGGAAACGCTCTTTGGAGATGGTTCTCAGCAATCGTTGTTGGGCAAATTATTTTCAGCCGGGAAACGTTTAATCACTGGTGAAAATTTATTCATAACGGCGTATACCAATCTTTCGTCAGAAAGAAAACAAGTAACTTTTGCTGCACCATACACCGGAAAAATTATTCCTATCAACTTAATGCAATACAATGAAAAAATTATTTGTCAGAAAGATAGTTTTTTGTGTGCCGCAAAAGGCGTCAGTATTGGGATAGAATTTCAAAAACGACTGGGGGCGGGTTTATTCGGCGGTGAAGGATTTATCATGCAAAAATTAGAAGGTGATGGTATGGCTTTTATGCACTCGGGCGGGTATATTATTCAAAAAACATTAAAGCCCGGAGAACTGATAAAAGTAGATACGGGTTGTATTGTGGCATTTACAAGCAGTGTAGATTATGATATTCAGTTTGTTGGAGGCATTAAAAATACTTTATTTGGTGGTGAGGGTGTATTTTTTGCAGTGTTGCGTGGACCGGGTGAAGTTTGGCTACAATCTCTGCCAATTAGCCGTTTGGCCGGAAGAATTTTATCCTTTGCCACTACTACTTCACGAAGAGAAGAAGGAAGTATTTTAGGTGGATTGGGAGATTTATTGGATGGGGATTAGTTTGATTGCAGGACCATCTGAAAGAATAGTTAGTGAGTGATTTTTTTGTAAAAGTTTTTATTTACTCATACTTTCTTTTACGCCGATAATACTGTATAAGCGTAAAAGCCAGTATAAAGAGTGGTGGCAATAAGGTATTGTACAATTGCCAGCTGGTTTTGTGTAAGGATATTTTTTTTGTGTCTAATAAACGTAATTTCACTTCACGATTACGAAGAGATAACAATCCCGAATCATCCAGAAGATAGTTCATACAATTTATTAAAAATTTTTTATTAGCAAAAGTTTGATTGGTGTATTTATCATATCCTAAAGGGTAAATCATTCCGTTCATTCTGTTGAAATCGTTTCGGGCGATGTCTCCGTCTGAAATAACGATCATCTTATTAGGCACACTCACATCTTTAAATTGAATAGTGCTATCTTCCATAATAACACTGGGTATTCGGTTGGTATAAAGTGATTTAAATGTTCCTTCCAATAATACAGCAATGGGCTTAGGTCCTTGATTGAAAGCGCTTTCTTTCAGACGAAATTGTGTTATCGCCAAGGATACTCTGAAAGGTACAGGCGTGACGCGGGAATTTTTAGAACAATGGAGTAAGATTGTTTTCTTAATACCGGAAGTACTTAATGTGTCAATCGTGCTTACAAATTCTGTTTTAATCAGATCCAGATTTTTTACAACAGGATGTGAAGAGATGGGCATAATGAGCGGATAAAAAATCCAGGGGAACAATTTGAAATTAGGTTGACCTTTTGAAAAACCGATATTTACAGGGATTGCAGCACACTGCAGATCCTGAATAAGATCGGGATTTACTCTTACGCCATAACGAAACAACATGTCTTCCAGATTGGTTTCGTTGTTTAATGCTAATGAAAAACCTTTTAAACGGAAAGAATCCATATTTAATTTAACAGGATCTATAAGCCATAATACTTTCCCACCCTTCATGATAAACTGATCAATAATGAACTTATCTTTTTCATCAATAAATGTATCTGGCTTGGCAATGATGATAGCGTCTAAATCTTTTAAAGCATATAATTTGTGATTAATTTTAATTCTGGAGATATTGTATTCTTCTCCCAAACTACGAATAAGATCATATAATTGCAGCGTATCTAATTCTTTATGACCTTCAACAATTGAAATTTCCGGACGTTTTTTTCTTTGTAATTTGTGAATCGTTTTACATATTCCGTATTCTATTTCATTCATAGCATGATGGATATTTTCCGGCGGACTAAAACCTAATTGACGGGAAAAAATTTGCCAAACAGTTTCTTTTCCTTTGTAAGATACCAAAGCGCCCGGCCATACTAAACTTTCGGATGTTTTATTTTCTTTTTTTTCAACGACTTGTTCGGGCACAATGCCTTTGTCATAAAGTTGTTTTTCAGTATTTCTGATATCTTCTTTATTTCCGATTTCGTTCAGGTCAATAAATTCATATTGGATGTTATCATTGTAAATCCGCATTTCATCCAGCATTTCTTTTACTTCGTTTTTTAATTTGTTGAATTCCGGCGGGAGATCGCCATCCAGATATATTTTAAAATAAACAATATCGTCTATTTTTTTTAGAAATTCTTTTGTAAAAGGAGATAAAGTGTATCTTTTTTCTGACGTCAAATCCCATCTGAAAAAATAAAAACTGAAAATAAAATTTAAACTCAGTAAAATTAAGCTAATGCTTACAAATTGTAAAAGGTCTTTTCTTTTAAGAGAATGTTTATTGAACTGATCTTTCATTTTTTACCATTTTCTGCTTTGTAAAATCAATCGTGTGGATAAAATGAATAGGATAATAATGGTGAAAAAATAAAGCACATCTCTGGAATCAATGACCCCTCTGCTAACGCTGTAATAGTGATATTGAATGCCTAAAGACGAGATGAATAAAGACAAAGCGCCATTCATTTTAAAGGAAGATAAAAAGTCAAATCCATTATGAAACAGGTAACACAGAATTAAACTTGTAATAAATGCTACGACCGGATTATCTGTTAGTACCGAAGCAAACATGCCGATTGCCAGAAAACTTGCAGCAAGAAAAAATAAACCGATGTAAGACCCCCATGTGCCACCAATGTCTATATTGCCTTTTGGAAAACCTAATTGGTAAACCGAATAATAATAAATCAATGTTGGCAATAAAGAAAGCATAATAATCACTAATCCTGCCAGATATTTAGCCAATACAATCTGTAACTCAGTCAGTGGTTTGGTCAATAAAAGTTCCATTGTTCCTGCTTTGTTTTCTTCTGAAAATAACTTCATACTGATGGCGGGGATTAAAATTAAAAACACCCAGGGCGCCAAAGCAAATAAGCTTTCCAGCGAAGCAAAACCATTTTCTAAAATATTAAGGCCGGTGGCTTCATTGGGAATAACCCACAAAAATAAACTTGTGATTACAAGAAAAACCAGAATGACCAAAAAACCAGTCAACGAATTGAAATAACTTTTGATTTCTTTAAAGAACAATGCTTTCATAAAGAGGGACGAATATAGTAAATGTAATGATGAGAATGGGCTATACAATTATTTTGTGGCATTGGTTTTTTTAGTGGCCGGTTTTTTCTGTGGTGTGCTGTTTTTTTTATCTTTTGAAAGATGTTTCAATAAATTGTTTTTTGATTCCGGATTTATATTTTCTTCTGTGAAAGATGCTTCGTTTCTTTTTTCAAATAAGCGGACAATGTTTGTATCTAAACCGTATAAATTGTTCAATACTTCTGGGTGTTTCTGAAAATATTCTTCGCTTATTTTTTCATTGAGTTCTGTACCGTTTTGGTACAGTGTTTTTTCTTTGATTTTTCCATCTAATTCTTTAAGGACGGTGGGTCCGTTTCTTACGCCATTTTTGTAGGTTATCAGGGCTACCCGAGTGCTGTTAGGTGCATAATAAACAAATTCACCTTCTGCCAGATCGTTTATGTAATACCCCATTCCTTTGATTTTTCCATCGGTAAAATATTCAACAAAATAGCCATGTTTTTTATTGAGAATATATTGTATTTTTTGATATACTTTTCCCGAATCATAATACGTGATGCTCAGCCCATGTCTTTGCCCTTGCAGGTAATTTTCTCGGTTAATGAGTTGGCCTAATTCGTTGTAAAATGTCCACACAGAATCCTTTTTTTGTTCAAGATATTTTCCTTTCCCCATTACTTTTCCATTCCAATGATAAAGCGTAGCGTAAGCAACTTTTCCATCTTTTTTAAAATCTAATTTTGCTTTGATGGTATCGTGTTCGTAATAATACTTAAATAGTCCTTGTGGCTTATCATCTTTAAAGAAACCTTCGTATTCAATGTGTTTAGAATTAGGATAAAACACTTTCCAATACCCTTGCTTTCTGCCTAATGAATCTGTTTTGTTTTGGGCAAATGCAAGCAGGATACTAAAGATACAAAAAAACAATATGCTCCATCTTTTCATTGTTGGATAGCTTGGGTTAATGTTTTAAATACCTCTTCCAATTTTAGTTCTTCTTTATTTAAACTCAGAATGGTGCAATTGTTGGCAACGGCAATGTCCATCAGTTGCTTTGTAACAGAAATGTCATCTGTTTCTAATATCCATTTTGTGTCTGAAATCTGTTCTATGTTTTTTAGTGGTAGTTTGGAAAAAGCATTCTTTTTCAGCGGAATAGAAAATTCTACGATAATTCTGGAAGAGGAGGAAAAGTGTTTTACCTTTTCTATAGTATCAGAAGCCACAATTTTACCACGATGGATGATGATAACTTTATTACACACTGCTTCCACTTCCTGCATAATATGTGTGCTCAGCATCACCGTTTTATCTTTGCCTAATTGTTTGATGAGTCGCCGTATTTCTTCTAATTGATTGGGGTCTAATCCTGAAGTGGGCTCGTCTAAAATCAATACACTCGGATTATGAATGAGTGCTTGCGCTAAGCCCACTCGTTGTTTGTATCCTTTTGAAAGTGCTTTAATTTTTTTGTGTTGTTCTACTTCAAGCCCGCAAATTTCAATCATTTCTCGAACACGGGCAGAAACATTAGAGAGTCCATAAAGTTTGGCAATAAATTCTAAAAATTCTTTCACATACATTTCATAATACAGAGGATTTTGCTCCGGTAAATAACCAATTTGTTTTTTTATTTCCAGAGTATGTTCATAAATATTCCAACCATTGACTTTGACCGTGCCGAAAGTTGGCGGGATATAACCGGTAATAATTTTCATCATAGTGCTTTTGCCCGCACCGTTTGGGCCAAGAAAACCAACGATTTCGCCTTTTTGTATTTCAAACGATACAGTATCCAATGCCTTTTGTTTGCCATAGATTTTTGTAACTTCCTGAACAGTAATAGACATATATTTTATCTTTCAGTGCCTAATATAAGGAATGTGTTGAATCAAAATAAAATCTATTTTATTGGAATTCAAATTTTTATCGGACAATAGTGGGAAAGGGAACATTTACCGCTAAGTACACAAAGGGTTTCACGAAAGACACAAAGAACATTTTACCGTAATTCAAGTAACATCAGAACTGTAAAACTTATCAATTGAATCTACGTGTTAAAATTTCTAAAAACAAGTTTTGAAACGGTCTCTTTTCGTAATCTTGTAACAATTTTTTAAAATTGTTCATTAATAATTTTGTAATTTTGAGCCATTGGATTGCAATTATGAAACAGACAGATTATACAGAAAATAATCCTTTAGTTATTTCTAATCCTAAAATAGAGGCATTGGAAGATGCCCGTAAATTGTTTTTGGACGCTCTCGACGAATTTGCAAAACAAAAGCAACTTGAACCCAATGAAATAAAAGAACTAAAAGAAATTCTTCAAAATGTTTATTTGTCTAAGAAATTACACTATTTATTGGAATATAAAATAGGTATTTTTTCGGACTACTTGAATTTTGCTACAAATTTTGCTCTGCAAGAATCTCCAATAGAAAAGCCATTTACAAATGTTTTTTACTTACGGCACACTAAACAATTATTAACCAACAAGCACGCAAAATATTCAGTAATTAATGAGCAATATTGAATCAGTAAATCCAGAGGGAGAAGAAAGTAATAAAAACAAACCATCCCTTTCAGAAAGCAAAGTTCAACACATTTTACAAGAACTTGAACTTTTTGCTTTGCAAAAGGGAGGACGAAGTTCATTTGACATTAGTAAATTTTCCTCCGTACAAATTGACAAGTTGCTTGAGATTCTGAAGACAAACGAAGACAATGCTTTTAAATTTCATATTAAGCGTCTTGAAACAGTAGAAAAAATCCAAATCAAGAAAATTGATTCCACTACGATAAATCAAAAGACAATCAGAATTGGAATCATCGGTATTATCATTACAATTCCTCTCATCACATTGTTAATCTTATTTTTTAAGGAAAATTTCTTTATTCCGTGGTTGACCTTTCTAACTGGTGTTGGTAGCGGATTGGGATTAAGTAAGATATCCAAATACATAGTAAAAGAACCGCAACTTTCAAACCCAATTCCAGAAGACAACAACGACAAATAAAAACCACGCACAAAAAAAGATTGCTAACAATATTTTTTGCGGGGCCGACGAGCAATACGAGAGTTCGTGCAAGAAATTTACTTTTGTGCAGAGCGAAAGTAACGAGCAGTGAAACCCCGCAAAAAAATACTGCGGCAATCCCTTCTTCGATAGTA
>CAZNVL010000023.1:0-27497 GCA_964576565.1 uncultured Flavobacteriaceae bacterium | reverse complement strand
GAGTCGAGTTTGTGAATAGTTTGTGCTTTGAGTGTTGAGAACAACAATAGTACAATACCTAAAAATTTATACATAGAGGCATAATTTATAGGCAAAGGTAATTGTTAAGCTACATTTTTACAAAAAAATAATTAAAAAAACTAAAATCATTTTGCGAGTTCAAAAATTGTATGTAGATTTGCGAAACTTTTTAAGCAATGGCAAAAGTATTGACTAGAAAAAAATTAAGGGTTGCGGATAGCAATGTCTCTGCTGCCACACAGTCAAAAAAGACATCTAAGGATGAAAATAAAGACAAAAAAAGAAAATCGGATGCGTCGCCTAAGGATAAAAAGAAAAAAACATTTCCGGTTATTACTAAAAGTTCAAAGACCCGCCTTTTAATAAGAGAGACAAGAGAAATTAAAGATCTTTATCCGTATCAGAAAGAGGCGGTAGAAAAGATTTTCAAGCGATTAGAAGAGATGCCGCCGAATGCCAATTTGTTGTTTCAATTGCCGACAGGGGGTGGAAAAACTATTATTTTTTCGGAAATTGCAAAAAGATATATTGAAAAATATAAGAGAAAAGTATTGATTTTAACGCATCGTATAGAGTTAAGTCAACAAACGTCTGAGGTTTTGAGTTACATAGGTATTTCTAACAAGGTTATCAATTCGGAAGTCAAGCATTTGCCTAATCAAACGCCGTATCAGTGTTTTACAGCATTGGTAGAGACATTAAACAATCGCTTACAGGAAAATGAGGAGTTTTTGGAAGATATAGGGTTGGTGATTGTGGATGAGGCGCATAATAATTCTTTTCGAAAAATTTTTCATTATTTTAAAGATGTGAATATATTAGGGGTTACAGCGACACCGTTGAGCAGTAATAAAAAACTTCCGCTGTATCAGATTTACAGTGATTTGATTGTGGGTGAAAGTATTAAGTCCTTGATAGAAAAAGGTTATTTGTGCGATGCGGATACGTATACGTATGAGGTCAATTTGAGTTCATTGAGAGTGGGGTCTAATGGAGAATTTACAGTGAGTTCGCACGAACAATTGTACACTCAATCCGTTATGTTGAATAAGTTGATTCAGGCATACGAAGAAAGGGCATTGAATACTAAGACGTTGATTTTTAACGCGGGCATATTAACGAGTAAGGCGGTTTATGAGGCCTTTTCTAAAAAAGGGTATCCTATAAAACATCTGGATAGCACGTTTAGCGATCGTGATAGAGCGGAAGTTTTAGAATGGTTTAGAAATACCCCCAATGGTATTTTGACGTCTGTTAGTATTTTGACACAGGGTTTTGATGAGCCGGCCGTAGAAAGCATCATACTCAATCGTGCCACTCGTTCGTTGACCTTGTATCATCAGATGATTGGGAGAGGTAGTCGTGTTTGGAAAAGTAAAAAAAGATTTCAGATTATTGATTTAGGGAATAATTTAAGACGATTTGGGTATTGGCAAACTGAGATTGATTGGAGGCATGTATTTAGAGAGCCGCATTTGTATTTAGAAAACAGATATAAAGATAATTGGGATTATGAATTGGATTTTAATTATGAGTTGCCGCCAGAAGTAAGAGAGCGGTTTGTCAATTCAGCGTATGAGTCCTATTCTGTAAAAGATAAATATCAGGAGTATGTTAAAAAAGGTATTAAGCCGTCTAAAGTTTTGGAGGAGTCGCTGCACGATCATTATGAACGCATAATAGGGAATGCTTCTGAAAAGGAAGAGGCCTTTGAATTATTTGAATTATTGCGTGACGAAATAAAACACCGATTAAAACAGTATTGCAAATGCATTAATGCTACCGACAATTATTATATGTGGCAATATCAGCAATACATTACTAAATTAAGAAAAATGATTAATAATCATTACGATGTTTAATCTGGTCAGGTGGTATAAAAATCTTGAGTGGTTGTCTTTAATTTTAGCCCTTGTTTCTGTTTTTTTTATGTTTATTAATTGGGTTTTAAGTGTTTTTTTTGCTGGTTTAGGAGAGGTGGTTGCTTCAATGACTGTTCTTCTGTATTTGTATAAACCTAAAGAGATTCCTTTTTCTGGTAGGGTGTTTTGGGGTTTATTTTTTTCATCTTGCACTATTTTGATTTTGTTTTTTAAGATGCTAAAATCATGATTCCCCTTTTTAAGAAAGTGTATTTGTTTTTTCGGTTAATCCGGTTTAGTCATACCATTTTTGCGATGCCTTTTGCGCTGTTAGGGGCGTTTATAGGATACTGGCATTATCCGGCAGCATTTACGGGACGCATGCTTGTTTTGATTGTATTGTGCATGTTTTTTGCCAGAACATCGGCTATGGCATTTAATCGTTATCTGGATAGAGATATTGATGGGTTAAATCCGAGAACAAAAAACAGGGAAATACCCAGTCATAAAATTCAACCAAAAGAAGCGCTTTTGTTGGCTATTGTAAGTGCTGTTTTGTTTTCTTTGTGTTCGTTTTTTTTAAACCGTTTGTGTTTTTATTTATCGCCGGTGGCACTCTTGATTATACTTGGGTATAGTTTTACCAAACGCTTTACATGGTTGTGTCATATTATACTGGGAATTGGATTGGCATTAGCCCCGGTTGGAGCATACCTGGCTATCACCGGAACATTGCATGGTAGTGTGGTGTTGTTGAGTGTAGCTGTTTTGTTTTGGGTAAGTGGATTTGATATCATCTATGCTTTGCAGGACGAAGAGTTTGACAAATCTCAATCGCTGTTTTCAATACCGTCTTTGTTTGGAAGAAAAAAATCGATTTTATTCGCTCGTATTTTTCATTTCTTGAGTGGAGTTGTTTTGTTATTAAATTATTACTTGTATTCTTTTGGAAGCATATATTTTATTGGTTGGATAATGTTTTGTTTGTTTTTATTATATGAGCATTATCTGGTTCGTCCGGACGATATTAGTCAAATTCCGTTTGCTTTTGGCACTTTAAACAGTTGGGCAGGTTTGATCTTTGCCAGTTTGGCGACATCAGATGTGATAACAAAAATAATTATGTAGGGGTTAGAAAATTATTCTGTATTTTTGTTTGCAATAATTTATTCATCATGGGGACTGGTCGTTTTTATATACTTATCTTAATTTTTTTTATGGGCTTATTTATATCTTGTAAAATACTGCGTCCTAATTTAATGCTCACTACTCCGTCGGGGTATAAGTATGCGGATTTAAATGATAGTTTGTCCCGGCTATCGTATCTTTTGGCACCGAATGATATTATTAGTTTTCAAATTTTTACAAATGATGGGTTTAAAATGGTGGATGTGATTAACAATGCACAAATTGCTGGATTTGTCAGGGCAGAGGCCACGATAGAACAGGATGGAACTGTGAAAATGCCTATGATTGGTAGAGTAAAAATTACAGGATTAACCATACCAGAAGCGGAAAAAAAACTGGAAGAATTATATTCGGAGTATTATATTAAGCCCTTTGTGCGATTATCGGTCAATAATAAACGAGTGATTGTATTTCCTGGTAATAGTGCTCAGGCCAAAGTTATTCCATTGCAGAATAATAATACCACTGTTTTAGAGGCCATTGCTATGGCGGGTGGTATTCCCGAAGATGGAAAAGCGTATAAAGTAAAATTAATCCGCACACTTCCGGATGGTAACTCTTTGGTGTATTTGCTGGATCTATCTACTATTGAGGGATTGTCTAAAGGTCAGACGACTGTTTTAGCGAATGACATTATTTATGTAGAACCAAGATATAGGCCAGTACAAGCATTTGTAAGGGACATTGGTCCTTTAATGTCTTTGCTATTAAGCACTCTGATATTTTTAAGAGTTTATAGATCGTTCTAAAATTTATGATAATTACCAATACCGATAAGGAATATCAATCCTATAAACAACGGCTGGAAAATTTTAGCAACAATCTGGATATTGGGTTGTTGATGGACATTATTATTAAATCAAAATGGTGGTATGTGGTATTTTTTAGTATAGCCGGTGTGTCAGTTTTTTTATATTTGAGGTATAGTGAAAGAATATATCAATCGCAAAGTGTGATACAGATTGTAAGTTCTGACGCCAATCAGATATTGCAAATCAATCCTGTTAATTCAGAGGGAAGCAATAAAGTATCTGAAGCGATTGAGCAAATCCGTTCAAAAATCTTTCTTGAAAGAATAGTCGATATTTTAAACCTGCAAGTTGCCTATTACAATAAAGGTACTTTTAAAAATCACGAACTCTATAAAAACTCGCCTTATTTTGTAGATATAAATGTTAAGCAAGATAATGTGTATGAGAAAAAAATATATGTTGATTTTAATAGCGATTTAAATGGCGGTACGATTACTGTTGAATTATCTGAAAACAGCTACGAAAAAATACCATTTAAAGTGAATAACTGGGTAAAACATTCTTTTTTTGATTTTAATATCCATTTGAATGAAAAGCGGGATATTCAGTCCATAAAAAAAGATCTCGAAAAGAATCAAAAAACATTTTTTATTATTCATTCTAAAGATGCTATGGCTTCCTATCTTCAAAAAAAATTAGAAGTAAAGCCATTGAATGATTTGGCACAAACCATCTCTATTTCTATAAAGGATGTGAATCCTCAAAAAACAACAGATATTGTCAATAGTGTGGCAGAAGAGTATTTAAATTACGATGTAGAGCGAAAAAGTGAGAGTTCAAAGAATATCCTGAATTTTATCAATGCTCAATTAAACATAGTGTATGAAGAACTAAAAAATTCGGAAACGCGTCTCAATGAATTTAAAAAACAAAAGAACATTATTACACCAACAGAACATTCTGCCTTTAATACGTCTCAATCACAAATTTACTCTTCTGTTCAAGAACAATTATTACAAATCGAGTTAAACGAACGACTATTAGATGAGATATTAAATAATATTCAAAGTCAAAAAAATATTGATTTGTACCAATTAATTTCTTTGGCAAGCGGAACTTCTTATGAAGAGAGTATCCGCGATATTACTTCTACTATCCAAAAACTATTAATGGAGAAAGAAAATTTATTATATCAGGTGACGCCTAATTCGGAGCAGATTAAAATCATTAATTACCAAATAGAAAATCAGAAAAAAATTCTTATTGAAACACTATACGCTCTCAAACAAAAATACAGAACTCAATACAAAAATTTATTGGAAAGAAAAAATGAAGTGAAAACAGAAGTGTATCCCAATAGTGAAAATGAAATTGAATTGACAAGATTAACCAGAATTTATTCTATTAATGAAAAATATTATACACTTTTATTAGAAAAGAAAACAGAATATTCTATTTCCAAAGCAGGATTTGTGTCTCAAAATATTATCTTAGAAAAAGCATACTCAGCCCAATTTGTATCACCTAGTAAAAAATCAGCATTAACATTAGGTGTTTTAAGTGCCTTTCTTTTTTCTTTCTTGCTGGTATTTTTCAGATATGTTAGTAACGATGTTATCTACTCACTCTCTAATATCACAAAAGCCACCAATGCGAATGTAAGTATTTTAGGAATTATACCTAAGTATACTAAAAAGTTAGAAGTGTCTCAATTGGTGGTGGACAAGAATTCAAAGTCCATGATTGCAGAGGCCTTCCGAAGTTTGCGTTCTAACATGCAGTTTATTGATAATGCACCGGGTCCGAAAGTGATAGCACTCACCTCTACTATATCCGGAGAAGGTAAAACATTTGTGGCTGTGAATTTGTCGGGCATTTTAGAATTTGCAGGTAAAAAGGTAATCATCATTGATCTGGATATGCGCAAACCAAAAATTGATAAGGGGTTTAGCTTGCCCAATGAAAAAGGAATGAGCACATTGCTTTCAGGTATTCACTCAGTAAACGAATGCATTCAACAAGGTCCATTGGCCCATTTGAAAATTATTACGGCAGGACCTTTGCCGCCTAATCCTTCTGAACTTATCTTATCTGGACGGATGCAGGAAGTTTTAGAAGAACTAAAAACAACGTTTGATTATATTATCATTGATAATCCTCCTATAGGTTTGGTTTCAGACGCTACGCCTATCTTACAAAAAGCAGATATTCCCATTTATGTTTTCCGGGCTAATTATTCAAAAATGAACTTTGTTCAGATTTATGACCGTCTTAAAAATGAAAATAAAATTTCCAAACTCTCTGTTGTTTTGAACGGTGTAGAAATCAAGAAAAATACTTATGGTTATAACTATGGTTATGGCTACGGTTATGGCTATGGGTATGTGTATGGAAAGCAAAGTAATTATTATGTAGATTAAACCGCATTACTATGAATATTATTGAAACTTCGTTATCGGGATTATTTATTATTGAACCAAAAGTATTCAAAGACGAGAGGGGATATTTTTATGAATCCTATAATCAGCGGCTCTTTGAGGAAAAAGGGATCACGGATAATTTTGTACAGGATAATCAATCGCTTTCTCAAAAAAATGTTATTCGTGGATTGCATTTTCAACATCCACCTTTTGCTCAGGCAAAATTAGTCCGTGTGATTAAAGGCGCTGTGTTGGATGTGGTTGTAGACATTCGCAAAAACTCACCTACTTATGGAAAAACATTTAGTATTGAACTTACCGAAGACAATTTTTTAATGCTTTATATTCCGATTGGTTTTGCCCACGGATTTGCTACACTTGAAGACCATACTATTTTTGCGTATAAGTGTTCGGCATTCTACAACAAATCTTCAGAAGATACCATATTATGGAATGACCCGACATTAAATATCCAATGGAATATTAAAAATCCCGTTTTGTCTGAAAAAGACAAAACAGGTAAACGATTTGATGAGTTTGTTTCACCCTTTTAGTTTTTTATTGGCGTATGCAGGAAAATTTATCACCAGATTTGTTTTTTACTTTTTTCATCATTGGAAATTTTATTATTTCTCTGGTGTTGTACAGTTTGTTTTCTTATTTTTCTCATTCTTTTGGTGTCCGTGATTATCAAAAAACAGAAGCAAACCGCTGGAATCCTCACTACAAACCATCGGTGGGGGGATTTGTTTTTTATATTATTTTTCTTCTTACCATGATTTTTGCGGCTATATTTTGGGGTATTAATTTTGAAGAAAGAACAAAGGTTTTAGGATTATGGGGTGCCGCTACTATTGCTTTTTTTATGGGATTTGCCGATGATACGTTTAATACTCAACCCATTGTAAAATCTGTGAGTCAATTATCTTGTGCGCTTATACTTATTCTTACAAATACTCAGATTCATCTGTTTCAAAATAATTTATTCAACCATTTTCTGACAATCTTTTGGGTGGTGGGTATTATGAACAGTATTAATATGTTGGATAATATGGATGGAATAGCCGCTGGTGTGGCTTTGTATATTTTCGGGTTCATTTTATTCGTAATGGCTATTCTTGGTGTCCCTATTTTTTCAATTTATTTTTTAATTTTCTCTGGCATTAGCATCAGTTTAGTGAGTTTTTTATTTTTTAATTTTTATCCATCTCGTATTTATATGGGCGATACAGGTAGTCAGTTTTTGGGGATTCTGCTCGCCTTTGTTGGTATTGAATATGTTTGGAATTTTCCATTAAATAGTAGTGTCATTATACATCCGGCTATTTTCCGATTTCTTATGGTCGCACTCCTATACCTTATTATGCTGACAGATACTACTACTGTAACCATCAATAGAATTTTAGCAGGCGGATCGCCCTTTGTTGGTGGGAAAGATCATACGACGCATTTTTTATGTAAAAGAGGATTAAGTGAACGATCGGTATTCTATGTTTTTTCAGCAATTTCTTTTGGGAGTTTGTGTTTAGCTTACTTCCTGATAACGGATTTTTCAATGATTCTTTTTTATATAAGCGTTTTGTTTTGTCTTTTAGTTTTCTTATTTTTGTATTTAAATACAAAACTTTTTGCGTCCAAAGAAAAATAATAAGTTTAATATTAAACGATATTTAAATTTCAATTTGTATTACTTCAATACCATTGTGTTTTTGGGGTGTTTTGTTTTTTGGATTATTTTTTCTATAAGTAAAAAACCACCGGAAAATTATCCTTCTTATTTCAACAACAACCAGTTTATTTATGGGAAAGGGCTTCCTAAATATATGCATTTTTGTAATGATACGTTACCATTGAATAATCTGGAAGTAAAAACAGCTATACAAAAAGAATTTTATGAGCGCGGATTAATTCGAAATAAATCCTCTGCTTTATTATTAATTTCAAGATGTAACCGTTGGTTTCCGTTTATTGAACCAATTTTAAAAAAATACAATTTGCCGGACGATATAAAATATGTGGCGGTCATAGAAAGTCATTTGAGTAATGTAACATCCCCAATGGGTGCAAAAGGTTTTTGGCAATTGTTGCCTTCTACTGCACAAAGTATGGGACTTGAAGTGAATGAATATGTAGATGAACGATTAGATGTAGAAAAATCCACGATGGCGGCTTGTAAGTATTTTCTGCAGGCCTTTCAGGAATTAAAAAACTGGTCGCTCGTTGCCGCCGCATATAATTATGGTATTAATGGCATAAAATATCAATTGGAAAAACAGAACGTCACTTCCTACCACCATTTGCAATTAAATAAAGAAACAAAAGAGTTTGTGTACCGTATTATTGCCTATAAAACCTTATTAACTTATCCTGAACACTTTGGTATTAAGAAAAAATTGCTGACAAGAAAAAAGCCCTATTTAAAAACAATCTCTGTCGATACTTCCATTACCAATATAAAATTTCTTGCTCAGTATATTCATTGTCCAAGCTTATTACTAAAAGCATTTAATCCCTGGCTATTATCCGAATCATTACCCAATAACAATAAGAAAAAATACATCTTTCAATACCCGGCTAATACTGCACAGGATTATTCGGCGTACATTTCAGATGTGTTAGGATATGATTACAATTACGCACCATCCGATGAAAACTCAAACATTAAAAAAGATTCTTTGATATTGAAAGATTCCTCAAATTTGTACCCCTATCCCAAAACCGTTTCAGAATAATATATGGAAACCATTACCTCCACGAATAAACAAGTAACAGTAAACCATCAAATTGAAATTATTCACGCACGTGTACATAATCTAAAGAATATACAACTCAGCATTCCGCGCCATCAATTAATAGTTTTTACCGGATTAAGCGGAAGCGGAAAGTCCTCCTTGGCTTTTGACACCATTTATGCAGAAGCACAGCGCCGCTTTTTGGAAACACTGTCTGCTTATGCCCGTCAGTTTATGGGTGAATTAGAGCGTCCGGATGTCGATAAAATCAATGGATTAAGCCCGGCCATTTCCATTGAACAAAAAACAGTAGGTAAAAACCCCAGAAGCACCGTTGGCACGATAACAGAAATTTATGACTTTATACGACTCTTATATGCCCGAACAGCCGATGCTTTTTCACCTGTTACCGGGAAAAAACTGACGAAATATTCGCAGGAACAAATCTTTCAACTTCTCCAGAAAAATTACGCTCACAAAAACATTATACTTCTTGCACCGCTTGTATATGGAAGAAAAGGACACTACAACGAATTGTTTAATCAATTATTAAAAAAAGGATACACCAAATGCCGGATAGATGGAACAATCAAAGACCTAAGCCCCCGTTTAAAGCTGGATAGATATAAAACACATAATATTGAGTTGTTGATTGACACATTAGAAATTAATTTAGATACTATAGAAAGATTAAAAACTTCACTCAGCACAGCTCTTAAACTCGGTGAAAATAAGATAATGGTCTTGGAAGATAAAAGTAAGCAAGCAGTGTTGTATTCATTGAATTTTACGGATGAGGATTCCGGGCTGTCCATTGAAGACCCTTCTCCGAATACTTTTTCATTTAATTCTCCGTACGGCTGGTGTCCCAAATGCAAAGGATTAGGGACCGACAAAAAAATAAATGTACTTAAACTCATCCAACATCCCAATAAACCTTTCCTTAAAGCTTTTGATAAAAAAATCTTACCTTTAAGTGAAAAAGAGCTCTTAGGAATACTTGAAACAATGTTGTCCTTTCATGATATGTTTGATGATTGGACTCCACAGAAAAAAATAGCTTTTGTAAAAGACCTAATTAATTTAAATTTTTCAGAGTCCTACCAAAAATTCTCAAAATATATTGAAGAAATATTATCAGGAATTTTTTCAAATCATGTTTATTTAAATTACAAAATACTTTTAGAAGATTATCTTGCAGACGAATATACTAACCCTGAAAATCCCAATCTCATAAGATTTGAACAATATCTCAAAGAATACCAACTCTTAGAAGAAACTACTTGTCCAGCTTGTAATGGTCAGCGATTAAAACCAGAAGCCCTGTACTTCAAAATCCAAAATACCACCATCGGAGATATTGGCGACTTTTCAATCCAACAACTTTACAGCTGGCTAAAACATTTACCTCCGCCAGAACACTCTTCCTATCAAATTGTTCAGGAAGAAATCCTCAAAGAACTTTTACCAAGAATAGAGTTCTTATTGGATGTAGGCCTTGGTTATCTCACCCTTAATCTGCCGGCGTATGCACTCAGTGGCGGAGAAGCACAGCGGATACGATTGGCTACACAACTGGGCTCACAATTGTCCAACGTGCTGTATATTTTAGATGAACCAAGCATTGGCCTACATCAAAGAGATAACCATCGCCTCATTAACGCCTTAAAAAAACTCAGAGACCAGCATAACACCGTGATTGTTGTAGAACACGATAAAGAAATGATTTTAGAAAGCGATTATGTGGTAGATATTGGACCCGGCGCCGGCCGACACGGTGGACACATTGTTTTTTCAGGAAGTCCAGAAAAATTATTAAACACCAATACCATCACAGCTCAGTACCTTAACCACCAAAGAAAAATTTATACACCTTCTGAACGAAGAAAAGGCAGTGGAAAATACATTACCATTACGGGTTGCACAGGCAATAATCTGAAAAATATCAGCGTCTCCTTTCCTTTGGGAAAATTTATCTGTATAACAGGAGTGAGCGGAAGTGGTAAATCCACTCTTTTAATGGAAACCTTTTTACCGGCTGTCAAAAGCAAATTGGCTTATGTCATAGAGAATCCGCCTTATCCGTATCAATCTCTGGAAGGTGTTGAGAATATTGACCGTGTTATAGAAATTGATCAATCGCCTATCGGACGTACACCACGCAGTAATCCGGCTACGTACACAGGTGTTTTTGATGATATTCGCAAACTCTTTGCTGAAACTCCAGAAGCCAAAATCCGTGGGTACAAACCCGGCCGGTTTTCATTTAATTTAATTGGCGGAAGATGCGAAGAATGTGGTGGCGGGGGGCAAAAAGTTTTGGAAATGCTCTTTTTACCGGACGTTTATATCACTTGCCCGGTCTGTCAGGGAAAACGATATAACCGTGAAACCTTGCAGGTAAAATACAAAGGAAAAACGATTAGTGATGTTTTAAATATGCCTATAGAAGAGGCCTGTATGTTTTTTGAGAACCATCCGAAGATATTAAAGAAACTAAATATTCTTAATGATATTGGGCTTGGCTATATTCAATTAGGGCAATCGTCTCTAACACTTAGTGGTGGTGAAGCACAGCGCATTAAATTGGCATCAGAATTATATAAAAAAGACACTGGCAAAACACTTTATATTCTGGATGAGCCAACAACCGGACTGCATTTTGAGGATATAAATAAATTGTTGATTGTTTTGCATAAGTTAGTAGATAAAGGAAATACAGTGATTGTGATTGAACACAATATGGATGTTATAAAAACCGCTGATTATATTATTGATATGGGACCTGAAGGTGGAAAAGAAGGCGGCAGAATATTGTTTGAAGGTACACCAGAAGAAATGATTTTACTTGAAAACAACGATACAGCAAAGTTTTTAAAATTAGAATTTAAAAATTAGTGTTTACTACTCATCTTTAATTTTTTTCGCTTTGCAGGATAAAGATACAAAACTTCACATGTTATTTTTTTGCACCTCCGCGTCTTTGAGAAAAATAAACGCCCTAGCAATGTAAAAAACTTACGCACGAATTTTAATTCATCAACAAAATATGAACGCTATCTAAGGCCGGTTTATTGATACGTTTTCAACTAACTATTTTACTCTTCCAAACGCGTAAAAATACTTCTGGTAATAGGGCTCATTTAAATCGCTTATTATCACACCTTTTTTCGTAGAAGCATGAACAAATTTATTGTTCTTCAAATATACGCCCACATGAGATATTGTTTTACTTTCTATCTTAAAAAAAACCAGATCGCCTTCCTTTACATCGGCTCTATTGATTTTTTTACATTGTTTATTAAAAATATCTTCAGATCTCCTTTCTAAAGATTTATCATATATTTTTTGGTACAACATATTGACAAATCCCGAACAATCAATGCCATTTTTGGAACATTCGCCATATTTGTACGGTACACCGTACCATTCCGTTATAAATTTATATAAGGGTTGTTGCATTTCTTTATCTGTGATGTTTAAGAGTGTTTTTACTTGAATATAATTAGAATGCTTGACATCCGCTGTAACTATTGATTTTTTCGATCTACACGCCACCAAAAAAACAATACTCATCAGTAAAATGTACTTATAGTTCATAATAATAAAAAACAGGCGTTAAATTAAGAATATTTTGCGTTGGACAGTTTATCCTACAAGTAAAATAATTGTATTTTTGCCACACTTGTAATTAAAAAATTATGCGTCTGATTATACCAATGGCCGGAAGAGGTACAAGAATGCGCCCCTCTACGCTTACAATTCCTAAACCCCTATTCCCAATTGCCGATAAGAGCATAGTAGAATGGCTGGTTTATGAAATATTTCAATCTACTAATTTAAAAATAGAAGAAATATCTTTCGTCATTCATCCTGATTTTGGTAAACAAGTGGAAGCCGATTTATTGAACATCGCGAAGAAGTATAATGCTACAGGGACTATATATTATCAGGATACTGCCTTAGGAACAGCACATGCTATTTTATGCGCAGAAAACTCCTTAAACGGCGAAGTGCTTATTGCTTTTGCAGATACCTTATTTAAAGCCACTTTTCAGATAGATACACAAAAAGATGGGATTATCTGGACAAAAACCGTGGAAGACCCAAGGCAGTATGGCATAGTGGTAACCGATGCATCCAAAAGAATTTTAAGATTTGAAGAAAAACCGCAAAACCCAATAAGTAATGAAGCGATCATTGGAATATATTTTTTCAGGGATGGCGAATATCTTAAATCAGAATTACACTATCTGATTGAAAAAGACATCAAAGAAAAAGGCGAATATCAGCTGACGAATGCTATGGAAAATATGAGACAAAAAGGGAAAAATTTATACTCTCAAACAGTAGATAAGTGGCTGGATTGCGGAAATAAAGAAACAACCTTGTATTCTCACCGTGTTGTATTGGAAGAAAACAAAATTCTTTCTCCTGATAGTCCACAAATACTCAATAGTAAAATTATTCCGCCTTGTTATATTGGTCATCATGTGATTATTGAAAATTCTGTCATAGGTCCTTATGTAAGCATTGGTGATCATTCCAAAATTTCCAATGCTTTCATTGAAAACAGCATTGTGATGAAGCAGGTTAATATAGATACCATTAAGTTACAAAAAAGTATTATCGGTGCTCATTCTAACATCAAAGGAAAAAATCACGGCGCCCTTTTAAATGTACATATTAGCGATTATACTCAAATAGAATTAGATTAACGGATGATGAAACTGCTCCATAGTATAGTAGTTGTTCTTCTATTGACATATAGTACAAGCTGTAAAGTCAACAAAACCTCTATTGCTTCAACAAAAAACAATACTTCCACCACGTTAACAAATAATGATAAGCAGTCCCAATTATCTTCTTTGTTTATTGAGGGCTGTTCTAACAGATTATTAGGCAAATTCAAAGAAGCAGAGTGGTATTTAAAACAATGTGAACGATTAGAACCTTCTTCTGCTGCAGTACAATATGAATTGAGCAACCTGTATCGTTTATCCAACAGAAAACAAGAAGCATTAATAGCCGCACAAAAAGCAGTGCAATTAAATCCGGATAATATCTGGTATCAATATGCTTTAATTAAAGTGTATGAGCAAAATAATCAATACCATAAATCCATCAGTGTTTTAAAAAATTTAATAAAAAAATTTCCCAACAATCAGGATTTATACCGGCAATTAGTATTAGAGTATGAATTAAACAATCAGCCCGAAAAAGCTATTGAATTATTGGAAGAAACAGAGAAAAAATGGGGCAATTCTTTTGACCTTATGTATGAAAAAGTAACACTGCTCTTTTTTATGGGAAAACCTAAGGCAGTAGAAAACGAACTTCAAAAATATCTGAAACAATTCCCCAATGATCTGAAAGCAAAAGAAGTACTGGCCAGCATGTTATACAAAAATAAAGAATATGAAAAAGCATTGGCACTTTCTGACGATTTACTTAAAGAAGATTCTCTAAATGCTACTGCCCATCTGGTGTATTACGATTATTATATAAGCCAAAACAACATTGAAAAAGCATTTTTTCATTTAAATATTTTATTTTCAAATCCGGATTATGATGTCAAAGATAAACTCTCTATTTTGATAAACTTATACTCATCCAGCATAAAGTCAAAAGACAAAGATCTGGATGAAAAATTACTTCGTGTGTGTGAAATTTTTGTTCACACGCATCCGATGTCGCCTGAATCGCATAGCATTTATGCGGATTATTTGTTGAAGCAGGACAAAAAAAGCGAAGCCATTGCAGAATACTATAAAGCCGCTTTATTAAGTAAAAACAAATATCCTATCTGGGACCAATTGCTCTCCATCGAATACGAAGCAGCTTGGTATGATTCTTTGCTCAGGCACAGTGAAATGGCTTTAGAAATTTTCCCCAATCAATCCATGTTTTATGTGTACAAAGCCATTGCATTAAAAAACAAAAAACAGTACGAAGAAGCCATCCATTACTACAAAATTGCTACCGATTACGCACTGGATAACAACAACCTCCTTGAAATTATTTACACAGAACTCGCTGAAACATATCACGACACCAAAAATTATGAAGAGTCCGATAAATACTTTGAATATGCCTTAACCATTAACCCCGACAATTCTCTGGTTTTGAACAATTATGCTTATTACCTCGCTGTGCGCAAACAAAAATTAGAAAAAGCAGAAAAAATGAGTAAACGAAGTTTAGAACTTTCTCCTAATAATCCCAATTACATAGATACCTACGCATGGATTTTATATCAACAAAAACGATATAAAGAAGCCGAATCAACATTAAAATCTATCTTAGATAAAAAACAATCACCCACTCTATTAGAGCATTATGGGGACATACTATACAAACTGAACAGAAAAGAAGACGCCTTGGAATATTGGAAAAAATCTAAAGAAGCCGGTAATACATCCGAAACATTGATCAAAAAAATCGAAACACAAACCCTCCTTGAAGAATAAATCTAAAAAATTGAAAAACCCGTCTCATAAAGTAATAATAACCCAAAGTATACTATTAGTAGTAATCGGAATATTTTTTTTGTTTTCCTGTAAAACAAAAAAAACAACCATCCAATCTAAAGAAACCGTTCTTTCAGACACCACAGAAAAATGTAAATTATCTGTAAAATCTACCCGCCTTTTGATTGAAAAAATGCAACAAAATACATTCCACTACGAATGGATATATGCCCGTGCAGAAACAAAACTTGTTATAGACAGTGAAGATACAGATGTAGATATAAAAATTCGTTCCAAAAAAGACAGCGCCCTTTTAATTACCGTTGAAGCCATCGGCTTGTTTGATGTGGCGAAAATATTAATCACCAATGATTCTGTCAAAATGATCATTTACCCCAAAAAACAATACTTCTATGGAAGCATTGAAAACATCTCCAAATTACTCAATATCTCGGCAGACCTTGATTTGATACAATCGGTGTTGTTTGGTAATAGTGCAGAGTTTTACAACGAAGAAGACAAAGTTAAACATATTAATGATAAAAAAAATTGTTTGTATCTATTAACCACCACAAAAAAAAGAAAAGTAAAACGATTGCTAAAAGACAAAGACCTCCTTATTGCTAAAGAACCTATCCAAATTATCACCATTCATCCACATACATTTAAAATCACACGCAATTATTTTCTGGACGTAAAAAATAATCACTCTTTGAGTGTAGAATACGAAAATTTTCAAACACTTGATTCTTTGGTTTTTCCAAAATTAGTCAAAGCTAAAATTTTGGCTAACAAACCATTCGATTTTCAATTAAAATATACAAAAGTTGAACTCCATAAAATTCAGAACTTGTCTTTCCGTGTACCCGGAAATTATGACAAACAGGAAATAAAATGACTCATAACCAATTCATATGTGGTTTTATGATTGCCCTTGTTTTAGGGCTGATTTCATCTTATAAAATCCCTAACACACACACACTTTCTGAAAACACAACCCCCTTTCAGATACTTCACCAAATGATGGATTCTATTGGTAATATTAAAACTTTAAAGATGAAACTGGTAGCACTTGAAAGGTATCAGAATAAATATTTAAAGGCCGTTTCTTATACCAAAATTTCTTACTATCCGATTAAAAAATTATACTTCATTAACCCGGAAAAAAAGATTGAAATTCTGTACCTCGAAAATGCTAATGATAATAAGGCACTTGTGAAACATCCCTCCTTACCTTTTAGCCTCTTTTTGGATCCAAATGGTTCTATTATGAAGAAAAATCAACATTACACCATACACGAATTAGGATTTCAATACATTGCTCGTACCATCCAAATGGCCTTAGCAAAAGAAAAAAATAACTATCAAAAACACTTACATTATCTTGGCTTAAATGAAAAAAATAACAAACTCTGTTATACACTGATGTACGAAAGTTCTGATTTTGATTTTATTGCTTATACCGTTCAATCCAAAGAAACTGTAGTAAGCATTGCCAGAAAATTCAATATTAATGAATACATCATTCGGGATAAAAACAATTTGTATTCCAATTATGGCTTCTTAAAAAAAGGTGCCTCCATACTAATCCCCACCATGTATTGTAAAAAAGCATTTCTATATCTTGACAAAAACACTTACTTACCAGTGTCCATAAATTTATACGATGATAAAGGAATTTTAGAAAGTTACGATTATTTTGAAGTGCAAAAAAATATCCCCATCAACGATGAAGAGTTTACAAAAAACTTTAAAGAATATAATTTCTAACCATGCCCAGATACTTTATTGAACTAAGGTATTGTGGAACTCATTTAAACGGCTGGCAAATACAATCCAACACGCCCAATACTATCCAACAAATTTTACTACAAACACTTTCTCTTACATTAAAACATCCTGTTGAAATTGTTGGTTGCGGAAGAACCGATAGCGGTGTACATGCCAAACAATTTTTTGCACACTTTGACTCCGAAACACTCGCATATCATACTTTTGATTATTGGATTTATAAATGGAACTCTATGTTGCCAGACAGTATTGCTATTCAAAATATTATTCCGGTAATAAGCACAGCACATGCCCGTTATGATGCCATTTCACGGACGTATGAGTATCATATTCATCAAAAAAAAGACCCTTTCTTATTTCAAAAATCATGGTTTTTTCCGCGCACGCTTAATCATCAAAAAATTAGATCTGCACTTGAGATATTAAAACAATACAAGGATTTCGCTTGTTTTACAAAAGAAGCATCCGACTATACTCATACAATATGCAACATTTATGAAGCAGATTGGAAAACAGATCAACATCAAATAGTATTTTCTATTACCGCCAATCGTTTTTTACGAAACATGGTACGGGCAATTGTCGGAACATTGATTGGAGTTGGTACTGAAAAAATTTCATTAAGTGATTTTGAACATATTTTAATTTCAAAAGATAGAAAAAAAGCCGGTGCTTCCGCTCCGTCAGAAGGTTTATACCTTACAAAAGTAAAATATCCTACCCATATTTTCAGTGTATGAAAAAAAGAAATATCATTTTAAAAATAGTATCAGAATTACAGAGTTATCCAAAATGGTTTTACTCCTCCATTCTATTAACCTTTCTCATCTCCTTTGTATCCATCTTCCGTCCAATTATGGTCAATCGCCTGCTGAACCGTATAGAACAAACAGATACCCAACAATTAATTTATTTTGGTATCATCTTAATACTGCTCTTATTCATAGAAGCCCTGTTTCAATACGGTAATAGCGTTATATCTGTTATCTTAGGTCAAAAACTGGTGCTGAAAACACGAAAACAACTTTTTCATCATGTGTTACATCTACCTGTTTCATACTTTGACAAAACCCCGGTGGGCACCATCGTTACAAGAGTAGTATCGGATATGGAAGCAATGAATGAAATTTTCTCTGAAGGATTTACTACTATTTTAGGAAGTGTTTTAACTATTCTCATTTTTATTGCAACGATGCTGTTTATTAATGTAAAACTTACATTATCTGTATTATCTGTTTTACCTTTGCTTCTATTCGCTGTGTGGCTCTTTAAAAATGCTGTTCAAAAATCATTTACGCAGGTTAGAAACGCTATTGCACATCTGAACCGCTTTATTCAGGAACGTTTAATGGGCATGTCCATTATTCAGCAATTCAATGCAGAAAAACAAGAATTTGAAAAATTCAAACAACTCAACCAACAACATCGTAATGCTCACGTTCAGTCCATTTGGTATTATTCTATTTTTTTCCCTGTTTTGGAATTGCTTTCCAGTATCGCCATTGCATTTTTGATTTATACCTCTTCTATATTGCCAAATGTGGCCTTAGGAGACATCACCTTTTTTGTCATGATGACACAAATGTTGTTTCGGCCATTGAGAATGCTCGCCGATCAATTAAACACCTTTCAAATGGGACTGGTAGCGGCAGAGAGAGTATATCAACTTTTAGATGAGCAAATTATTCAGGAAAACGATGGTAAAAGAGTGTTTCAACATCTGGATCAAGGAATAGAATTCAAAGGTGTTAGTTTTTATTATCAGGATAAAAAAGTAGAAGTGTTATCAGACATTAATTTATTTATTCCCGCCAAAAAAGTTACAGCAATTGTAGGGCATACTGGTTCCGGAAAATCTACACTCATTAGCTTAATCACCCGGCTTTACGATATTAAAAAAGGTGAAATATGTATTGATAATATTCCTGTTCAGGAATATACACTTTCCTCTTTAAGAAGTAAGATTGCTGTAGTTTTACAAGATCCGCATTTATTTAATGATACTCTTTTAAACAATGTGAGAATGTTTAACTCTACCATCTCAAAAGATTTAGTAGAAAATGCGGCAAAAGAAATCGGAATACACGACTACATTGTACATTTAGAGCATGGCTATGATTACATTGTTCAGGAAAGAGGGACAAATTTATCTTCGGGGCAAAAGCAATTAATTGCTTTTTTGCGTGCCTATATTCATCATCCGGAAATTTTTATCTTAGACGAAGCCACTTCTATGATGGATTCTCAAACAGAACAATTACTACAATCGGCTTTGAAAAAAATTTTAATCAACCGAACAGCCATTATTATAGCCCATCGTTTATCTACTATTCAGATGGCCGATCAAATTGTTGTAATGCATCGTGGTAAAATAGAAGACCATGGCACACACCAGCAATTGATTGAAAAAGAGGGCATTTACAGAGAAATTTATGAAACGCAATTAGAAGAAGTTAGCTAAATTAAATGTGTCGCAACCGCAATGGTAATAATGCTGATTTTTCCATTATACCCTGCTTTGGATAAAGCAGAATAAGCAGATTCAAAGGTAGCACCTGTTGTCATCACATCATCTACTAAAGCAAGGTGCTTAAAATGGTTTATATCCATCGCCACATCAAAATTATTTTTTACATTTTCCCAACGTTCGTATTTTTTCTTTTTAGTTTGAGTAGTAGTATAAATGTTTTTCTTCAATATCGGCATAACAGGTACTGGTGTCATTTTCGTAATGCCATAACAATACTCTTCACTCTGGTTATACCCGCGCTCCAATTGTTTTTGAGGATGTAAAGGAATAGGCACTAAGGCATCTACCTCTTTAAACCAATCAGATTCCATTAGTTCTTTTGCCATCCATTGACCAATTTGCTGTGCCAATGCCTTCCCGTTTTTATATTTGATAAAATGCAGAATGTTTTGAACGCCGCTTTTTTTGGAAAATAAATAGTAAGCCGCTGAACCCACCACGGGTACTCGCCCATACAACGTTTTCCGAATCAAAGAAGTTTCAATAGATTTATGGAAATACGCTCTCGGTAAACGATGCCTGCACCAATAACATATCCATTCTTCATGTTTTAATAATGCTCTGTTGCAAGCCACACATACTTTGGGGAAAATAAGCCCTATAAAATCATGGAATAAGTCCTTACTGTTTATCCACATGTATTTACCAATTGAAAGAAAATGACATGAAACAATTTTTATTACTTTTGCAGCAAAAATAAACAAATGAATCTACCCAATACAAATGAAAATGATAAAGAAACCTTAAGAAAAAGAATCATCCTTTTTCTTTCCATTTTTTCAGGAATACTAGTGATTACAAATATCTATTTATTGGTATTGCTGTTCAATCAAAAACAAAAAACCAATGAACAAGTAATCGTTACAAAAGAAGTGATTGTAGAAAGAGACAATGTCAAAACGGCTTTGGAAGAATTGAAAAAACAATATGAAGATCTTAAAACAGATAACACAGATTTGCAAAAAGAAATTGATGAAAAAAAGGCCTATATTGATGAGTTGTTGAAAGAAGCTGAAAAGCATAAAAACGATGCGGCAATAATTGCTAAATTGAAAAAAGAAACTGAAACTTTGAGAGAAATTATGAAAGGATATGTACGAACGATTGACTCGTTAAATATCCTGAATCAAAAGCTGGTGGAAGAAAAAAAGCATGTTGAAAAAAAATTGGATGAAAAAGAAACGGTGATTAGTGAGATGAATAAAAAGCAGGAAGAATTAAAATCTACCATAGAAAAAGGATCTATTTTAAGTTGCTCTAACATCAAGGCAGTGGCCGTTCAAATAAAAAAAGGCGGAAAAAAAGAAAGCGAAACAAGCCGTGCGAAAAGAGCAAACAAAATTAAAGTCAGTTTTACACTGGGCGAAAACAAAATCGCTAAACCCGGCCCACGTGATATTTATGTGCGTATTATGACACCCGATGGTAAAGAATTGGCAAAAGAATACAGCGACCTCTATAAATTTACCTTTAATAAAACTTCTTCGGGATATTTTGCTGGTACAGAAACTATTCAATACGCCAACACTCAAATGGAGGTGGTAGTGTACTGTGAAGGTAGTGAACCTTTTGTCCCCGGCACCTATATTATTGATATTGTGTGCGATGGCTTTGTGATAGGTAACACCAGCTTAAAACTAGATTAATTAAAATAAGTTTTTCCCTTGATTATCTATGATTACCCAAATTTAGTCCATTCTTTAAAAAAATTTTTTTAGGTTTAAGTTTAAAATCATTAGATTTGTGGCAAAATATTGTATATGTTGATAAATAAAGTTAAAACCAGTTTTTATTTAATTTTAGTAAGCAGTGTTGGACTTTTTTACAATTGTAAAACCGACCACAAAGAAGAATCAAAAGAACTAGCCGGTGGAATATTTAAAGGTGGCTTCTTGCGTGTCAACGAAGTGGAAAGCTTTCGCACACTTTTTCCGATAAACATTAATGAAGTAAATGGTTCCCATATCGCCTCTCAGGTTTATGAAGGGCTGGTGAAATTTAATGCGACAGACCTTTCTGTAAAACCTTGTATTGCATACAAATGGGAAGTGAGTGAAGACCTAAAAACATATACCTTTCATCTCAGAAAAGGCGTCAAATTTCACGATGACCCTTGTTTCCCTGAAAACAAAGGCAGAGAAGTAACGGCACAGGACTTTAAATATTGCTTTGAAAAATTATGTACAGCCGATCCCTCTAACAATCAATTTCAAATAACCTTTAAAAACAGAGTGCTTGGAGCTAATGAGTACTTTGAAAAAAAATCCAATGAACTCACAGGGGTAAAAGTATTAAATGACTCTACATTATCTATCGAATTGTATCAGCCAGATCCTACATTCATTGAAATACTCTGCATGCCGGGCTGCTATGTGTTTCCAAAAGAAGCGTATGAAAAATACGGTCAGGATATGCGAGTGAAATGTGTCGGAACAGGTCCTTTTTATGTTGAAACAATTAAAGAAGGGGAAATTATATTAATGAAACGTCATCCCAATTATTGGGCTAAAGATGAAAATGGTAATGCACTTCCTTATTTAGACGGCATAAAATGGACATTTATTAAAGAAAAAAAATCAGAAATACTTGAGTTTAAAAGAGGGAATCTGGATCTAATATACAGAGTGCCTGTAGAAATTTTCCCGGAAGTGATGGGTAAACTGGAAGATGCCAGAAAAAGAAAATCTGACTTTGCTATTGAATCCTCTCCGTTATTAAGCACATTTTACATTGGATTTAATGTTCAGGTCAACCCAATATTTAAAAATAAAGACGTACGTTTAGCCTTTAATTATGCAATAGATAGAGATAAAATTGCAAACTTTACAATACAAGGGGAAGGCAGCGCTGCAAAATACGGCATGGTGCCTTATTATGAAATTTTTGAGCAATCAGGATACGATTATAAATCTGTAGGTGGATTTAATTATGACCCGCAAAAAGCGAAGGACTTATTAGCGAAAGCCGGTTATCCAAACGGCAAAGGATTCCCGTCTATTACACTTTCTATTAACAGCGGCGGAGGTGACAGAAATATATTAGTGGCAGAGGTAGTGAAAAAAATGTTGGAGGAAAATTTAGGAATTAAAATAGATATTGCTGTTACCACATTCCCGGAACATATTGAAAATATCGCTTCTTCAAAATCAGATTTCTTTCGCTTTGCATGGGTAGCCGATTATCCGGACCCCAAATCCTTTTTGGACTTGTTTTATAGTAAGCTCGTGCCCGCTTCTATAGACGAAAAAACATACATCAATAACTTCAGATACATCAATCCTAAATTTGATTCCATTTTTGAAGCAAGCCAGAAAATTGCCGATCAAAAAGAGCGTATGAGAATGCTTTCTTTAGCTGAAAGAGAAGTTATCTTAGATCCACCGTTTATTCCTATTTTCTACGATGATAACTTTTTATTGGAACAAAATAATATTCGTAACATTCCCTCTAATGCCATCAATTATTGGGATCTTTCTACCGCATACATCATCCCACAAGAAGCCCTGTCTAAAAAGAAATAAGTTTTTACAATCCCTGAAAGTTCTTATCTCAGATTAAGAAAAACACAGGAAGAAATTTTGAATGTCTTCTGTATTATTAGCATTGAAAGGTGCTTATTTATTATTAGTTATGAAAATAGAGCAATAGAGTGTGTGTATGAAATTTTTGCAAAGTACCCATTCAGTTTTTCAACAAGTTTTCATAAAAATTTTCACTACTTTCGCCCATTCAAGCATGCAAAATGTCTGAGAGAAAAAAAATATACTTTGCGTCGGACTTTCATTTAGGAACACCTGATTTTCAATCCAGCTTGAAAAGAGAAAAAATAATCTGTCAGTGGTTGGAAACTATTAAGCAGGACGCCGAACGAATTTTTTTAGTAGGTGATATTTTTGACTTCTGGTTTGAATACAAATATGTAGCACCAAAAGGATTTATTCGTTTATTGGGAAAATTAGCAGAGTTGACCGATAATGGTATTCCGATTGAAATTGTAGTAGGCAATCATGATATGTGGATGAAGGATTATCTGTCAAAAGAATTAAATGTTGTCATTCATCATCATCAGCCGATTGTAAAGTCGTTTTATGGCAAAACATTCATGATAGGCCATGGTGATGGGCTTGGACCAAACGACTACAACTATAAGTTCATTAAAAAAATTTTTCGCAACCCTTTTTGCCAGTGGGCTTTTGCCCGCTTACATCCTAACCTTTCTTTTCAGATTGCTAACTTTTTCAGTCAACGAAGCCGGATAGCCACCGGTCAACAGGATGAAAAATTTTTAGGTAAAGAAAAAGAGTGGCTTTATATTTACTGTCAGGACGTTTTAAAAAAACAGAAAATAGATTATTTTATATTTGGACACAGGCATTTACCTCTTGTTGTAAAAATGAATACATCTGCTTATTTAAATTTAGGGGATTGGATAAAATACTATACATTTGCACAATTTGATGGAGAACATTTACACTTAATTGAATATCCATCTTTAAAAAAAATTTCAGAAACACAGGTCTAAAAATTTAAATTTTGGAAAAATGAAAAATAGGTTTTATTATTGCAGCAAAATTTTACTAATAATGAAAAAATCATTAGTGTGCATTTTAAGTATGTGTGCCTTCATGTCTTATGCACAAGGAGGTGTGCTGATATTAGAAGGTAATTATCAAGGTAAAAACTTATATGTACAAAATCCCTTTGCCAGCAGTGGTGTTGGTTTTTGTGTAACAGAGGTATTGGTGAACGGCAATATTACTACAGATGAAACAAATTCTTCAGCTTTTGAAATTGACTTCAAACCACATAAATTAAACATCGGCGATAAAGTAGAAGTGAAAATAAAACATAAATCCGATTGTAAACCAAAAGTACTCAATCCTGAAGTATTGAAACCAAAAAGTACATTTGAAGTTATCTCTATGACACTTGATAAAGCAGGGCTCTTAAAGTTTTCTACAAAATCTGAAACCGGGAAACTCACTTTTGTTATTGAACAATACCGTTGGAACAAATGGGTAAAAGTAGGCGAAGTGGAAGGCGTTGGTACGCCCGGTACCAATAACTATGAATTCAAATTGCAATTACATTCCGGAAAAAATACCGTAAGAGTAAGACAAACGGACTACACCGGTCAACCAAGAGTTTCAAAACCAGTAGAAGTTATTTCCGACATTCCTGAAGTGTCTTTTGGGCCAATGAAAGCCAAAACAGATATTCAATTCGTAGCCAACGATAAGCCCGCTGAAACAATGTACGAAATCTATGACCAATATGGAAACATTGTGAAAAAAGGATATGGTAGTAAAATAGATGTTTCTAATCTCCCCAAAGGCGGGTATTTTCTGAATTATGATAATAAAATGGGTGAATTTGTGAAGAAATAATTTCACCACTTTTTTCGCAAGCTCTTTTTATGTTCTTGTTTCATTTTAGCGACCTATTAACGATGTACTCAAAGTGAATTTTTGTTATGCTCTCATTACCCGATGACACACTGCTTGAAGTGAACAATCTTAATGTTATTTTTCATCAAAGCGGTGTGTTTAATCAGGCGGTTAAAGAAGTGTCATTTACTATTAAGCGTGGTGAAATTGTTGGTATTGTTGGTGAAAGTGGTTCAGGAAAAACCGTGACTTGTCTTTCTATCATGCACCTGATACCCAATCCGCCCGGAAAAATATCAGGAGGGCAAATGCTCTTTAGAAAAAAAGATAACACTATCGTTGATTTAAATATTCTCCCTCATGAAGAGATACGAAAGATACGAGGGAATGAAATTGGAATGATCTTTCAGGAACCGATGACTTCTTTGAACCCCGTTATGAAATGTGGCGAACAAGTGGCAGAAGCAATTTTACTTCATAAAAAAGTGCGTTATGAGGAGGCCAAAAAACAAACGATCGATTTATTCAACCTCGTTAATCTCCCTCATCCAGAAAAAACTTTTGAAAAATACCCTCACGAACTTTCAGGCGGACAAAAACAAAGAGTGATGATTGCTATGGCCATGAGCTGCAATCCATCACTCATCATTGCTGATGAACCTACCACCGCCTTAGATGTAACCATTCAGAAAGGTATATTGGAACAACTAAAAAAACTTCGCGACGAGTTTAGCACCAGTGTTATTTTTATCTCACACGATTTGTCTGTGATTGCAGAAATAGCAGACAAGGTGATAGTGATGCTAAACGGAAGCATTGTAGAAAAAGGCACCATTGAAGAAATTTTTACTAATCCTCAGCACCCTTACACAAAAGGGCTAATGGCCTGCCGACCGCCTCTTGACAAACGATTAAAAGTGTTGCCAGTCATATCGGATTTCATGCAAATAGACGATAGCGGGAATATTATTGAAATAGAAAATGCCTTCCTCCGATTTTCTCAAAAAAGAAACATCCTTTCAGATGAAGAAAGAAAACAAAAAATGGAAAATCTGTACAAAAAAGATAAACTTCTACAAATAAAAAATCTGCATACATGGTTCCCAATCAATAAATCATTGTTGGGCCAAACCAAAGAATGGTTTAAAGCCGTGAATGGTGTGAGTTTAGAAGTTTATGAAGGAGAAACATTAGGATTAGTGGGAGAAAGCGGCTGTGGAAAAACAACATTTGGTAGAACAATATTAAAATTAGTCAAAGCAAAGGAAGGACAAATTCTTTACAAAAATGAAGAAATCTTGCGTCTGAAAGAATCAGATTTTAGACCTTTACGAAAAGAAATGCAAATCATTTTTCAGGATCCCTATTCTTCACTCAACCCAAGAATATCCATAGGAGAAGCCATTATGGAACCCATGGAAGTATTCGGAATCGGAAAATCCAAATCCGAACGTAAGGAAATGGCTATGGAACTTCTCAAAAAAGTAGGTTTAAAAGAATCACATTTTAATCGTTTCCCACACGAGTTTAGCGGTGGCCAAAGACAAAGAATATGTATTGCCAGAACTCTTTCTGTGCAACCCAAATTTATTATTTGTGACGAAAGCGTCAGCGCTTTAGATGTCAGTGTACAAGCACAAATACTAAATCTTCTCAACGATCTTAAAAAAGAATTTCATCTTACCTACATCTTTATTTCACACGATTTAAGCGTTGTAAGATTTATGAGCGATAGAATTGCTGTAATGAACAAAGGTACGATTGAAGAAATTGGTGATGCCGATCAAATTTATTTCAATCCTCAAAAAGAATATACAAAAAAACTGATTAACTCTATTCCAAAAGGGAAACCTAATCTTAAACTCAATGGAAATAGTGTTCATTGATGGAATGATTTTGTTTAAATGAATTCTCATTCTGTTTCTTTATATTTTCTTGCCATCCTTCCACCACCTGAGCTTTCTCAAAAAATCCATCAAATTAAACTTTATATTGCCCAGAAATATCATAGCAAACACGCTTTGAAATCTCCGCCTCACCTAACAATAGAACCACCCTTTCGTTTTTCAAACACAAAAGAATCATTGCTAATTCAAAATATCCACAAGTTAAATCAACACCTTCAAACATTTCAAACCATCATTCAATTGAAAGATTATGATGTGTTTCTGCCCAAAGTGGTTTTTATTAAAGTGTTAGATAACTCAGAACTTTTAGAGATTTACAAGTTTACTCATCAATTCGTACAAACACAATTAAAAATTACGAAGGATTTACTGTCTCGTCCTTTTCATCCCCACATCACGGTTGCTTTTAGAGATATTAAGAAACACGATACTCTAAG